>JAHFED010000039.1:0-52387 GCA_023248635.1 Myxococcales bacterium
GGCGGCTTCCCGTTAGCGGTTCGGCTCTCTAGCAGGGTGCGGAAAAACTCCGTTTTTCGCACCCTGCTGTACTTCCGGAGGGTCTGTCCCAGACCCTCCCTCGTCGAGGCGAAGCCTCGATGAGCCTCCCTCCCAAGGACGCGTCTGCCTCAAAACTTCGTTTTTCAGCAGCCTGCTAGCCCTTGGGATGAGCGTTGTGCTCGAGGAGCTCGGCGCGACCCTTCAGAGCCCGGATGGTGGCCATGGCGCTCGAGAGGGCCACGCTGATGGTGATGGTCTGGTGCACGTCGTCGAGGGCGTCGACGACGCTGTTCATGTTGCGCGGCCAGGCGGTGTGGAACATGCGGGTCTTGCCCGCGCCCAGAGAGACCAGGCGCCACTCGTAGCGCGAGCCCACCATGTCGCCGTCGATGGTGCGGGCCCGCACCAACATCTTGTCGATGTCGGCGGTGTTGGAGTTGGTGTGCTCCGTGGTGACCACCGGGGTGTCGATGGTCCATCTCACGATGGTGGCGCCCGCCGGCCCCGGGCTCGCTTCGACGTCGGCGACGCGGGGCATGAAGAAGCGGTAGCTCGGGTAGTCGACGAGCACGGTCCACACCTGAGCGATGGGCGCATCGATGTCGGTGACCGAAAAAACGGAGGCAAACCTGCCAGCGTTGTCGACGTCGATACCGGCCATGGGCCCTTTTTCGAGCATCCCGGTCAGATCATCGGCGTGCGCCGGCGCCGCGAGGACCGTCAGCGAAAACAAGACGACGAAAGCACGGCTCATGTCGGGTCCTGCGATTGGGGCGCGATGTCACGACCGCGCGGGCAGAGGCCGCTTCATGCCATCGGCAGGACGAGACGCAAGCGCCTCTGGCGCGTTAGGAGCACGGGGTGAGCGCCCAGAAACCCGCCGTGTCTGTCAACCCACGGCTCGACAGCAGGCCACCCACGAGGCTGTGGCCGTGCCTGCTGTTCGTCGTCGTCGTCGCTGGCGGCTGTTTGCGCCCCTGGCTGCGGCGGCTGGGCAACACGCCGCCGGCCCCTCCCGTCCCGGCCTTGATCGGGGGGATGGTGGCCCGCTTCGATGGACCCTGGTCCCTCGCCGATCTCGCCGAGAGCGGGGGCCTCGACGAGTTCGGGCGCAGCACCGTCGACCCCCTGACCCGCGCCCTGGCTTTTCAGGGCTACACATTGAGCTTCGACAAAGAGCGCGCTGCCCTCCTCGACGACGTGGCCTTCGACGGCGACGAGCCCCCACCGACCGCGGCCCAGTGGCGTCATCCTGAGGGCTCGGCCTGGACGCCGGATCGGGTGGAGTCGACGCCGACGCTGCCCCGCTCCTTGGTCAACCGGCTCCGCGAGCACTACGACAAGGAGCACTACGCCTTCGTCGGCCTCGACATCAACGACGTCGGCAGCCTCTTTCGCGAGCCCATCGTCATCGCGCGCATCACCGTCTACGACGACGACGCCACCAAGGTGCTCGACCTGCGGGGCATCGGCACCGGCAAGACGTCGTTCTTGTTCGCCAACCGATCCCCAGAGAACCTGCGGGTCGCCTTCGACGAAGCCGTGGCGTCCTTGGCGACGGTGAGCGCCGAGCCGCTGTAGCGTCCTCGCGGCGAGACCCGGAGGCGATGAGCATGAAGAAGCTGGTGTGCATTCACGGTCATTTCTACCAGCCACCCCGCGAGAACCCCTGGTTGGAAGAAAACGAGCGTGAGGCGTCGGCAGCACCCCACCACGACTGGAACGCCCGCATCACCGAGGAGTGCTACGCGCCCAACGCCAACGCCCGCATCCTCGGCGCCGACGGCCGCGTGTCGCGCCTCTTCGACAACTACGCCCGCATGTCCTTCAACGTCGGCCCCACACTGCTCTCGTGGATGGAGAGACACGCCACCGACACCTTGCAAGCCATCGTCGATGCCGACGCCGCCTCCGTCGCCCGCCTCAAGGCCGGCAACGCCATCGCTCAGGTGTACAATCATACGATCATGCCGCTGTGCAATGAGCGGGATAAACGCACCCAGGTGCGCTGGGGCCTGGCCGATTTTCGACGACGCTTCGGCCGCGAGGCCCGGGGCATCTGGCTGGCCGAAACCGCGATCGATGCGGCAACTCTCGAAGTTCTCGCCGACGAAGGCGTCGAATTCACCATCCTCTCTCCGCACCAGGCGCGACGCTTCCGGCCCGACGGAGGCCAGTGGCACGAATGCGGCGACGGCTCGATCCCCACGGGTCGTGCATATCGATACATCACAAAAAGCGGCAAGAAAGTGAGTCTCTTCTTCTACGACGGCGCCATCGCCAAGGGCATCGCCTTCGACCGTTTGCTCGCCGACGCCTCGCACTTGGTGGGATCGCTGCACCATTCCTTCGCCAACCGGCGCGCGTTGGCCAACGAGCCCTGGCTCGTGCACACCGCCACCGACGGTGAGAGCTATGGCCACCACTTCCGCTTTGGTGACATGGCCCTGGCCTCGGCCTTTGCCGCGCTCGAAAACGATCCCACCGTCGAGATCGTCAACTACGCAACCTTCCTCGATCGCCATGGCACCCGCGGCGACGTCGAATTGCATCCCGTCAGCGCCTGGTCTTGCTCCCATGGCGTCGGACGCTGGGAGCGCGACTGCGGCTGCAAGATGAACCCCGATCCCGCCTGGACCCAGCGCTGGCGCGCGCCCCTGCGCCAATCCCTCAACGAGCTGCGCGACGAGCTGGCCGCCTTTTACGAACGCAAGATGTCGCACTACGCCCCCGATCCCTGGGCTGCGCGTGATGCCTGGATCGACGTCGTCCACGACCGATCCCTGGCCGCTGACTTCGTCGACCGCCACGCCCGCGTTCCCCTGGCTGCTGGCGATCGCGTGCGCTTCTTTCAGCTGCTCGAAATGCAGCGCTCGGCCCTGCTGATGTTCACCTCGTGTGGATGGTTCTTCGACGACGTCAGCGGCGGCGAGAGCGTGATCTTGATGAAGTACGCCGCGCGGGCCCTGGGTCTGGCCGAAAAGCTCGGTCTCAAGGCGGACGGTCGCAACGCCGAAGCTGCGTTTTTGCAGGGCCTGGCCCAGGCCGAGAGCAACGTGCGCCGCGCCGACGGCAGCAAGCAGACCGGACGCGACATCTACCTCGAGAAAGCGCGCCCCGCGGCCCTCGACCACGAGCGCGTCGTCGTCTCGGTGGCCCTTGGAGCAGCCACCGGACACGCCCCCGAAGCGCGCATCGCGGCCTTCACCATCGCCCACCACGAAGAGCACGCCGTCGACGACGCTGCTGTCCCCTGCGTGGCCGGCCGGGTCGATCTCAAAGACGAGCGCACCGGAGAAGAGCGGGCCCTGGCCTTCGCCGTCGTCGGCTTCGGCGGCCTCGATTGGCGCGGTGTGTTGCACCCCGCCGAGGAGCTGACGCGCCTGCGCACCCGCCTCGAGGCCGAGCCCGAGGGCAGCGCCTTGGGTCGCATCCTGGACGACGAAATCGCCCGCGGTGGCCGAGGCTTCACCCTCAAAGACGCGCCTGCTGACGTCAAGGATGTGGTGGCTTCGCGGGCCATCGCCCGCCGCGTCGACGTCGTCGATGGACTCCTGGTCGAGCTGCTCTTGTCCGAGCGCGCGCTCTTGCGCGGCGTCGTCGGCCTCGGTGGCGCGTTGTCCCCCTCGCTCAAGGCCCTCACCGCCCATGCCCTGGGCCGGCGCGCCAACGACGTCGTCGACGCTCTGCTCTCGTCGTCGGGGAGCTCCGCGTCCTTCGTGCGCCAGCTGCGCACCGTGCTCGATGACGGCGCCGAGCTCGGGATCGAAGTCGATCTGCGCGAGCCGGCCCGGGCCGTCGAAGCCGCCGTCGCCGTCGCCCTGTCTGAGCTCTTGGCCTCTGCCGAACCCGTCGACGCCGTCGGCTCGGTGGCCCGTTTGCTCGACGTGCTGGCGTTGTTGGGGGGCAGTGGGGCCCTTCCGCGGGTCTTGCCCTTGTCGGCGCGCTTGGCCCTGAGAGCGAAGACCGATGCCGAGCTGCGGACGGCGACAGCGACCTTGTTGCCCGCCCTCAACCGCGCTTGCCGGGCCAGCTTCGCCAGCGGCTGACATCGTCGCCCTGCGGCTACTGGGCCAGCCGCTCGCGCAGCTCCGGCAAACGCCCTTGGGCCACGAACCAGGCGTACGCGTCGGCGATGGTCTCTTTGGTCGGACGCGGCGCGTGGCCGAGCTCGGCGGCCGCGCGGGCCCCGTTGATGTTGCGGCTGCCCCGCAAGGCGTGCAGGGCTTCGCGCGTGAGGTGGGGCCGTTGTCCCCGCAGCCTCGACCACGCGGTCGAGACGACGGCGGCAACATCCTCGATCACTGCGGGCGCGACCAAGCGCGGGGCGGGCACACCCGTGATCTCGGCGGCCATCCGAGCGACGTCGGCGACGGTGGCGTAGTGCCCCGAGAGCAGATAGTTCTGCCCCGTGCGACCCCGCTCGGCGGCCGCCATGACACCGCTGGCGACGTCGCGCACATCGACCCAGTCGAAGCCGCCGCCGCTGAGTCCCGGGAGCTTGCGCTGGGCGAGGTAGAGCAACACCTGGCCCATGCGCGAGGGCGCAAAATCCAGCGGCCCGATGATGCCCGAGGGGTTGACGATGACGGCGTCGAGGCCCTGGGCGACGACGGCGCGCACAGCGACTTCGCCTTCGGCTTTGCTGCGATCGTAGGCGGGATGGGCGGCACCGGGGCGAGCACGGGACTCGTCGAGAGGCGCGTCGACGGGATGGTGATCGAAGGCGTGCACCGAGCTCATGTGCACGAAGCGGCGCACCCCGCTGGCCAGAGCAGCCGACGCCGCGTTGCCAGCGCCGTCGACGTTGACCCGCCGCACCTTGCCGTCGCGATCGCCGTCGATGGAGATCAAGCCGGCGAGGTGAAAGACGATCTCGCACCCGGAAAAAGCCGAGCGCAACGAAGGCAGATAGCAGACGTCGCCAACGACGCTGTCGACGTCGAGCCCCGCCAGCGACGCTGGCATGTTGGTCTCAGGATGGGCGACCACCCGCACCTGCTCACCACGGGCGAGCAGGGCACGCACCAGCGCAGCACCGACGTGCCCAGAGGCACCTGTCACGACGACCTTCACGCTGGGCCGCCTAGCAGTTTCCTTGGGCGAAGGCACCCCGAAGCGCTGGAGCCCAGGCGTGTCCAGCGACAGTGGAACGGATCAAAACAGAGTGACGCCGGGCACGCACCACGGCCCAGAGCGGATCTAGCCTGCTTCTTCGAGGTCGTTCCTTGTCCCACCTGCCCACAGGTCGAAGAGGGGAGAGCGCGCCTGCCGTCGAGCAGGTTCGCAGCGCGTTGCCCCCTCCCAACGCCGCGCCGGTCGGCGAGGTCTCGCCCGAGGAACAACCCAACGGCCAACAGCTCAACGATCTCAATCCCTACTCCCTCGACGCCGACGGCTGGTGCGTCCCCACTGAAACCCGCATCAAGCAGTACGACCGCAAAGGCCCCCCCGTCGACGCCCGCGCCAATGTTGATGGCCCCCGTGCCCACGACGCTGGCCGCTCCGCCATCGCCGGCCAGCTCGCAGCCCTGCTGCAGCAATCGCGACGGGGCGTGGCCTTCGAAGTGTTGTGGGATCGCTGGGCTTCGCACCCGCGACTCGACCTCGTGCGCGCGCTCTTTCCCTGGTTGAGCGATGCCCCCCGTCGTCGACACCTGCACGAGGAGGTCTCCAACTTCCTGGTGCGCACCACCCGCGACGACCCCACCCCCCTCGCTGAGAAGCTGCTCTCGAGTGGGCTGTCCACCGTGCACGCCAGCACCGTGTTGAAGTTGCTCGTCGAGCTGCGCCACGCCTGGACCAGCCGCAGCCACGATTCCGCCGACGCCGGCTACGACGACGTCAACTGGCGCCACGCTTGCGGTGAGCTGGCCCAGGTGCTCGACATCGCCCACGATGCAGGCCTCGGCGACGACGCCACCGCTGATGCTGCTCTGTGCTCCTTGCTGTCGGACTGCGCCAAGCTGCGTGGTAATTTCCTGACCCACCACGTCGACGGCGCCGTTGCTGCTTTCTTGCTGCTGCCGCGGGTGTTGCCCGCCGACACACCCAAGGAACGGCAGCGCATCGTCGGCATCTGCCAGGCCATCCTCGAGCACCAGGTCGGTCCGCCGCGCTTCATGGCCGCCATGTGCAAGATGGGCATTGCCGCCGTGCTCAACAAGATGGGGGCCAGCGTCGACGAAAACCTGAACCTCGCTGGGGGGCTCTCGACGGCCGCCGCCGTGCTCGACGGGCTGCACACAAAAATCGCGGATCCGATGAACCCCGCCCACGTCGAGCGCCAGGGTGAGGGCTACGGCGCCTTGCGACTCACCCGCGACGAGCGCGCGCTGCTGAAGTTGATCGACCTCCCCGATTGGTACGTGCCCCATCCCCTCACGCCCTGGTTCGTGGTGAGCTCGGCCGTCATCGACGCCGACAGCCTCGTCAACTACGTCACCGCCGACGGCGTGGGGAAGATCGTCGCCATCTGCGGCCCAGGCACGCCCTTCCAAGATGCGACGGTGTTTCACTCGATTTTCTCCTGCGGGGCCTCCTTCGTCGACGCCGTCAGCGTCATGAGCGACGTCGCCATGGGATCGGTACAACAGGGGCTCGGTCGTACCCGCACCGTCATCGAGAAAGTGCGCGAAGGCGTGTCGCGCGAGCTGGGCCGCGGCATCCTCGCTTTTCCCCAAGACCTCTTCGATCGCGTTGTCGGTGAAGAGAACGTCGATCTCAGCGTGCTGAAGCTGCGACGCCTGCGTGGGCTGGCCGTCGTCGAAGTTGGCGCCACGCCCAACCGCTTGCCCTATTGGAGCATCCCCCTCGACTACAAGACGCCGGGACCCTCCGTTGAGATCGCCAAGCTGCTGCGCCGCAAGGTCGCCGATCTCCTGCGCAGCGTATGAACAGTTTGCCCGCTCCGCTCGGGCGGCCCTGTCGGCTTCCCAAAGCGGAAGTGGAGGCGCCGAATTTGGCGACGACCCGCCGGGTCTTGAGTGTTGTCCTCGCGCTATGATGGCCCCATGACGACGTCGTCGCCGCCGCTCTCCTCGACGACGAAGCTGGCGTTGTTGTCGACTCTCTATTTTTCCCAGGGCTTGCCCTATGGCTTCTTCACCAAAGCCCTGCCGGTGTGGATGCGCCAAGAAGGCATGGCCCTCGAGGTCATCGGCTTCTCCTCGCTGCTGGCCCTGCCCTGGGGGCTGAAGTTCCTCTGGGCGCCGCTGGTGGATCGCTGGGGGGGCTCGCGTTGGGGACGTCGTCGCGGCTGGATCTTGCCGCTGCAGGCCCTCACCGTCGTCACCCTCGTGCTGCTCGCGGGGCTCGGAGCCGCCGGTCAGCCTTTGGTCACCGCCCTCGCCATCGGGATGCTCGTCACCAGCCTGCTGGCCGCCTCACAGGACATCGCCACCGATGGCCTCGCCGTCGACCTGTTGACGTCGTCGGAGCGCGGCTTGGGCAACGGCATCCAGGTCGCCGCCTATCGCTTGGGCATGATCGCCGGCGGCGGCGGTCTGCTGGCGGTGCTCTCCCATTGGGGCTGGACCCCGACCTTCCTGCTGATGGCGGCCCTGGTGCTCTACATGAGCATCCCCATCGCGAGCTGGCAGGAGCCCACCAGCGCATCGACGACGACGACGACGACGACGACGACCGTCTCCTTGGCTGCGGTGCTGCAGTTCCTCTTCGCCAACCAGGGCCGGATGTTGCTGTGGTGTGGGGGCCTGGCGCTCTTCAAGCTGGGCGACGCTTTTGGATCGCCGATGACCAGCCCGCTGCTGATCGACAAGCACTACACCATCGACGACGTCGCTTTGCTGCTGGGCACGCTCGGCTCGGGTGCTGGCTTGGTGGGAGCGATGCTGGGCGGTCTCTTGGCGCGGCGCGGACGCTTGTTGGCGCTGGTGGTGTGCGGCCTGGTGCACGCGGCCTTGATGGCGTCGTACGCGCTGCCGGTGTGCTGGGATCTCGACCAAGCCTACGTCGGCGCTCTCGTCGTCGTCGAACACCTCACGGGCGGCATGGCCACGGTGGCGCTCTTCACCGCGATGATGGACGCCTGTGACCCACGGACGGGAGCCACCGACTACACCACCCAAGCCAGCGTCGTCGTGCTCATCTCGGGCATCGGCAGCGCGCTCTCGGGCGTCTCTGCGTCGAACCTGGGCTTCGCTGCCCACTTCGGCGTCGCTGGCGGCTTGTGCGTGGTGGGGACGTTGGTGATGGTGCCGCTGTACCGCGCAAAGATCGCCCCCCGCGATCCTGCCTTCGACGACGAGCTCTTGCTCGTTCCTGCCCCCGACGGCGCGGTGTCGTGGTCGTCGTCGGCGGCGGTGCCGGCGTGCAACGCTCCGGCCTCCGGCTCCAAGGCTGCACCCTCCGGCCTGCGCGCCGGGTCCTCGCGTCCCCTGGACCCCCCATGAAAATCACGGCCCTTGGCACCGGCGACGCGTTTTCGGCCGATCGCTATTCGTCGTGCCTGCTCGTCGAAGAAGGCGACACGCGCCTGCTCATCGATTGCCCGCACCCGATCCGGAAGATCTTGAAGGAGTCGACCAAAGGCCGCGTCGACGTCGGCGACATCGATGCCTTGATCCTCACCCACTTGCACGCCGATCATGCCAGTGGCGTCGAAGGCTTCGCTTGGTTCTGCCGCTTCGCCTTGCACAAGAAGGCCCGCATCTGCGCCCACCCCGGCGTGCTCGAGCACCTCTGGGGACAGGTGCAAGGCAGCATGTCCGAACTGCTCCACGTCGACGACGACAACAAACCCCACCATCGATCGCGTCTCGAGGCCGACGACGTCTTCGACACGGTCCCGCTGACGTCGTCCATGAAGATCGGCGTCTTCGACGTCGAGAGCCGCCTCACGATCCATCACATTCCGACGACGGCGCTCTTCTTTCGCGGCCAGAGAGACACCTTCGGCTACTCCGCCGACACCGCCTTCGATCCCGAGCTCATCGCCTGGCTGGCCCGCGGCGACGTCGTCGCGCACGAGACCAACTTCGGCGCCCACACCCCCTACGCGAAGTTGAGAGATCTACCGGCAGAGCTCCGCAAAAAGATGCGCTTGATTCACTGGCCCGACGGCTTCGACATCGACCACGACGGCGCCATCGCCGTGTTGCACGACGGCGACACCATTGAGCTTCAGGCGACCTGACCGCCGCAGTCGAGAAATTCATCGCCGCCAGGCGATGACCTGTAGACAATTCACCGGCACGCGCAGCGCTGTCGGTGAATTCTCCGAGGTCGGCTTCGTCGTGCGGTCACGCAGGGTCGGGCTCCTTGGGGACCGGCAGGGGGACGGGATCGTAACCGCCGGGGCGAAAGGGATGGCAGCGACAGATGCGGCGCGTCGCCAACCAACTGCCCTGCCACGGTCCGTGCAGGCGCAGCGCTTCGAGGGCGTACTCGGAACAGCTCGGTTGGTAGCGGCAGGCGGGCGGCAGCCAGGGGCGCACGAAGCCCTGATAGGCGCGCACGCCCATGCTTAGAATTCGGGCGAGCAGGGCGCGCATGCCAGGCTGATAGCAACCCGCGGCTCTCGACGTCAGTGGTCTCCTGCTGGCTCCACGTGGAGCCAGGCGAAGAAAAGTCGATCCGGCGCTGTTGATCGCTGAGGGTTCGATCATGCGGAAGATCTTCCCCCTGATCGAGGTTCGTGATCGCACCACCCTGCTGCCCGGCGAGGTGCCCAGCCTGCCGGCGCCGCAGCTCGGCCTCGTCATCGATTGCCTCTTCACATTGAGAGGGAATGCTCACGATCGCAGCGCGAGGATCCAACTGACGCTCTTGCGCCAGCGGCCAGATTGCGCCTGCCCGTCCTGCGGCGACGACGTCACCCTGGATGGATTTCGCCGCACCCGCACCAGCTATGTCGTTCGTGATGAATGGAGTTGCAGCGGCTGCGATCAGCGCTTCCTGCTGTGCGAGGAAAACGTCTGCTGAGGCTCCCCGGTTCGGCTCAGGGCCCGACGGCGTCGGCTCAGCCAGACAGGGATGCTCTTTTGCCGAGCAGGCGGCCGAAGTACGGCGTCGCTGAGCTCGCGGTTCAACACGAGCGCCCAGGTTCCTCCGCGTCAGGATGCCCAGCGCATGAGTCCAGGTCTCGTTCGAACCCTTCGCATTCGCAGCAAGCGACGCCCCGGCGGCCTCGGGACCCTGGCCTCGGCCTTCGGCGACGCCGGCGCCTCGCTGGGTGAGATCCAGACGATTCGGATCGGACATAATACTACATTGCGAGATTTTCAGCTTCTTCTGGATGATGAAGACCACCTCGCGGCCGTGCTCGACGCGATCAAGCCCCTCGAAGGCTGCGAGGTCGTCGAAGTCATCGACACCGTCGAACGCTTGCACCGCGGCGGCAAGATCAGGATGCGTTCCCGCGTGGCGTTCAGCGGCGTGAGCGATCTCTCCGCAGCCACCCTCCCGGGCATGAAGCAGGTGGCCCAGGCCGTCGCCGACGATCCCAGCCGGGTGACGCTCTACTCCGCAGTGGCCCGCACCGTCGCCGTCGTCACCGATGGATCGGGCGTGACCGGCTTGAACCAGGTGGAGCCGGCCGCCGCCCTGCCCGTCGTCGAAGCGAAGTGCGCGCTCTTGGCCCATTTCGCCGGACTCTCGGGCCTGCCCCTGTGCCTCGACATCGACACCGAGGATCGCTTCGTCGAGACCCTGGTGGCCTTGGCGCCCTCCTATGGAGCCATCGTCGTCGAGAGCGTATCGGCGCCGCGCGGACCGCGGGTGGCGCAGCGGCTGGCCGAACGTCTGCGAATTCCGATCTTTCACGAAGGGGCTGACGGGCCGGCCATCGTCGGCCTGGCGACCATCATCAACGCAGTCCGTTTCGTAGGCCGCAGCTTCGGCGACGTCGTCATCGGCCAGATCGGCTTGGGCACAGCCGGGGGCGCCATCGCACGGCTGGTGATGAAGCACCAAGGCAAGCCCGTGCTCGGCGAGGACTTTCACCCCGGTTCCGTGTCTCGCCACGTGGCCCAGGGCGGCAGGGCCTCGAGCATCGAAGAGATCATGAGCGCCTGCGACGTCGTCGTCATGAACACCGGCGCACCGGGGCTTATCAAGCCGAGCCAGGTGCGCGAAGGACAGGTCATCCTCGCGCTCTCGGAACCGCGGCCCGAGATCGAGCCCTTCGACGCCCTGCTGGCCGGCGCCGCCTTCGCCGCCGACGGGCGGGCCATCTCGACGGCGTCCGCCTTCCCCGGCGTGCTGCTGGGCTCCTTGGCGGTGCAGGCGAGCACCATTGACGACGGGATGCGCATCGCCGCGGCCCTGGCGATGGCCGGGCTTGCCGAAGGACACGACCTGGTGCCAGGCCCTTTACAGCCGGGCATTCACGCCGAGATCGCAGCCGCCGTGGCCCGCGCCGCCGTGCAAAGAGGCGTGGCCCGCGTCGTCGTCGACAACGCGCTGCTGGTGGCCGCCGTCTTTCAGGAGCTCATCGCCGACGAGCGCTTGCTGCCCCTGCGCGATTGACGAGTGCGCACGTCGTCGGTGACGATGCCGCCGATGTTGCTCGCCGAAGTCACCGGAACTGTCGTCATGAGCGTGAAGCACAAGGCCTTCGACGGCGAAAAGCTGCTCTTGGTGCAGCCCCTCGATGAGCACGGCAAGCACGCGGGCTCCGCCGTCGTCGCCATCGACCGGGCCCAGGCCGGCGTCGGCGATCGGGTGTTGGTCTTGCGCGAAGGCAGCGGCATCCGCCAGATCGTCGGGCGCGATCAGGGCGTCGTCGTCGCCGAAGCCGTGAAGATGGACTGGCCGGTGCGCTCGATGATCGTGGGTATCGTCGATCGCGTCGACGTCCCGGTGCTCATTGGTTCAGGCTCTGGCGCGCCTGACGGGTTCCTTGCTTCAGGCCGGGTGGCTTCGGGCGTTGGCGTGGCCACAACGCGGCGGGCCCGTTGATGGGACTGCAACAAGAGGTCGCGGTCTTCGCCCGCCAGCTGCATGCCGCCGGCTGGGTGGCCAACCACGATGGCAACGTCTCAGCCCGCGCCAACGACCTCAAGCGCTTCTTCGCCACGCCGACGGCGGCCTCCAAGCGTCTCATCGATGCCGACGACGTCATCACCGTCGACCTCGCCGGCAAGATGTTGGCGGGCCGCAAGAAGCTCTTTGGTGAGTGGCACCTGCACGCCGCCTGCTACGCCGCCCGCAGCGACGTCGGCGCCGTCGTGCATGCTCATCCAGCCCATGCCACCGCCATCGGCTTGGCGCGTCGATCGCTGGGTGTGCCGGCCTTGCCCGAGATGCTCGTCTCGCTGGGCAAGAGCATCCCGACCCTCGAGTACGCCCCGCCCAAGAGCGCCCCCCAGGACGCAGCGCTGAAGCAAGCCCTCACCAACGGCGATGCCGACGTCGTCTTGCTGGCCGGCAATGGTGTGGTGGCTGTGGGGGTCGATCTCGAACAAGCCTTTCTGCGTCTCGAGCTCGTCGAGCACTACAGCCGGATGTGGCTCGCGGCTCTTCCCCTCGGCGGCGTCACCGCCCTGCCGGAGGCCGACGTGCAGAAGCTGCTCGACGCCCGCACCAAGGCGGGGCTGGGCCTGGCGGCTCGACGTGGCTGAGCGTGTCTCCCTGGCCCTGGTGCTCCTGCTGTGCAGCTGCGCCCCCGGCGTTGGCGAGGGCGAGGGCGAAGGCGAGGGCGACGAAGGGGAGGGCGAACCAGCCTGCGAGCTCGGATCCTTGCTGGCCACATCGACGACGCTGGACCTTTCCGTCTGCCTCGATGTCGCCTCGGCACCCAGCGAGACCGATCTCGGCTTCCACTTCGCCGTCGGCGACGCCTTCGACCTCATCATGACGCCCTTTCAGGAAGTGGCGACGACGCCGGCGACCCTCGACGCCAGCAACTCGAGCTCCTTTGGTTTCTTCGTCGACGCCGGCCTGCGCTGGAACGTCGCCACCGGCGGCATCGGCGGCGTGCCCCAGGGCCAAGCCGCGCTCAGCATCGACAGCCTCGACGACCTCGAGGGAGGCGTCGACGCCGTCGCTGTCCCCGACAGCGACAACGACAGTCTCGACAGCGTCTTTCTCACGCTGCGGTTTTAGATCGCCTTCGCCTTCGCCGCCGCCAAGGCGTCGTCGACCATCTGGGTGCGCCTCGCTGGAACCTGCCAATCCGCCTGCGCCGACGACGACAACGACGAAATGGGATCGAAGGTCGCAAAGAACTCATCCTTGCGAACGCTGGGAGCCGTATACACTGAAATGCCGGTTTCGGTGTCGTAATGCTCATAGCTGTGCATGTCACGCTTGCCGCCGCCGCCGGGGGCGTCGACGACGAACATCGGCGTATTGAAGCCCGCCGTGCTCCCCCGTACGCGCTTTTCGACCTGGATGCCCGTCGCGACACTGGTGCGCAGGTCTTCGGTGCCTTTTACCAGATCATGAATGTAGACATAATATGGGTGTACGTTGACCCACGATAGCTTCTTCACCAGCCTGACCATGGTCTCGGCGCTGTCGTTGACGCCGCGCTGGAACACGCTCTGGTTGCGCACGGTGATGCCACGCTCGAAGAGCATGTTGCAGGCGCGCCGGGTGATATCGGTGATTTCGTTCGGGTGGTTGAAGTGCGTATGAATCACGACTTCTTTATGTATCTTTCGACCCTTGTCGACGATCTCGGTAATCGCATCGAGCCAGGGAGCATCGGTCAGAATCTTCATCGGTTGGATCGCGATGCCCTTGGTCGCAAAGCGAAAGCGCCGGATGTGGGGCATGGCAAGCAGCTTGTCGCCAATCGCGCGGATCTGGTCCGCCCGCAAGCGGTAGGTGTCGCCGCCGGAGATGACGACGTCTTCGATTTCCGGTCTTTCTGACAAGTATTGGATCGCGCGATCCCAGCGTTCATCTGTCGCCTTCAATGATACTTTTTCAACCAAATCGGTATCCAATCCGACGGCGTAGCTGCGGGTGCAGAACCTGCAGTACACGGGACAGGTGTCGAGCACGAGAAAGAGCGCCTTGTCGGGATAGCGGTGGGTCAGGCCGGGCACCGGGGCGTCGCTTTGCTCGTGCAGCGAATCGAGCGTGAGCATCGGGTGATCGGGCTCGAGCTGGCTCTTGACGGGGAGAAACTGTCGGCGAATGGGATCTTCGTAGGGCTTGTGCCAATCGATCAGGGCCAGCAGATAGGGCGAAATGCGCACGGCCATCGGAGCCGCGCCGAAGCCGCCTTCGACGTCTTTGATGAACTCGGGGGCCGCCAGATCGCGCACGGTGGCGACCAGCTTCTCGACATTGGTGATCGCGTTCTTCTCTTGCCAGATGTGCGAGAGAAAAGTGGCTTCGTCGACGTCCTTCCAGGCCGGGATGGCCTGCCACCACGGACCGTCTTTGAGCTGCCGCCAGGCCAGTGACGCCGGGTCGACGGCGGCCTTCAGGTGAACGATGGGCTCCAGCCCCGCGGGGACGATGGCCAGCGGCTTCTGTGGCGTACTTTGGGCGTTGGACGACGTCGAAATTGGCTCGGTGGCCATGGCGGTACCTCGGGCGTGCAGGATGTCGGGAGCTGGGTGCAGGTGCGCGGTGCGGCCGGCCCGTCGACAAACGGGCTCAGCGCGACGCTACGTCGGGACAGTGAAAGACGACGCCTTTGAACCACATGGGCGCATGGTAGCTGCCGCAGACGGCCTGCTCAAGGAGTGCTGCCGGAAACCCGCTTGCGCCTTCCGTGTCGCCAGCAACACTCCGCCCATGCGCGTTTTCATCCTCTCGAGCTTCGTCGCTGTCCTCCTGCCTGCTCTCAGCGCTTGTCCCGCCGGAGGCGGAGGCACGGGTGAAGGAGAGGGCGAGGTCGACATCGTCGATGGCGGCGTCGGCGAAGGTGAAGGTGAAGGCGAAGGTGAAGGCGAAGGCGAAGGCGAAGGCGAAGGTGAGGGGGAAGGCGAAATCCAGGGCGAGGAGTACACGACCGGCGTCGCCGAAGACGGTGTGGTCTGCGCTGCGGCCACCTGCACCGACGCCACTCCTTCGTGCTGCATTGGCTTTGCCGGCACCACCTGCGGCGCAACTGGAAGCTGTGCGGCCGCCTTGGCCGTCGAAGCTGGCTGCGATGGACCCGAGGACTGCGACGTCGGCTCCGAGTGCTGCTTCGCGAACTTCCAGACCAGCTGCGTCGCCGAGGGAAGCTGCCGCGCCAATGGCAGCGAGATCTGCGTGAGCGGCGCCGACTGCGAGGCGGCCACCGAGACCTGCTGCGGCTCCGACCAACTGGCCCAGTTTGGCGTCGACGCCGGCATCTGCCTCCCCAATGAAGATCAATGCACGGGCACTGCGCCCTGAGCTGAAAATCCCCACTGGGGAGATCTTGCGCGCGGCACCCTTGCGCGTCCAAGCGCACAACGCAGCGACGCCGATCCCTGCCGCGTCGGTCACTTCTCGCTGACGCGGCGGCGGGCCGTCACAGAGAAGCGATCCGCGCATCGCCGCGCAGGGCACAGACATTGAACCCGCCCGCGGCGACGACGACGTCGCTGCGGGGGTGGTGCCATGAGCGTCAGCGAAACCTTGTTCGTGGACGTGGTGGAGACCGAAGAGGGCTTCGATCAGCTGCGCTCCGAGTGGGATCGGCTGTTCCTGCGGGGCGGGCGGTCGGTGTTTCAGTCCTTCGAGTGGCAGCGCGCTTGGTGGCGACACTTCGGCGAAGGCTGCGTCGATCGGCGGCTGCACCTCGCGGTGGTCCGATCGGCCGGCGACGACATCGTCGGCTTCGCGCCCTGCTTCATCCAGCGGGTGAAGGCCTTCGGCGTCGTCGCTGTGCAGCGGCTCGCTTTCTTGGGGCGGTGCATCTCGGACTACCTCGACGTCGTCGCCGCCGACGAACAGCGGGTCGCTGTGGCCCAGGCCTTCGCTCGTCACATCGTCGACAATGCCGCAACTTTCGACGTCTGCGTGCTCGAGGACATGAGCGCGCGCTCCTCCACGGCCAACGCGCTGCGCGACGAGCTCAGCAGCCTTGGCGTGCAGTCGGCGCTGTTCACCAACGCTCGCTGCCCGCGCGCCCCGCTCAAACACCGCTGGGAGGACACGCTGGCGTCGCTCAAGGCCGAACACCGGCGGGACATCAAGCTGCGCCGTCGCACTTTCGAGAAGCGCTGTGCCTTCGAGCTCGAGATCGCTGGTGGCGCCACTGCCATCGACGCCGACATCGAACACGTCCTTGCCTTGCACCGCGAGCGCTCGACGACGACGGCGCGCACACGGACCCTTGACGCCGACACTGTGGAGCGCTTTCACCGCGAAGTGGCGCGGGACCTGGCGGCGCGGGGTTGGACCTTCCTCGCCTTCTTGCGGGTCCGGGGTCGGCGCATCGCCGTGCTTTACGGCTTCTGCTTCAACAACGAGCTCGCGGTCTATCTGGCGGGTGCCCACAATGCGGGCGAGCTCCGACAGCTCTCACCCGGGCGCGTCCTCACGAGCCTGGTGATGGAGCACGCCGTGGGCTGCTCGCTTTCAGCAGTCGACTTCATGCGCGGAAGCGAGCCCTACAAATACGAGTTGGGCGGCGTCGACGTCGACAACCGCACCCTGGTCGTGCCGGGGGCCCGATCGCGCTTCTCCGCCGACAAACACCGGGCGACGCTGGTCAGTGAGTCTTTGTCGTGTCGCGTCGCGGAAGAACGTGGTCTCTGGTCCCAGGCCACCGCCGGCGCCCGGGCGCTCTCGGTCCGATCGGCGATGCACCTCCAAGATCGCATCGGCGTCCTCTACCGCGACGGCCTGGCAACGCTCCGCCAAGGGCCCCAAGGCGACGTCGGCTCGGTCCGCAACGGGAGCGTCTTCAGCCCCGCGCCTGCAACAAGTCGGTGAGGCGCCCTTCGCGGTGCAGGCCCCGCAGGGCGTCGATCACGACGGCATCGAGGTGGGGCCCCACCATGGGCTCCATGATCTCGAAGGCCTCGTCCGCACCCGATCCCGGGCGGTAGGGACGGGTGGAGGTGATGGCGTCCATGACGTCGGCGCCGGAAACGATGCGCACCTCGAGGGGGATGTCGGCGGCCACCTTGCGATCGGGATAGCCGGTGCCGTCGAGCTTCTCGTGGTGGTTGCGCACGATGGGCACGGCACAGACCAGGCTTTCGATGCCTTCGAGGATGCGCGCGCCGATGGTCGTGTGGGTCTTGATGATCTCGAATTCCACAGGTGTCAGACGAATGGGCTTGTAGAGCACCTCGTCGCGGATGCCGATCTTGCCGATGTCATGCAGCAGCGCCCCGACGCGAATCACCTCGAGCTGCATGGTCGCCAGCCCCAGCACCTCACCACAGCGCACCGAGATGTCCGCCACTCGATCGGTGTGCCCCGCGGTGTAGGGGTCGCGGGCCTCGAGCGCGCGCACGAGGCCATTCAACAACCTAACCTGCCCCGCTTCGACGCGACGGTTGGCGTTGTGCAGCTCGCGGTTCGCCACGACGACGTCGAAGGTGAGCCGACGCAGCTCTCTTTTGTCCCGAGGTCGCGCCGCCGCTCGCTCCATGCGCACCGAGAGCAGCACTTCGTCGGGCCAGGGTGCGGTGAGGCAGTCGGTAGCGCCGATGGAGAAGGCCAAGGACAACGACTGGATCGAGGTCTCGGGATCGACGAGCACCAAGGCCGTGGCTTCGTCGACGTTGTTCGCCAAGCGAGCGACCTCGCGCACCTCGGGCTCGCCCATGCCCACATGAACGACGACGACGTCGACGCCGCCGGCCCCCACCACGCGTTCGAGATCGTTCAGGTTGCGCGCGCGCACCACCTGGAAGCCGCGGCGCCCGCAGGCCTGCTCGATGCGATCGCCATTGTCGCCCTCACACAGCACGGCCACGCGCGTCGACGGCAACTTTTGCTTTTGCTGCCGCAGCGTCTGCAGCTCGATCCGCAAGGCGTCGTCGGCGCGGGCCCGGGCGATGAGCTCGAGCAGCGCGCGCTTGACCTCCATCAGCTTGAGGGGCTTGGTGTAGAAGCGGTGGATCTCGCCGTGGTTCACCGCCTCCATCGCGGCCGCTGGATCCCCCGACGCCGTCATCAGCAAGCGCGGGACCTCGGGCATCATCTCTTTGGCCAGGCGCAGGACCGCAGAGCCCGGAGCGCCCGGCATCATTTCGTCGACGAGGATGGCCGCTGGGTGCGTGGCCTTCAGCAAGGCGATGGCCTCGTTGCCGTCCTTGGCGATCAAGAGGCGAAACTCACCGCGGAACGCCCGCGAGCAGAGGTCACGGATCGTCGGATCGTCGTCGGCGATGAGGAGCTCAAGCTCGGGTTGCATGGTCACCAATTTCGAAACACCTGATCGGGTCCGACGCCGCGCTCGAGCAGCTGCTCGCACACGGCCTTCTCCATCTCTGGCAGACCGCAGACGAAGGCGGTGACCTGAGCGGGCTTGTCGAAGCTGCGCGGCAGCTGGTGCTGAACGTGCCCCGTCTTGCCATCCCAGCTCGCACGCGTCGCAGGTCGCGAGACCACGGGGATCACCGAGACCGAGTGTCCCACCCAAGTGCCGAAGCGATCGCGGAAGGCGAGCTCGTTGGCCTCACGGACGCCGTAGACGACGACGACGTCGCGGAAGGCTGTGCGATCCTCGAGCACCACGTCGAGCACCGCCTTCAGGGGTCCGATCCCGCTGCCGACGCCGAAGAGCCAGAGATCGCCGCCGCGGGCCTGCTCGATGGGAAAGCCCTTGCCCTGGGCCAAGCCGACGTCGACGCGATCCCCTTTTTGCATCCCCAGCAGCTGGGTCCGGCGAACATCGGGCACCTTCAAGAGCAGCTCGAAGGTGCCGGTCCCAGGCTTGTTGCAGAGCGCCAGCGGCCGAGCGACGTCGTCGTCGAAGAAGCCAGCCTTCACGTATTGGCCCGGAGCGGTGTGGCTGCTGGCCAACGGCGTGCCGGCGACGTCGAGCACCACGAAAGCCTGTCGCGCCGCGATGGCGTGCACCTCGAGAACGGGGATGTGGGCGGTGTCCGGCATCTCGTCCTTGCTACCACAGTCGATCCTCGGCCAACGTCGCGCCATGGTCGCAAAGAGATCCCGAAGCAGCTCGTCGAAGAAGTCCGTGCCAAAGGCGGCGAGCCAGAAACGAAGCGCTGCGCGCCCACCGCAGCCCCTGCGAAAAAAGAGGGCGAAGAAGGAGAAGCCCCAGAAGCAGGGCTCAAAAACGACGACGACGACCCATTCTGGGCCTGCCTTGTCCGGCCATGAAACCGTGGTCGTGCGCACGGCCTCGGAGGTGCAAGCGCGCATGATGAGAGCCCGGGCCGAAGGTCTCACCATCGGCTTTGTGCCCACCATGGGGGCCCTGCACAGCGGGCACGCAGCCTTGTTCGACGAAGCCCGGCGCCGCGCCGACGTCGTCGTCGTCAGCGTCTTTGTGAACCCCAAGCAGTTTGGCCTCGGCGAAGACCTCTCGAAGTACCCGCGTCCCCTCGAAGCCGACGTGGCCCTGTGCGCCCGCTGCGGCGTCGACGTCGTCTTCGTGCCGGGGATTGATGAGATCTACCCCGCGGGCTTCGACACCAAGGTGGTCGCTGGCGCTGCCGCTGCCGACCTCGAGGGGGCGTCGCGCCCTGGGCACTTCGACGGTGTGCTGACCGTCGTCGCGCTGCTCTTTTCCATCGTGCAACCCCACTTCAGCGTCTTCGGCGAAAAGGACTTCCAGCAGCTCTTGTTGGTGCGTCGCCTCGCAAAGGACCTGCGCCTCACCACCGAGATCGTCGCGATGCCGGTGATCCGCGACGTCGACGGCCTCGCCCTGTCGTCTCGCAACCTCTACCTCTCCCCCGAGGATCGACGGCGCGCGGTCTGCCTCTCCCGCGGCCTGGTCGCCGCCCAAGACACCCTGCAACGCGGTGAGACGGACGCCAGCCTCATCGGCGCTGCCGCCGCAGCCGTTGTCGAGGCCACCGCCGGCACCGAGATCGCTTACGTCGAGGTGCGCGATGCCCGCACCTTGGCCAAGATCGAGCGTGTCGAGCGCGAAGCCCGGGTGCTCTTGGCGGTCAAGCTCGGCGGGGTGCGGCTCATCGACAACGGTCCGCTCTTTCACAGCGTGCGCTGGCAACGCTAGCTGTGCTGGCACGCCTTGCAGTTTGATGGTCCAAGCCGCTGGCGCGCCTCGAACAGTTCGAGAACTTCTGCGCCGGATTCGAGCGTGACAAGCTGGTGCGGTGATTGAGCTGTACCACGTCGGCAAGGTCTATCCGGGAGCGGACCGGCCCGCCCTCGACGACGTCAACCTCTCCATCGGCAAGAGCGAGTTCATCATCTTGGCTGGTGCGTCGGGGGCCGGCAAAAGCACGCTGCTGCGGCTCTTGTTCTGTGCCGAACAGGCCTCGAGTGGGCAGGTCATCTTGCAAGGCAAGAACCTCGCGCGCCTCAGTCGTCATGAAATGGCGAAGGCGAGACGGAGCATCGGCGTCGTCTTTCAGGACTTCAAGCTGCTGCCAGCGCTCTCGGTGCTCGACAACATCGCCCTCGCTCTCGAGGTGCAGGGCCTGAGCCGCGACGACGTCGTCCGGCGCTGTTTGAAGGTGCTCAACGAGGTGGGCCTCTCCCACAAGACCCACCAACCCATCGCCGCGCTCTCCGGCGGTGAACAACAACGGGTGGCCATCGCCCGCGCCCTCGTCGTCGAACCCGCCGTGCTCTTGTGCGACGAGCCCACCGGCAACCTCGACGCCGAGCGGGCCCGCGAAGTGATGGAGCTGCTCATCACCGCCCACGTCCGCGGCACCACCGTCGTCGTCGCCACCCATGATCCCGCGCTGCTTTCGGGCGGGCGGCGCCGCGTCGTCGCTCTCGATCAAGGACGCATCGCCCACGACGCCCCCGCTGCCGCCGCGCGCCGCAGCGACCAGCGCTTCGACGCCGCGTGATCGGCGCTTTGTCGGCCAGCGTCGTCAAACACGGTTGGCGCTCCGTGCGCTCGGGAGGCCTGCCCTTCTTCTTCGCCGTGTTGATGACTGCGCTGGGCATGTTCTCGCTGACGGCCTTCGGCACCGTGTTGTGGAACTTTCGCGCCCTTGCCCGGGCCGTCGGTGAGAGCGTGGCCGCCGTGGCTTTCCTGAAGGTCGACGATGCCGCCGCTGCGGAGGAGACCCGGGCCCGCATTCAGCTGACGCCCGGCGTCGAGAGCGCGACGCTGATGACCCCCGAAGAGGCCTTGCAGCGCGCGCGCCGCGGACTCTCGGGCAGCGCGGCCCTGCAAGCATCGGCGGGGCTCACGATGCCTTGGGTCGTCGAGGTCGTTCCCCGCTTTTCCTTGGAAGACGGCGAGAGCGCGCGGCTGGAGCTGGTGCAGCGCATCGGCGCCCTCGACGGCGTCGACGAGGTCCTGCACCCAGGCGGCGAGCTCAAGCGCATCGACGCCCTCTTGCGCCTGTTGCACGGTGCTGGCCTCTTTTTGGCGGTGCTGATCGTTTTGGTGGTGGTGGTCGTCGTCAGCAACGCGGTCCGCTTGACGGTGCTGGTGCGCAAAGATGAGATCGCGATCCAGAAACTGGTGGGTGCCTCCGACGCCTTCGTGGCCCTGCCTCTGCTGCTGTCGGGGGTGGTGCAGGGCACACTCGGCGCCGTCATCGCCCTCGTCACCTCGGGCATCGCCCACGCTTCTTTGGCCCGCGTGGTGCGCGTGGCCCTCTCGGGGGCCCTGGGCACCTTCACCCTCGATCCCCTGCCGTGGTGGATCCTGGCTTGCGTCATCGTCGGCGGCGCCCTGTTGGGCGCGGTGGGTGCCTTGCTGAGCGTGGCGCGTTTTCTGCGGACCTCGTCGTGAGCGTGCCTTCGTGAGCTTGCTCGTTCTTGTCCTTTGCTTGGGCGGGCAATCGCCCGTCGGCGCGCTGACGGTGAAGCAGGCGGCGGCCAACCTTGATGGCCTGCGCCGCGAGCTCGCAGCCAAGCAGGGAGCCTTGGCCGATCTGTCGGTGCAAGAGGTGTCGCTGCTCGATTCCCTGGGCGAGCTCGATGAGGGGCTGGCTCATCTGGACGACGACCGCCGCCTGGCCGAGGCCCGCCTGCAGCAGCTGGCCATTGAAGTCTCCGCCCTGGAACACGCGCAGGGGCTCGATGATCACGAGCTCGCCACCCTGCGAGCACGCTTGCAAACGCGCCTGCGCGCCCTCGTCGTCGACGGCGACGGCGGCACCGCCCGGGCGCTCTTGGGGGCCGAGGGCTTCACCGAGCTGGCGCTGCGTCGGCGCTTCTTGCGCGAGCTGGCCGAAAACGACGCCAAGTTGAGTGCCGATGTGCACCGGGTCGAGGCCTCGGCGGCGGCCCATCGCGACGAGATGCGCGCAAAGCTCGCCGAGCTCGAGCTGACCCGCAGGCTGATCGACGAGCAACGCCTCTTGCTGTCCACGACGCGCGAAGAGCGGGAACGCACCCTCGAGCGCATACGGGGTGAGGCGACCGTGCTGCGCCGTGCCGCGGAGGAGCTCGTGGGCAAGCACCGGGATCTGCAGCTGCTCATCGCCAAGCTGGCCGAGGGCCCGCGCTACCAGCCGCCCACCGGCAAGAAGGGCATCCTGCGCGCATCGCTGCCCTGGCCCGTCGACGGCGGCACCGTCATCCGCAAGTTCGGCAGCGTCGTCGACAAAGACACCAAGGCCGAGATCATGTCCAACGGGATCGAGCTGCGCGTCGACGCCGGCGTCGTCGTCGTCGCGGTGGCGGATGGTCGGGTGGTGCACACGGGATGGCTGCGCGGCTTTGGTCGCATCGTGATCATCGACCACGGCGAAGGCCACCACACCCTCTCTGCCCACCTCTCCCGCGTCGCCGTCGGCCCCGGTGACGAGGTCAAACGGGGAGAGTCCATCGGCTTCGTCGGCGACACCGAGAGCCAGAATGGTCCCAAGCTCTACTTCGAGCTGCGAGAGAACGGTCGACCGCGCGATCCGGCGCCTTTCTTGCGTCGCTGAGCAACGTCTTGCCGGTGCATTGATTGCCTCGGGTCGAGTCTCGCGGACGCGGCAGCGGGCGGTCACAGAACACCGACCCTGCGCAACGGATCAAGGTCGAACGGCGCGCAGGCAACGCAGAAAGTTCTCGCCCAGGATCTTCTTCACGCGCTCCACCGACCAGCCCCGCTGCAGCATCGCCGCGACCAAGCCCGGCAAGAGGGTGACGTCCTTGAGCTCCGCAGGAGGCGTGATAAAGCCATCCCAATCGGAGCCGAGGGCAGCGTGGTCTTCGCCGACGACGTCGACGATGTGGGCCAGGTGAGCGACCACCGCCGACAGCCCCAGGCCGGGGCCCAAAAAGCCAGGGTGGAAGATCACGCCAATGACGCCGCCGGTGCCGGCGACCGCTTTGAGCTGGGCGTCGTCGATGTTGCGCCAGTGGGGAAAGACACCGCTCACGCCCGTGTGCGTGACCAGCAAAGGCTGAGAGCGATCATGGACGGCGACGACGTCCCAGAAGGTGGATGCGGCGGCGTGAGCGAGATCGATGAGCACCTTTTCGGCGTTCATGCTTTCGACCAGCAAGTGTCCCCGCGCGCTAAGCCCCCGCGGACCCCAGCGGTGCTTTCCCGGCAGCGGCGTCGAGGTCTCGCCGAGGTTTGACGACGTCAAGTGCACCAGCGTTGCGCTGACGACGTCGGCACCACCGGCTTCGCGAAAGGAGCTCAACGGCCCGAGGCAGTTCGCACCCTGCACCACCGGGATGACCGCGTGTCGACCCTGATCGATGGCCGCAGCAAAAGCCGTCGCCGTCGTCACCCAGGCGGCCTGCCGCGAGCCTTCGACCAAGGCCCGCAGGCGGGCGACGTTGTGGCGGAAGATGCGCAACCGTGACGACGACGAACGAAAGGGATTGGTGGTGATCGACCACAGTCCGCCCTTGAGACCTCCGCGCGCCGCCCGGGGCAGATCGACGTGTCCGATCAGATGGCGAAAGGGATAGGCGTGGGTGGCGTCGAAGTCGTAGCCGAAGAGTCGCGTGGGGATGAAGGTGTCGAGATGCAGATCGACAGCCGCCGTCGTCTGCAAGAGGGCGCGCGCCTCGCTCGTCCGCTCGTCCGCTACAGCTCGAGAACGCGGGCCTGCTAGATCTGGGCTCATGCGCTCACTCCTGTGCCTGGCCATGATCGTTGGGACGTCGTCGTCGTGTGCGGTGTCGTCGTCATTGACTCTGCCCTCGTGCGCCGATCGCCTCGAGGTCGGCGGTCAACACGCCCGTCAAGGCCGCATGCTGATGTTCGATCATACTTTTGATCTGCCCATGTCACGAACCGAAATCACACTGAAAGGTCCCGATCGCAACGAAACGATCGGTGTCTGGAACAACCAGCCCGACGGTGGACGCTTGCTCCTGGGGGTCGTTTCTGTCATCGGCGGCGGTCTGCTGTGGACCTCGGCCCTCTATGAGGTCGCGGTGAACGGACGCACCTTCTCCGACGAGGTTCCCTTCTATGCCTCGGTGACGGGCACCGGGGCTCTGGGCGTCGGCGTCTTGCTCGCCTCGACGGGCTGGCACCCACGCACCCCGCCCGACGTCGAGAGTTTCTGTCACTAGTTCCTCTCCCGATGGTCCGACTCAACACAGACTGAAGAACGCCACTTTGCTAACAACGCAACCGTGTTAAGGCATGGCACCGGAAATGGTAAGGTGTCGATCCGTGAGGACGTCGACCTTCAAGGCCGACAGCCCCGCCGCCGCCAACTGTGCGCGCACCTCGTCGGGCGTGAACGCGGCGCACAAGGACGCGTGAAAGTCGCGACGCAGGACATCGGGTTCGGCGGCTGCGTATCGATCGACCAGAGCGCTGGCTTTTTCCGTCGACGACGGCCTCCGCAGGTCCATCAAGAAGATGTGGGCGCCGCGAGCTGCCGCTTTCCACAGGGTCTTCCAGAGCACAGTCGGATCGTGGAGCTGGTGCAAGATGCTGTTGCTGATGACGACGTCGTAGCCCGTGCGGGGCAGCGGGTCGTGGGGCAGGAAGGCGCGGTACAGGCGCACGCGGTTTGAGAGCCCCTCGCTCTGGATGCGGGCCCGACCGTGCACCAACATCGCTTCCGCGCCGTCGACGCCATCGATGACCAGGCCGGGGCAGCGCTTGGCCGTGCGAACGACGACGTCGGCGGGTCCGCAGCCCAGGTCGAGGGCGATGCCGCCAATGGGCCCGCCCGGCCACGAGGCGACGAAGCGGTCGACGCACATCTCGTGGGGGGCGGCGAAGTCGGCGCCGGCGTAGGCTGCGGCTTGCTCGGCATCTTCCATCAGCTCGGGCTCAGGAACGCGGTGCATCAAGCTCGGCACAGAAACCTCCGGGACCAGGCTGTATACGTCGAGACATGGAGCTGCGCGCTGCCCTCATCGAAGCCGCCGCCGGGCACCGCCAGCGCGGCCGACCCACGGCGATCCTGGTGCGCCACGCCGAACGAGGCGCCATCACCGATCTCGCTCGTCACCATGAAGTGCTCCTGACCCAACAGGGACACGCCTGCGCAACCACCAGCGGCGAGCGCCTGGCAGCTCGGCTCTCCGATGACGACGACGTGGCCCTCTTTCACAGCCCCATCGAACGCTGCAAAGAAACGGCCGTCGGCCTGCACAAAGGCCTCACCACCAAAGGCAGGAAAGCCGTCGTCGTCGGCGCGCGGCACGCTTTTGGAGCGAGCTACCTCAAAGACGATGCCGGCATCGCCCGGGCGTTTCTGCGCCACGGCCGGGGCTTCGTCAGGGCCTGGTTCGACGGCGACATCGGCGTCGACGTCATCGATCCCTGCGACGTGGTGGCCGAGCGGCAGATCGACGCCCTGCGCTCCGCCCTCGAAGCTCATGCCTTCGTCGTCGCCGTCAGCCACGATTGGAACATCGCCGCGCTCAAGGAGCACACCTTGGGGTTGCGCTTCGAAGACCACGGGTGGCCGCAGTTCCTCGACGGCGTCGTCGCCTGGGTCGACGGCGCCCGGCTCGTCGTCGATCCAGCCTGAGGGCGCTCTCAGAGATCGTCGCTCTTTTTGCCCTCGGGCGGGCGGCAGTTGCCCTGAAACGAGCTCCACTCCGTCGCCTTCCACAGGCCTTTGTCGTTCTTCTTGATCTGCATCGGCTTGGGGGCGTCAGCACCCGAGGTGTAGACGAAAATCTTGGCCGTGGTGTCTTTGACGTCGCCGTCTTGCTCCTTGAACTTGATGCTCAGCCCTCCCGAGGGGAGCACGTAGCCCGTTTGCGGCGACGTTCCCTGGAAGGCCGACTTCGCGACCCAGGGCTTGGCCCCGTTTCGATCCTTGAAGTCGCGCAGGATGCCGGGGCTGGGCTGCTTGCCAGAAACGCCGTCTTTGCCGTCGCTGAGCTTCTCGCTGTCCAAGGCCAGCGTTAGAAATTGAGTACCAAGCTTGGCATCATCACTGTATACAGTCATCGCCACGATCATCACCGCCACGCCGCCGTGGGGCGTCTTGGCAAGATCGTCGCGCAAGGCCTTGAACTCGTCGACCGTTTTGGGAAGAGCCTTGATTTTCAAGGTGGAATCCTTCGATCCAGCGCTGGCTGAGAGGGCAAAGAAGAGGGAAAATACAAGGCTGGAAACCAGAACGAGAACGGCAGCAGGGCTTCGACGTGTCATGGTGCTCCTCGATGCAATGTTGATGTTCGAGACGCTCGCGCGTCTTGAGCAGGCAGGTGCGTCTCGCTCATAACGTGCGCGTTGGGTCGCCTGCACCTTCGATGCGGTTCAGCACGTTTCCCCGGGGCATTTGACGTCGACGTCACTGGCGGCGCAACGTCGGCGCGATGTCGTTTGACGAGGATGCCCAGGATGGTCTGTTCGGCCGGCTTGCGGTGCACCAGCGGCTGATCACCATGGAGCAGCTGCAAACGGCGACGGCGAAGCAAACCCAAGCAGCGAAGCGCCGGCCGCTGCCGGAGATCCTCGTCGAGCTCGAGCTGCTCTCACCCGATCAGCGCGGCGAGCTCTGGCAACGCCAGCAAGAAATCCTCGATCGCCGCGCCAAGGACGACGACGAACGCGCTGCCGCCGTTCCCGTGCCAGTCCCGGCCCCCCTCGAGTTGTCCATCAGCATCGACGTTGTCGAAGAGTTGCGCACGGCGCTCGCGAAAAACGACCTCGACCACGCCGATGAAGCCCGCGCCTGGCTGGTCTCGGTCCTCGCCGCCGCCGTCTCGCAGGATGCCTCGGACATTCACATCCACGCCGACGACGCCGTGCGCATGCGCTCCTTTGGCGAGCTGGTGACGGTCAGCGACGTACCGGTGCCGGCGGCGTTGACCTCGGCGGCCTTGACCTCGCTGCTGCCGGAGCGGGAGCGGCTGAAGCTGGCGGCCACCGGCCACGTCGACTGCGCCCTGACGCTCCCGGGGGTCGGGCGCTTTCGGGCCAACGTCTACCGTCAACAGCGCGGCATCGATGGCGTGTTCCGCGCGGTGCGCAGCCGTCCGCCCACCCTCGGCGAGCTGTCGCTGCCGTCGTCACTCGCCCGCTTGACGACCTACCACCAGGGCATCGTGCTCTGCACCGGTCCCTCATCCTGCGGCAAGTCGTCGACGTTGGCGGCGCTGTTGCACATGATCAACGAAGAGCGCGCTGAGCACGTCGTCACCATCGAGGATCCGATCGAGGTGCTGCACCCGCCCATTCGTTGCGTGGTCAACCAGCGGCAGGCCGGGCGCCACACGAGCTCCTTCGCCCGGGCCTTGCGGGCAGCGCTGCGGGAGGACCCCGACGTCATCGTCATCGGCGAGATGCGCGATCGCGAAACGGCCCAGCTCGCCTTGACGGCGGCAGAGACCGGCCACCTCGTGCTCGCCACCATCCACACCCACAGCGCCGTGCGAACCATCAACCGCGTCATCGGCGAGTTTGCGCCGGCCCAACAGCCAGGCATTCGCACCATGCTGGCCGAGAGCCTGCGCGCGATCGTCAGCCAACGACTCTTGCCCCGCAAAGATGGCCGCGGCGTCGTCCCCGCTGTGGAAATCCTGATGAGCACGCCGGCGGTGGCCAATCTGATCCGGGAGAGCCGCGTGCATCAAATTCGCTCGGCCATGCAGACCGGCGCTGATCTCGGAATGCAGACCCTCGATGCGGCCTTGCAAGATCTCGTGAGCAGCAACGTCGTCGCTGAAGGCGTCGCTCGCCTCCATGCCGACGACCCACGGGCCATTGTGGCGGGTGCGGCTCCCAGACCACGCGTGAACATCCGCCCCCCCTCCAGACGACGGATGTCGAGGGCCGACAACTGATGGCTGCCCTCGACGCTCTCCTGCGCCACCTTCGCCGACAACATGGCAGCGATCTGCACCTCGCTGCCGGCCTGGCTCCGCGTGTGCGCGTGCGCGGCTTGCTCGAAGAGATCCCCGGGCTCGCGGTCCTCAATGGCGAGGCGATGCTCGGACTGTTGCAGGAGGTTTGCGATCCCGCCCACTGGGAGGTGTACCGACGAGAAAGCGACGTCGACTTCGCCTATTCCCTCGAGGGCGCCGGGCGCTTTCGCGTGAATTGCTTCGAGCAGGAGAACGGTCCGTCGGCGGTGTTTCGCCTCGTTCCAGAGAACGTGCAGCCGCTTTCCTCCCTCGGCGTTCCAGCTGCCATCGAGCAATTGGCATCCTTGCGATCGGGCTTGGTGCTCGTGACCGGACCCACGGGCGCCGGCAAATCGACGACGCTGGCGGCCCTGGTCGACCGCATCAACGAGACGTCGGCCCGGCACATCGTCACCATCGAGGACCCCATCGAATTCCTGCACAAGCCCAAGCGCTGCGTGTTTTCCCAAAGAGAGATCGGACAGCACGCCGACAGCTTCGCCGGCGCGCTGCGCGCCGCCATCCGACAGGACGCCGACGTCATCCTCGTCGGCGAATTGCGAGATCCCGAGACCATCTCTCTGGGTCTCTTGGCCGCCGAGATGGGCTGCCTGGTGCTCTCGACCCTGCACACCAACAGCGCGGCCAAGAGCATCGACCGCCTCATCGACGCCTTCTCTGCCGAAGAGCAGGGCCATGTGCGCTTGATGCTGAGTGAAGCCCTCGCCGCCGTCGTCGCCCAGATTCTGCTCCCCACCGCCGACGGCCAAGGACGCGTGCCGGTGAACGAGATCCTGCTGAAAACGTCGGCGCTCCCCAACCTCATCCGCGAAAACAACGTGCCGATGTTGATGACCTTGATGCAGTCGAGCCGAGCCCTCGGCATGCAGACCATGGACGACGCGCTCGAACAGCTCGTCAAAGACGGCGTCGTCCGCTTCGACGATGCCCTGCGGCGCGCCGTCGATCGCCCCCGCTTCGAGAAGCTCCGACCTGAAGAGACCCCGGCCTGAGCGCGATCACCGTCGGCGACGGCGACCCAAAAACGCGAGCGCCGAAAGGCCCAAGAGTGAGGTCGATGTCGTCGTCGCCGCGCAGCCACCCGCCGCCGCCGGAGTGCTCGCGATCGCCCGCTGTCCGCGGCAGTTGACCGCCAGCGAGTAGCCTGCTTCGACGTCGCCCTCCGGTACGTGGATGAGGTAGCGGCCGCCCGACAACCCGCTGGCCTTGGCCCCGGCGGCCCCCGAGCCCAATACCGTGCCGTCGACGTCGACGATCGCGACCTCGGCATCGTCGGCGCCCCTCTTGTCGATGTCGAGGGTGTCGCCATCGCGAACCACGACGAAGAACCAGTCGTCGTCGTTGAGCCTGAGGTCGGCCACATCTTGGTTGCAGAAGAGCTCCGCCGCGCTGTCGACATCGTCGTTGGGCTCGTTGTGATCGTCGTCGATGGGGGCGTCGGGAGGCGCTGGCTCGGCGGGGTCGGGCTCGACTGGAGCTTCACCGCCCGTGCAGACAATCTCGAGCGTGTACGGACCGCTGTGGGCGATGCCATTTTGGGTGTCTTCGAAGGGGTTCACCAACACCTGCAGCACCGCGCTGCCGTCGACGTCGACGTCGATGGCTTCGTTGCCGGTGCCGGTCTCGCTGGCGGCCAAGATGGCCCCGTCTTGCACCAAGTAGAGATCGAGGTCGGGAGCGCCCCCGCGCAGGCTGAGGCTCATCGGTCCGGCGGCGACGCTCACGTTGAACCAATCCTGGTCGCGGGGCAGAGCGATCAGAGCGCGGGTGGTGTTGCAGGCCAGCCCCCGCGCGGAGCCGACGTCGTCGTTTTCTTCCAATTCGTCGTCGTCACCCACGGGGTCCACGGGGTCCACGGGGTCCACGGGGTCCACTGGGTCCACGTCGGACACGTCGGACACGGCGGCGACGGCAGCGGCGGCGTCCATCGCCTTCTTGCCTTGGCAGGAGCTGCAGGCCACGCCCGTCGACGACAGGAGTTGCTCGGCTTTCTGGCGGTTGGTCGCTGGATCCAAGGCCTGCAGCAGCGAGATCACGCCGGTGACGTGAGGGGCGGCCATCGAGGTGCCCTCGTAGAAGGCGTAGTCGCCGGCGTCGGGGCCGAGGCTCGAGAGCACGCCGCCGGCCTGTCCGAAATTCTGTTGGTCTCCGCCAGGAGCGACGATGTCGACCTGCGATCCGAAGGACGAGTAGGGAGCCAGGCCGAGGTTGGGTCCGTGGGCGGCGACGGCGACGACGCCGCTGCAGTTCGCCGGGCTGCCCACAGGCCCGCTGTCGTTGCCGGCCGCAGCAACGAAGACGACGCCGGCGTTGTCGATGGCGGTGACGATGTCCTGCTCGAAAGAGGAGCACTGGCTCGCGCTGCCCAGAGAGAGGTTCATGACGCTCACGCGGTTGGCGCCGACGTCAGCGACGCCGTCGACCTGACCACCCGCGAGCCAGAACGCACCCTCCATGATGTCGACGAGGTCGCCACCACCAAAGCCGAGGGCCCGCACGATCATCAGCTGGGCGTTGCGGTTGATGCCGCTGATGCCGACGCCGTTGTTGGTGGCGGCGGCGATGGTGCCGGCGACGTGGGTGCCGTGGAAGCTGCGCGCGTCGTCACCGGGGTCCTCGAATTCGGCGTCGCGTCCCCCACCGTCTCCCGCCGTGCCGCTGTTGCTGATGAAATCGAAGCCGCCGGCGACCTTGCCCTGCAGATCCTCGTGCTCGCGAATGAGGCCGGTGTCGACGATGCCGATGCGCTGGGAGGAGAGGCCCTGGGTCACGTCCCAGGCGTCGTTGATGTTGATCACATCGAGGGGCCATTCCTGCGCGCGGCCGGGATCGTTGGCGACGGCGAAGGCCTGCATCCACTTGTCGTCACTGCTGGCCGCTACCGCAGGATCCTTCGCCAGGCGGTGCACCAGCTCGAGGGTGGCGCCTTCGTCAGGGACCTCGCCCCTGGCGTCGCGGACGTCGACGAGCAACCAGCCCAGCACCGAGCGGCGCACCAGCGTCACCTGCGCGCCGCTGCGCCCCGACAGAGCCTTCAAGGCCCCTTCGTCGACGATGGCGCCGGCACTCTTGCTGGTGGGTTGCAGCTTCAGCAGTGCTCGACCGGGAACGCGCTGAGTCGGCACCTTGGCGGCCAGGCCAGGGGTCGCAGCGACGACGGCGAAGATCAGGGCGGATGCGAACGGGCTCATCGACACCTCCACTCATCCAACCCGGCAACGGTACGGAGGGAATGCGTCCTTGCCGCTCGTGTGATCGACGGATGCGACCTGTAGGTGTGTCGGGACGCACCAAGCTTTGCACCTGCCGAGGCCCGGTGACGACGTTAAGAGCCAGCACCAACAACAAAGTGCCGACGGTTTGAGGCGCCTAAACTCGCCGCCGCAGAAACATCGGTCCCGGTGCCGATGGTTGCAGCCGTGGGCTGAGGCCGAGGGGCGCCGTGAATGCACATTGACGGCCGTCGTCGAAGGCGCTGAAGGTCCGCGTTCCTTGGTTGTCCAGCCTGGAGATCCCATGCTTCGTCGTCTTCGCCCGCTCTTCCTCCTCCTCGCCGTTGCTGCCCCCGGCGCGGTGGCGGGCCCGACAGCACCTGAGCCCACCGTCGAGGAGCTCGTCCAAAAAGCGCTCTCCAAAGGCGCGGTGGGCTTCAAGCAGGGCACAGCCTCCATTCAGATGACCATCGTGACGGCCAAAGGCGACGCCAAGCCGCGCAGCCTCGAGATCAAGGCCATGCGTGGCGTCGACGGTCTGCTGCGCAGCCTGGTGAAATTCACCACCCCCGCTGACGTCAACGGCACCAGCTTCCTCGTCGTCGAAAAGAAGGATGCCCTGCCCGACCAGTATGTCTACGTGCCCAAGGCCAAGGTCGTGCGCCGCATCGCCGCGGGCAACGCGTCGTCGAGCTTCTTCGGCTCAGACTTCACCTACGCCGACCTGATGCCCTTGCCGATGTCTGAGAAGGACAAAGTCGCCATCGCCCGTCTCCCGGACGCCGACGTCGGCGGCCAACCGGTCTACGTGCTCGAGGTCGTGCCCAAGATCGAGGGCGCGCCCTACGGCAAGCTCATCGCCTACGTGCACAAGACCCTGCTCGTGCCGCTGAAGATCGAGTTCTTCGACGGCGCCAAAGCCCCGCTCAAGACTTTGAGGGTCAAGAAGCTGCAGAAGGTGAACGGCGAACAGATCCCCGTCGAAGTCGAAATGAAGTCCGAGACCGGCGCGCGCACCGAGCTTGTGCTCGAGAAAGTCGACCCCGCCGCCAAGCTCAGCGAAGCCGATTTCACCGAAGAAGCGATGCAGCGCTGATCCCGGGGCGCCCACGATCCCGCGCGCGACCGCTTGCCGACGCGTGGGTTCCGGGTAGAGTCCGCGCGATGGACGTCGACGTCGTCGTTTCTGCGGGGAGCCAAGGGCGCAAACGTCGACACGCGCGCCGTGCCAAGGGTGCAGGCCAACAGCACAGCGCCGTCGTTGCTCTCGGGCTCTTCCTGATCGGTTGCGGACCCTCCTCACCGCTGCAGGGTGTCGACGTCACGCTACAGCCGACGTCTGAGTGCACGCTGACGGGTCAAACCACCCGCGACTGCGAAGACGAAACCGTGCTCGCGCAACAATCCATCGAGGGGCGGTGGATCTTCGAACGAGGCGACGACGGGACCAGTCTCAGCCTCACCACCCAGGAGGGCCGCACCCTGCCGGGCCTCCTCTTCACCAACGACTCCAGCGTACTCACCGCCGACGGCTGCAGCGGCGAGGGTGGAACGTGTGCCTTCACCCGACGCCGCTTCGAGTCCACCGATGCGAACGACGCCGGCTGCCGACGCTTCGGCGAGCTGATCGCGATGGGGCACTTCGGCCCCGACGACAACAATCGCTTCGTCGGGGTCTTCACCGACGTGAACGGCCTCGATGTCAGCCAGGCCGTCGATCCCGAGGGGTGTGGCACGCCCACCGTCAACGAGCTGGTGTTCGCCGTCGATGGCGTCGTCGTCGACGATGCCGTGCTGGCGCGGGCGAGCGTCGAATGAGCAAGTCTTCACGCGTCGTCGTCGTCGCTTCCTTCCTGGTCCTCGTGGGCGGCGGCTGTGCTCGTGACTCGCTGACCTTCTACAAGACCACGCGCACGCGCACGGCCGAGTGCGCCATCCGCGACAACGGCGAATTCTGCGCCGAGCCCGAGCAGTTCTCGGCCCCCGTCATCGACGTGTGGGCGGTGGAGATCACCGACAAGATCGCGCGCTTGTTCGTCGACGAAGAAGTGTGGGTGCTCGATCCTGTCGCTGAGGGCGAGGATCCTTTCGCCGTCGAACGCAGTGCGAGCAAGGCCAGCTCCACCGCCACCGGCAGCGGGCCCTGCACGACGACGACGACCCGGGCGGTGGCCTTTTTCGCCGACGGCGCCAACCTCGCGGGAACGCTGAAGACCCAGACCGTGCTCGAAGGCCCGGAGTCCTGCGGCAACACTCCCGTGGGCGAGCGTACGACCGACGAACTCGTCGGCGTCCTGGACGGGCCGTGAGGTTCTTCCTCGCTCTCCTTGGTGTCCTGGCGGCGGGCTGCGCCCCGGAGCGGCTGATCGCGACCTTCACATCGCGCGTCGTTCAGCTGGAGACGTGCAAGAGCATCGCCGACGGGCCCGAAGGGTGCACGAAGGAAGAGCTCACCTCCGAGCTGCGCAACGACGTCGTCGAAGCCGACGACGACACCTTTTGGCTCTACGGCCTTCCGCGGGGTGGCGTCGCCGATCGGGCGGTGCTCGGAACGCACGACACCCAAGGAGGTTTCCTCTTCGTCGATGCCACGACCCAAAGCGATCGCAGCTCGGGTTGCGTGTTGAAAAACCGTCTCGAGCTGAGCCTGATCATCCCGGTCGACCGCATCGACGACGTCGGCATTGATGATTGCGTGAGCCTGGTCGGCAGGCAGATCGAGACGACGACGACGACGGCAGAGTGTGATCAGACGAGCGTGCCGCCGCAGCCCCTGACGCGCACCGTACGCCGCCGCTGGGAGCCCCTTTCTGCCACCACAACCTGCGGACAAGAGCCCTGAACGACTGTGCGCGGATGATCCAGGGCTGAGACGGATTCGGCAGCCGCGATCTCGGTCGCTATGCTGACCCTCAGAACCGAGGAAGACGCCATGCACACCCGCCTCGTCGCCGATCTCCTCTTTCGCTCCCTCCTGGGCTTCGGGACGGCCCTCGCCGTCTCTGCAGCTCTGCAAGGACAGGGCGTTTTCTTGTCCGAGCACGCGAGCGCGCGGGTCGCCGCCACGGCCTTTGGCATCTACGACGAGTGCGACGGCAGTTTTGCGACGACGACCCAGGTCCCTCTCGAGCCGGGCCAGACCTTCTCCTGGCGCGTCGCTGTGCCCGACGGACGGCCGGTGCTCTGGCGCGAGGAGCTCATTCTCCCCGAGGCGCCCTTGCAGTGGTCGGGCGCACACTTCGTCGACATCCGCGACGACGGCAAGGTGGCGGTCACCGCCGGCGTCGACGTTCCCTACCAGGGCATCGTCGAACACGCCTGGGCCATCACGCCTGGTGATCCGGCTGGTCGTTACGAGTTGCGCCTGTGGATCGACGGCGAGCTGCACAAGGTCTTCCACTTCGACGTGAACTAACCGGCGCAGCCGTGCCCTCTCTGTGACTGCCCGCTTCCGCGTCGGCGGGAAGGCACCCGAAGCGACCCAAGAACACTGGGGCGAAGCAGCAAAGAGCCCGCCCAGAGTCCTGGTTGGGCGCAGGCGCTTGCCTTTCACGGCGTTCGCACGGGACAACCTGCAGCGATGCATTTGACCGGTCGCCTGCAAGCTCTCCCTCTGGTTGTCGCGCTCCTCTCGTGTGCGACGACGCCGTCGACGTCGACGTCAACCGCGCCGCCGAAGAAGAAGCCGCCCGCTCTGCCGGTCAGCATCGAGCCGCGGTTGGCAGTTCCGACGGCGCTGACGCCCACGCATCCGCCCACCCTCTTGCGTGGGGCCAAGGTGATGACGGCCGCGGGTCCCATCTTTGCGCGGGGCCATGTGTTGCTCGTCGATGGACGCATCGCCGAAGTCGGTGACGGCGACGGCACCGCCCCGGCCGGCGCCGTCGTCGTCGACGTCACCGGCAAAGTGGTGACGCCGGGGCTCATCGACACCCACAGCCACATGGGCGTCTATCCCTCCCCCAGCACGGAATCCAACGCCGACGGCAACGAGGTCGGCTCGCCGCGCACGCCCGAGGTGTGGAGCGAGCATGGCTTCTGGCCCCAAGATGCGTCCCTGCCCCGCGCCCTGCAGAAGGGCATCACCACCATCCAGGTGCTACCCGGCTCGGCGAACTTGATCGGCGGGCGCTCCAGCACCTTCAAGCTCGGACGCGTGGGCGATGCGTCGTCGACGTCGGCGCGGGCCTTGCGCTTCCCCGGCGCGCCCCAGGGGCTCAAGATGGCTTGTGGACAAAACCCCAAGCGCGTGTACGGAGAAAAAGGCGGTCGTCCCTCAACTCGAATGGGCAATATCTTTGCACAACGTGCCGCTTTTCAAGAGGCAACAGAATACCGACGGCGTTGGCAGAAATACCGTCGCGATCTCGCCGCGTGGCAAGAGCGGCACCCGCCCCGCTTGGACTCCTTCGCCGTGGATCCGGCACCGCACAACGACGAGAAGGACGCCGGCAAGGACGAAAAGAACGACGTCGCCGATGATCCTCCCGATCCACCCGCCCGCGATTTGGGGCTGGAGACCTTGGCCGACGTCATCGACGGCAAGATCCTCGTGCACAATCATTGCTACCGCGCCGACGAAATGAACCTGATGCTGGATGTGGCCAACGAGTTCGGGTTCAAGATCAGATCTTTTCACCATGCTGTCGAGGCCTACAAGCTCGCCGATCGCCTGGCCCGCGAAGGCGTCGCCGTCTCCACCTGGGTGGATTGGTGGGGCTTCAAGATGGAGTCCTACGACGGGGTGCGCGAAAACGCGGCGCTGGTGCACGCTGCTGGCGGGCGCGCGATCATGCACAGCGACTCCGACGTCGAGGTGCGTCAGCTGAATCAGGAGGCCGCCAAAGCGTGGGCGGCTGGACGTCGCATCGGGGTGTCCTTGACGGAAAACGATGTGCTGCGCTGGGTCACCGCGAACCCAGCGTGGGCGCTTGGCGTCGATCAGCAGACCGGGACCCTCGAGGCCGGCAAGATGGGCGACGTCGTCGTCTGGAGCGGCCCGGTGTTTTCGACCTACAGCAAACCCGAGCTCGTCTACGTCGACGGCGCCCTCGCCTTCGATGCTGCGGTCGGCAAGGAGACCGACATCGACATCGGCACCACGGTGCTTCCCCTCCCCGCCCTCAAAGGTGCCAGCCCAAAAGCGGTGAGCCCGTGATCGCTCTGTCCCTGCTCGCCTGTATCATCAGCGCCCCGGTGGCCGTCGTCGACGTCGCTGTCGAGGTCGGCGACGGCACTCGCCTCGAGCGGGCCACGGTCATCTTCGACGGTCCAGCGATCACGGCAGTCGGCGTCGACCTTGCTGTGCCCGTCGGAGCCCGGCGCATCGAAGGCCAGGGCAAGGTGCTCTCGCCGGGGCTGGTGGCCGCCGGCAGCCAGCTTGGGCTCTTCGAGATCGGGCTCGAAGCCAGCGCCGTCGACGACGCCATGAACGGAGCAGCGACGCCGGGCTTTCGCGCGGGCGACGGCTTCAATCCGCTCTCGCCCCACATTGCCGTCGATCGCGAAGAGGGCGTGACTTCGGTGGTGCTCTCTCCCGGCGGGGCCAAGTTGCTCTCGGGTCAAGCCTTCGTCGTCGAGCTCGGCTCGCGCTTGGATTCCCTGCCCGACCTGAACAAGCCGGTGGCCGTCTTTGGCGCTTTCGACGGCTACGTCGCCGAGAGCTTTGGCGGTTCTCGGGGTTCGCTGTTGCTGGCGCTGCGTGAGATCTTCGAGGACGTCCGCTTCTACAAAGCCAACAAGGCGGCCTTCGACAAGGGCGCATCACGAGCACTGGCCTTGTCGCCAACCCACTTGCGCGCGCTCTTTCCCGTCGTCGACGGCAAGGTGCCGCTGGTGGTGAAGGTCGATCGCGCCGCCGACATCCGCGCGCTGCTCGCCTTCGCCAAAGAGCAGAAGCTGAAGCTCGTCGTCGAAGGCGGCGTCGAAGCCTGGTTGGTCGGCGCCGAGCTGCGAGCCGCGGGGGTGCCGGTGATCGTGCACCCCTCTCAAAGTGGCGTGAAGAGCTTCGATGCACTGCACGCCCGCGACGACCTGGCCGCTGTGCTGCATTCCCAGGGCGTCGTCGTCGTCATTTCCTCGTGGGACTCCCAAAACGGGACCAGCCGTGTGCGCCAAGAGGCGGGCATCGCCGTGCAGAATGGCCTGCCCCACGCCGTCGCCGTCGCCGCCATCACCTCGGGACCGGCGGCCTTGTTCGGTGGCGCCAGAGGCTCGAGCGTCGTGCAGAAGGGCGGGCGATCATCGCTGGTGCTGTGGTCGGGCGATCCCCTCGAGGCGCTGACCTTGGCGGAGCAAATCTGGGTCGGCGGCGTCGAGATCACGGCGCCTTCGCGCGAGCGCTTGCTGGCCGAGAAGTACCGACCCAAGACGTTTCAGATGCCGAAGTCGAACACTCCGGTGATGGTGAATGCGGGCGCGAAGAAGAGAGCAGATGGCGCTTTCTTTTTGCACTTTGAGGCGATATCTGTGCTGAGGAATTCGTCGCCGAAATTGCGGTTCTCGGAGGGCCGCTGTTCCAGTCCACTGGGACCAAAGGCCTTGGCGCCGTCGGTGCACAAGCCTTCACCGTCGCCGAAGTCGGTGTAGCGGAAGGGCTGGTAGTTGGCGTAGCGGAAGGGAAATTCGAGGCCGAGCGCGAAATTCGGCGTTACGTAGTACTTCAGGTCGAATCCCCACTGAAAATAAGATCCTTGATATGCATAATCTTCGCCGATAATCGTATAGCCGCCGCCGACAGAGATGCCGAGGTCGAAGGGGCGGTCCTTCCACGGACCCGCGGGGGTCGCCGACATCTGCGGCAGCTCGAGGTCCGCGGGGAGCACGTAGGTCAGGACCTCGAGGGGCGTGATGCGAAAGACGCCGCCGGCGTAGCCGCCGCCACCCGGATCGGCGCCGACGCCCCAAAAGTGGCCAGCGAATTGGGCTTCGGCGCCGGCCCAACCAAAGAGGTTCACGCCCAGCTTCAGCCCCGGCGAAAAGCTCGACTCGCCGAACTTGCCGGTGCCGTCGTCGTTGTTCTCGACGATCACGTCATCGGTGACAAAGAGGCCGTAGGCTGGGGCGAGCTCGAAATAGAGCCCGCCATGTCGAGCGGCGGCAGGCGTGGCGAAAGCGAAGACGACCAGGGCAAGGGCGAGGGCGCGCATGCAGAGGCTTCTGCCCGGACCTCGACAGCGACGCAATCCGAGTTGGGATGCGCCGGACGAAGGTAGCTTGGGCCCTGACCTCCGAGATCTGCCGCCCAGCGCAGGAGCTGACGAGAACTTGAGCGTGTTCGACCTTCACCAAAGAGACACCATCTGCGCCCTGGCCACCCCGCGCGGTCGCAGCGCCATCGCTGTGGTGCGGCTGTCTGGACCCCGGGCCTTCGCCTGGCGAGACCTGATCTTTCGACGACGACGGATCGCGGCATGTCCCGCCTTCGTGGCGCTGCGGGGTGACGTCGTCGACGCGGACGATCGGGTGGTCGACGACGCCGTGTGCACCTCTTTCCCGGGGCCCCGCAGCTACAGCGGCGAAGACCTCGTCGAGCTTTCCCTGCACGGCTCGCCCCTCGTCGTCGATCTGGTGATGAAGCGCTTGCTCGAGCTGGGAGCGCGCCCGGCCGAACCCGGCGAGCTCACGCTGCGGGCGGTGTTGAACCAGCGCATCGATCTGGCCAGCGCCGAGGCCGTCGACGTCGTCGTTGCCAGCAAGACCGCCGCAGCCTTGTTCGCCGCCCAGCGCGCCTTGCGCGGAGGATTGGCCGACGCCGTCGCGCCGATCCGCGCGATCTTCGTCGACGCCCTGGCCGAGCTCGAAGCCCGCCTCGATTTTCCCGACGACGAGCTCGGCCTGGCTTCGCGGGATGCTCTGCGTGCCCAGCTCGGCGCTGCTGCGGCTGGTCTCGACGACGTCCTGCAGGGGGCACAGCGCGGACGACGCCTGTCCGAAGGTGCGCGTGTGCTGCTCTATGGGGCGCCCAACGCTGGCAAGTCCACGCTGCTGAACGCCCTGGTCGGACACGAGCGCGCCCTCGTGCACGACGAGCCGGGCACCACCCGCGACGTCCTCGAAGCCGAAGCGGAGATCGAAGGCGTGGCCGTCGTCGTCGTCGACGTCGCCGGGATCCGCGATCCCCTGACAGGCGACCTGCATCCGGTGGAACGCGCGGGCATCGCTCGGGCCCTGAGCGAGGTGAAAAAGGCCGACGTCGTTGTCGTCGTCACCCCTGCTGGTACGACCCCCTTTCCGCCACCCCTCGCTGCCTGCGTGCTCCCCGTGTGCAGCAAGATCGATCTGGTCGAGCCGCTGCCGGCATCCACGCTTGGCGTGTCGGCGCTCAGCGGGGCGGGGCTGCCCGAGCTGCGCGCCGCCATCGCCCGCGCCTTGGGCGCGGCCTGCGTCGACGACGACGAAAGCCTGGTGCAGACCGCCCGCCAAGAGCACACCCTGCGCGAATGCCGGGGCGCCGTCGAGGAAGCCAGCAGATCCCTGAAGGACGCGCCCGATGAGGTGGTGTGCAGCGAGCTGCGGCGGGCCGCCCGCTGTCTGGACCGTCTGCTCGGCAAAGACGTGTCCGCCGACGTGCTCGAGCTCGTCTTCACGCGCTTCTGCATCGGCAAGTAGCGCTACAGCGGCGGCCACTCCGGTTGATCAAGCCCAGCGCCGGGATTTCGTGCGAGCTCGAGGAGCACCTCAGGGCCGGCCTCTCTGGCCGGACCAAGGACGCGACGAAGAGATCGCGCGAAAGACCAGGCCTGGCGCCGTATCATCCCGCGTCCGCTTGATGTTCGACCGCGTTCTGAATTGGAAAGATGCGGGATGATGCGCGTGAAGCGCGCCCGCGGAACGCGGAGTTGGTGGGGCTGCACCAGACCTCCAGAAGAGCATCCCCGAGGGAGATGAACGAGACCGCTCCGCGGTCGACGTTCAGCGAGATCGGGGATCAAACGAGGTGATCGCCGCTGTAGGATCACGCATGCTCTTCGTCGTCGCCCTCGCGCTTGCTGCCGCCGCCTCCCCCTTTGACGAGGCGAAGAAAAGCGCCGTCGTCGTCGAGCGCTTGCCCTCGACTGTCGCGGCTCTGGTTGGCGTCTGCCCCGACGGCCTGCTGCCCGACGAGCTCGCCGAGTGCAAAGAGAACCTCGCGTCGGCAGCGAAGAACTGGGCGGGCAAGAAGATCTATTTGAACTTCGGCGTGGTCGACCCCGCCTTCTTGGGCTTCGTCACCAAGAGCAGCGACAAGGCCAAGCTCACCTGGGCGCCGTTGCTCGACCTCGGCAACGGTCTGGCCCTCACCGTCGGCAAGCCCGACAAGCTCTCGGACAAAGGCAACGTCGTCGTCGCCCGCCAGCCCTTCGAAGGACCCTCGGATCCCGAGCTGCTGGCCTCGGATCTCGAACGAGCGGTCAAGACCGGACAGGTCGCCGTCGAAGTCGTCGGCGTCTTTGGCAAGCCTTGGCAGCTCAAGGGGAAGGGCCAGATCGTGCGCGGTGTGCCCCTGCAACCATCGGCGGTCCGCTTCTCTCACAGCCGCAGCGGCAAGGTGCTCCTCGAGATCAACGATCTCAAGTGATTCGTCGTCGACGCGGTCTGAGCGGCGACGGCGCAGGCAGCGAGCAAGTACGCTGGGCCCAGGGCGCAAAGCAGGAAGCAGCTCCTGCCCGTTCTCGTCGCTGGCGAGGGCCGCTTTGTTGAAGTTCCCCTGCCCCTGCCGCTAGATTGGACAAGCAGCGTCTTGCACAGTCACGGCGTCGTGGTCTTCCCGCCCGGTCCTGTCCGCGCAGGATGCCCACGGACCCGGGCACCGTTTCGAGGAACACATGGCCCAGCAGTACAAACGCCGACTGATTCCCATCGTCGATCGAGCGTTCCAGTTCAAGTACACCGGCATCATCTTGGCGGTGGCGGCGTTGACGTCGACGGTGCTCGGGCTCTTCTTGCTGAAGGCCTACAAAGAGATGAACGAGATCATCCAGATCGCCGGCATGGCGCCGGAGATCAGCGAGAGGCTCGACGCCGACGACACCCGCCGGGTCTTCACCATCACGGTGGCGGCCCTGATCGGCGAAGTCGCCATCCTCGGCATTCTCGGCCTCATCATCACGCACCGCGTGTGCGGCCCCATCTTCGTGATCACGCGCCACATCAACACCATGGTCGAGGGCAAGCACCCCTCGCTGCGGCCTTTGCGCCAGGGCGATGAGTTCGCGGCGATGTTTCTGTCCTTCCAACGCTTGATCGATGGCAACAAAGCCAAAGACAAAGACGACGTCGACAAACTCAAGCCCATCATCGCCGCCGTCCGGACCCTGGGGCTCGCCGACACCGACGTCGCCGTGCTGCAGGCCCTGGTCGATCAGCGGGAGGCTCGGCTCGACGAGAAGAGGTAGTCGGCGCACCCATGTCCTCGTTCGCAGACTTCGCGCTCCTCGCGGCCATCCCCAGCTACGGTGGCGTCGAGCTCTTGCGCGCCCAGCGGGTGTTGCCCTCAGGGCCCGGGCCCCTGGTGCACTTGGCGCTCTTTGGCCGCAGCGACGCCATCGCCCGCCGCGTCGTCGAGGTCGCCAGCGTCGCCACCAATGTGCGCCATCCGGCGATGGAGCGCATTCTCGAGGTCGGACGCTTCGACGGCGTCGTCTACGGCGTCGCTGACCCCACCGAAGGCGTCGACGCCTCGGCCTTGCTTGCCGTCGACAACACCCGCCGCCGCGCGCCTCCGGCTGAGCTGGCCGTCGGCATCGCCCTCTCCCTCGCCCGCGTCCTCGGCGCTTTGCACGAGTCGGGCGTGGGCGGTGGGAGCGTGTTTCCAACGGGACTGAGCCCCGACACCGTCTTTCTCGAGCCCGGCGGCGCGGTGCGCTTGCGCGTGCTGGCGGCGGCGGCGGGAGATCCCGCTGGACCCGCGCCCTTTCGCGCCCCCGAGGGTCCTTCCTCTCGTGCCGCCGACGTCTATTCGCTGGGCCGTGTCTTGGCTGCCTTGCTCGCCGGGGATCCGGCGGGGCTCGAAGCGCCGCGCTTGTCGATGGGCTCGCCGCTCTTGCGGCTCTTGCCCCGCATGCTCGACGCACGACCCCACGAGCGCCCAGAGCTGCAAGAGGTCAGCGGCCGCTTCGACGCCTTGCTGGCCGAGCTGGGCACCACACCCGAGCAAGCGGTCCGCCAGGCTCTTGCCGGCACCTACCGCTCCCTGGTCGTCGACTCCGCTGCCGCCGGCTTCTTGCCCGCGCCGCGCATCATCGACGAGATCCGCATGCGCCTGGGCACCGTCTACAGCACCACCCAGCGCCTCTATCCCATCGACGGACGCTCGGTTCCCGGTCGGCCCCTCGCCACGCTGCCCCCCTCCACCAGCGACGAAGGGGCAGCGGTCTTCACCGACGCGCGCCAGCAAGCGCGCTCCAGCAAGAGAGGCAAGACGGCGGCCACCATTCTCATCGCCGACGTCCAGGCGCTGGTCCAGGGCATGACCCCGCGGCCGACGGCGCCCACCAAGCTGATGGCCACCGCCGACATTCTCAAGGCCCTGCCCGCGCCGGCGCCAGACGCCGACACGGGCTTCGAGGAGCCGGTGAACCGCACCACCCTCATCGACCCGGCGGCTTTCGTGCCTTTTGCGCCGCCCGCGGGGCCGACGCCACTGCCGGGTCGGGTGATGCCGCCGCCGCCGCCGCCGCCACCACCCTCGGCGCCCGTCATGGCCCGGCCGACGCCGCCTTCGCCCTCCGAGTTGAGCGCACCCGTGCTTCGCGCGCCGCCGCCCGCGCCCACGGCCAGTGGACCTGCCTTGGGCAGCCGGAAGTCCACCGTCGAAGGCGGGATCGGGCAGACGACGGCGGAGCGAAAACGCGCGACGCCAGGAACGGTCTCTGGCAGCTTCCGCGTGGCCGAGCTGCCCCTGTTGCCCGAAGACCGGCGGGCCGGCCCTGAGGACAGGCGTCAAAGCGCCCGCGCTCCCGCCCCCGACGACTCGTTTCAGGACACGCAGCGTCTTGAACCGTCAACACGGCAAGCGCAGAGGCACAACGCGCCGACGACGTCGGACCGCGCCGCGCGCCCTGCTGCGAGCCGGCCGCAGCCGACGCCGCCCTCGGATCTCGATGCCATGTTCGACGACATCTTCGTCGACGAGGCCGAACGTCCCGAGCGCACGATGATCGCCCCGACTGCCCTGCCCTCGATCTCCCAGGGCGAGACTGCGAAGCAACGGGCGCATCCGCGCACCGAGGTCGCCAACGCGCCCAGCCGCATGGGCTCGAGCGTCCCGCGCGGCATCACCGGGTTGCAGAGCAACCTGCGACCCCAGATCTCCGACGTCGATCAGAGCGAAGACAGCGACGGCGAGCACACGGCCATCATCTCCGCCAACATCCCCACTCTCGACGTCGTCGCTGCCGACCCCGACGATCCAGAGCCCCTCAACGACAGCGGCGCCTTCGAGATGGTGGGCGACGACGGGCGCACCTTCGACAACGACCACAACCCCTTCAACCAGAGCACGCGCATGGTCCCCGGCCAAGCCTTGCAGGTCGCCCGTCCCGCCGACGAAGCCTCCGAAGCGCCGCCGGCCAGCGATCAAGAGGGGGCCACCGAGAGCTTCACCGCGGAGCGCATGCGCGAGCTGATGATGAGCGCCGAGAAGTCCTTCCGACCCGGCGGCCCGGCGCGCCCGACGACCGAAGCGCCGCGCCGCATCTCTGAGCCCTCGGCGCCGATCCCGCGCGCCACCAAGCTTTCGCAGGCGCCGACCCCCGGCCTTCATGTGCTCATGGTGGACGCGCCAGACGGAGCGACCGTGGCCATCAATGGCAAGGTAGTGGGCACCGGCAAGGTCTCCGTCGACGTCGACGGCAACGCTCGGGCCTTGGTGCGTGTGGAGCTGGCGGGCTTTTCACCCTGGTCCAGCGTGGTGCAGGTGCAGTCGCGGCCCCGGGTGCGGGTGCGGCCGACGTTGAAGCCCAAACCCGCGCACTGAGGTCGCCGCGCGGAGCAATACATCGCCGCCAGGCGATGAACCTGTAGAGAATTCATTGCCGCAGGCGATGAACCTGTAGACAATTCACCGACACGCGAAGCGCTGTCGGTGAATTCTCCGACAGCGCTTCGCGTGTCGGTGAATTCTCTGCCGATCCTGTTCTTCGCGCGCTTCGGGGAGCACCCACGGGGTTGCTCCCTCGCTGAGCCCACGACGCCGATCAGGCCGAGCGGAGCAACGACTGGCGCGCAAGCCTTCGGACCAAGCTGCACCGCCGGGCCTGCAATCTCGCCAACCCGTCGGGCTCCGGGCTAGCTTTCGACACCCACCGAGAGGAACCCGATGACCCGCATCAAACAGCCGCCACCGCTCATGACCAAAAGCGTGACCGACCTGACCACCGATCTCCTGGCGAACCCGGCGATCAACCGCGGGGGCAACGACTACTCGGCGTACCTGCGCAGCCGCGACCCGAGCATTCCCATGAACAAGGTGGCCCACCAAACCAAGATGGACGTGCGTGAGGTCCGCAAGCTCGTCAGCGCCATCGCCAACCTGCCGCCCGCGTGGCGCAGCGGCGTGGTCAGCGAGCTCCACAAGCGCAGCGAGTCGAAGGACCGCTTCGGCTCCCTCGCGCTCTCGGAAAACGCCGCCAAGGAGCTGAACGCTTTTGCCAAGAAGGCCGGCGTCGATGTCAGCTTCAACCACGGGCAGGCGCGCCCCATCCACCCCGTCGGCTGAGCGATGGCCAGCGATGAGCCGAGCCCCGAGCAGCTCCGCCGGCTCGTCGACGCCCTCCTCACCGACCTCGGCATCCCCGTCGAGGCGTCCGCTGCAGCGTTTGACCCTGCGCCGGCTTCGGCGGGACATGTGCCACCCCACCCTTCGACGCCTCCTCTGGCGTCGGCGCCAGAGCGCTTTTGGGCCGCTCTCGAGCAGGCTGCGGCAGGCGGTACCGCGCTTGAGCTGCGCGCCGGCAAGATCCGCGGCGAAGTCACCAAGGCCGAGGCCCAGCGCGCGTTGCGCCTGCTTGACGAGCTGCCGCCCGAGCTCCGCAGGGCCGCAGCGCGGAGCGCGCTTGAGGGGGCTTGGGCCAAGACGCTCTCGCCCGCGGCTCGCGAGCTGATCGAAGCGGCCGCATCGCCATAGGCGCCGGGCTCGGTGCGCCCTTGGTCCACTCGTGTCGGCGCCACTTGGTCGTTGTCGGAGGCGGAGCATCGTGAGGCGCAGTCGAAAGCTCGTGCCGCTCCGCCGGGGCGACGACGCAACCCGACGGACGCGTCAGGCCTTGCAGGAGCGTGCGGCTGCCGTCGATTTGCTCGCCGGGGTCGGCTCCTTGCCCGTTTGTCCAGAGGCCGCGCGCTTTTGGAGTGAGCGGGCATGGAGTGAGTTGGCCGCGGTGCCGGCGATGTCGCAAACGGCGCTGGCCCTGGTGCGCGACAGCGCCGACCTTGATTCGCTCGGGGCGATGATGCAGATCGGCGCCGACGAGGTACGGCACACCGAGCTGTCCCGCGACGTCGCCAACGGCCTCGGCGGCTACGTCGAGCTGATTCCTGCGGATGCGGCGTGGGAGCCGGCGCTCCTGGGCGAAGCGTCGTCGATGCCCTTGCCCTTTTGGATCGTCGCCAACGGCTGCATCTCGGAGACCCTTTCGCTGGAGCTCCTGCGCGCCCGCCTCGCCTACGCCGGACAGCCGACGATCCACGCCGTCCTCTCGACCATCGTCAAGGACGAAGCCGTACACCAACGCATCGGGTGGCAGCTCGCGGCCCGCGTGTTGCCCGACGTGTCGCGCGCGGTGAAGCGCGAGCTGGCCGGGTACGCGCGCGCGATGTTCGAGCTGATCACAAAGACCTTTGCGACGACGGGTCTGCCGCCCCGCTCACGGCGCGAAGCGCGGCGCATCCGCGAGGTGACGGCCGCAGCGGGTTTGGGTGCGTGCCCGCCCGACGAGGCCGACCAACTCAGCCACGCCACCGTCGCCGACCACATCGTCCCGCGGCTGCGGAAACTCGGCATCGACCTTTGAGCCGAGCCAACGGCTCAAAGCAGGAAGCACTTTGAGCCGTGCCAACGGCTCAAAGCAGGAAGCACTTTGAGCCGTGCCAACGGCTCAAAGCAGGAAGCACTTTGAGCCGTGCCAACGGCTCAAAGCAGGAAGCGAAGCACTTTGAGCTGTGCCGGCGGCTCCAGCGGGAAGTGCAAAGCAGCTGAAGCCTACTTCAGGCGCTTGAGGCGCTCTTGTTTGCGCAGCATGGCCTCGCTGCGCCTCTTTTCGAACTCGGCCTTTTCCTTCTGCTCCGACAGCGGCGTCTTTTCGGGTCCGGACCCCTTGGGCAGCTTGTCCTTGAGGCGCTCGACGCGTTTGCGGAAGGCCACGGGATCGCAGTTGGGACACTCGATGAAGAGGAAAGGGCGCCCCTGCTCGATGAGGATGTTCGGCTTGTACAGAGTACCGGCGCACGAAGGACAGCCGATGTCCTGAGAGCAGTAGCCGTAGGAAAGGGGCAGATCACCGTTGCATTGGATCTGTTTGTTCTTCTTGTGGGTGGCGTAGTTCTGCCAGGGGCACTGGTCGAGGTTGCGACGCAGCTCGGTCTTTCCGCGCATCCCGCCAGCCTATGCCAACGCTGCTCGGTTCGTCGCCAAGCTCGCTTCATCCCGCGTCCGATTGATGTTCGACCACGTTCTGAGATGGCAAAGACGCGGGATGATGCGCGTGGAGCGCGCCCGCGGAACGCGGAGTTGGTGGGGGGCCCCGCGTCCGGCTCCGCCGGCGCGGGGGGAGGTCTGCACCAGACCTCCCAGAAGAGCATCCCCGACGGCTCTGAACGAGACCGCTCCGCGGTCGAAGTTCAGAGCCGTCGGGGATCAGTCGGCGACGCCGCGGGCGCAGCGAAAGCCGAAGTGGTGAAAGATCGGGCTGTTCTTGGGGGTATGCGGACGACGGTGCCACGTCGTCAACTGCTCGGCCGGCCAATACCAGGAACCTCCCCGCACCACGCGCTCGGATGCCCCCGGGCACACCTCGGCGCCGCCGCAGGGTCCCTTGGGATCGACGCCGGCGCAGGCGGCGCCGCACTCTTTCCACGAGGAAGAAAACCAGTCGGCCACCCACTCCCAAGAGTTGCCGGCCATGTCGTAAAGCCCGTATTGCGTCGCGGGACGGGAGCCGACGGCATCGGGTCGGCCGGTGTCGGCATGGCTCTTTGACTTTTGCTTGATTCCGCAGGATCGACCGCGTTCATCCATATATACAGCCCGGGCACAGGTCGCCGGCTCGTTGCCCCAAGGGAAGGTCCTGCCGTCGACGCCGCGGGCGGCTTTCTCCCATTCGGCCTCTGTGGGCAAGCGCTTTTCGTGCGCTTCGCAGTATTGTTTTGCGTGGTACCAGGACACCCCCGTAATGGGTTGCAGCGGGGCGTCGAAGTCCTGATAGTTGGGCCCCGCTTTGGCGCAGCGCCCTTCGGCCATGCAGGCGCGGTAGTCGACGACGGTGACCTCGTTTTTGTCCATCAAGAAGGTCTGCACCCACACCGTCGACTGCGGCGTCGCGGCTTTGTTGCCTTTGCCTGCGTCCTTGGGGTTCACGCCGCGCAGGAAGGGACCACCGGGCACGCAGGCCATATCGGCGGGGGCCGAGGGACAGGCCGAGATCGCAGGCGTCGGCGTCGTCGTCGTCAGCAGCAGCAGGCAGAGCTCGATCACGGGGCGCCCAACTTCTGCGCGAGCCCACCCAGCAAGCCCTGCATCTTGGCGGCGTTGGCATCGACTGCTTTTTCGGGACTGATGCCCATGACCTGCAGTTGCCCGAAATACTGCGCCTTGAGCTCACGGCTTTGGGGGTCCACGGCGCGGGTGTCGACGACGACGCTGAAGCTGTTCATGGACGCGCCCAGCACGCTGTCGGCCACCTTGGGCGCTGCGGTCACGGTGATGTGTCCGAGCACGAGCAGCTCGTCTTTCTGCTTCACCCGACGCAGGCGAAAGCCGTCGGTGTCGCGCGCAAAGGCCGCGCGATCGGCGTCGCTGAGCTCGATGACGACGTAATCGGGAGCCGGGAAGGTGGGCGCGATGCGCGTCAACAGCGACATCGTCACGGGCGGGATCGGCGCCGCTGGCGGTCGCCCGACGTCGACCAGACTCTGCTTGGCCTCCAGGGCCGCCACGCGCTCGATGAGGGGACCCACGCGCGGATCCTGGCAGCCAGCGACAACGACGACGACGACGATGCTGAACGCCTTTGTGCTCACGGGGTCGCCGGAATTTCGTCGCCGCCACGCGATGAACCTGAAGACAATTCGGCCTTGGGCTTGACTGCCTTGGTCTTGCCGGCTTTCTCGGCGGCGACGCGGGCCTCAAAAGCGGCCTTGGTCTCAGCCGGCGACGTCGACGTGAGCTTGCTGGTGCCCTTTTCGGTGTCGGCGGGGGCCCACAGCAGGATCTGCCGCGAGGCCCACACCAACGGGTCTTTGGCGAAGGCCTGGAAGCTCAGCCCGCTCTGCACTCCATAGTGATATGAATTCCCATCTTTCAGGTAGGGAAGACTCACCCAACCGTGGGTGCGAAGGACCACGCTATCGCCGTCGAACGGCAGCGACGCAAAATTCTCGCGCGTTGATTTCTTATACATGAAATATTGCTCTGCATTGGACAAATACAGAGTTCGAATCGGCAGCGCCGCCGTCACAGCCGCCGCCGCGATGGCCTTCATGGTTTGGTTCGCGGTGAGGTCGCCCCGCACCGCGAAGGCCCGCCCCGAAGTCACGAGCTCGCGCAGGTAGGCATATTGAGCGTCGTCGGTGAGGAAAAAAGTGAGGCCCTTGGCTCCCATCTGCGTTTCGAGGCGGGCAAAGCGTCTCTCGATGTTCCAGCGCGCCACCTTGAGGGCCTCGAGAGCGCCCGTCCGCACGCCGACGGGCAAGGCCAGCACGCCCTCACGCAACCCCTTGCGGGACTTGTCGAGCCAGAGAGCCTTGAACTCCTCTTTGGTGGCCGCCTTGGCGAAGGCCACGAGATAGACATGCTGGAGGTCGACGATGGCCTGATCGAAATCCATCAACACGACGACCCGTGGCTTCGACCAACCCGCCAAGAGCCAGTTTTGTTCGGCGCCTACGCCGACGTGGACGCCGCCTTTGTCTTTGACGTCGTCGTAAAAGACGTCGAGGCGGTCTTCGTTGCCGATCCAGTAGTGCGCGCCTCGCGTGATCTCGGCGGGCGCGGGGTCGGCGGGGAGGGAAGCGAAGCCCGAGAGATTGGGTCCGGGGGGCAACAGAGGTGCGGGCGGGGAGAGAGACGCCAGGCCAGCGACGACGACGACGACGTTGATCATCACAGTGCTGCCCTTTGCACGGCTTTTTGCCAGAGCGCGATTTTCTCTTGGCGGCGCCCCGGGGCCATTGAGGGCGTGAAGGTCCGGTCTTCGCGCCACACCTGTTTCACGGCGTCCTTCGAGGAGAAGATCCCCGTCGACAAACCGGCTAAGGCGGCGGCGCCGAGGGCGGTGGTCTCGACCAGCTGTGGACGCACGCAAGGCACGTCGAGGAAATCGCTCTGCATCTGCATCAGCAGGTTGTTCGACGACGCGCCGCCGTCGACCTTGAGCACCTTCAGCGCGCCGGCGTCTTTGGTCATGGCTTGCAACACCTCGACGTTTTGCAGGGCCATGCCCTCGAGCACCGCCCGGGCGATATGGCCCTTGTGCGAGTCGCGACTGAGCCCGCACAGCAATCCGCGCGCCTCGGGACGCCAATGGGGAGCCCCCAGCCCAGCCAGCGCCGGCACGAAGCAGATGTCGCCGACGTCGTCGACCGAGCGGGCCAGCGCCTCGATCTCGGAGGCCTTGGTGATCAAGCCCAGCCCATCGCGCAGCCACTGCACCGCGGCACCAGCGATGAAGGCAGCACCTTCGAGGGCGTAGCAGACCTCGTCGCCGATCTTCGAGGCAATGGTCGTCAGCAAGCCCGCGCTCGAGGGAACGATGCGCGTGCCGGTGTGCAGCAGCATGAACGCACCCGTCCCGTAGGTGCACTTGGCTTCGCCGGCGGAGAAACAGGCCTGACCAAAGAGCGCTGCCTGCTGATCGCCGGCGATGCCCGCGATGGGAATACCGTCGGGTAGAAAGCCGATTCCGCGCGTCACTGCATAGATTTCGCTCGACGACCTCACCTCTGGTAGAGCGGTTTTCGGAACATCAAAAATCGACAGCAATTCGTCGTTCCATTGCACCGATGCCAAGTCAAGCAATAGGGTGCGCGAGGCGTTGGTGGCGTCGGTGACATGCACCTTGCCGCCCGAGAGCTTGTGGACCAGCCAGGTGTCGATGGTGCCAAAGAGGGCGTCGCCGGCCTTGGTCTTTGCCCGCGCTCCGGGCACATTCTCGAGGAGCCACTGCATCTTGGTGCCCGAAAAATAAGGATCGAGCACCAGGCCGGTGCGCTGCTTCACCATCGCCTCGAGCCCGCGGGCCTTGAGCTCGGCGCAGCGCGCGGCGGTGCGGCGGTCCTGCCAGACGATGAAGTTGTGCAGCGGCTGGCTCTTGCGATCGAAGAGGCAGGTGGTCTCTCGCTGGTTGGTGATGCCAATGGCAGCAATCTCCGACGGCGACGACGACGACGCTTTCAGGGCTGCGCTGACGCTGGCCTCCACCGACTCCCAGATGGCGCTGGCTTCGTGCTCGACCTGCCCCGGCTGGGGAAAGACCTGGCGGAACTCGCGGGTCGCCTTGCCCCTGACGGTGAGCTTGTCGTCGACGACGAGGGCGGTGGTGCCGGTGGTCCCCTGATCGATCGCCAAGATGAGCTTGCCTGCCATGGGGACCTGCCTTTCTGCGAAGGTTCTACTACCGTTGCTGCTCTCGACGAGAGGAGTCGGCGGTGTCCCCAAGAGACGACCAACGGCCCGGCGCGGTCTCTCAGCCAGCGGTGCCGTCGCCTTCGCTGCCCGACCACCATCCAGGCTGGAACCACGGCGACGGTGAGCTGCGGCCCGAAATGCCGGCGGCGATCTTGCCCTGGTTGGTCCTCGCTGTGCTGCAGGTGGTGCTCTGTCTGAACGTGCTGGGGGCGCTTCCCCTCGTCTTTGTGGTGGGCGCCGACCGAGCCTGGACGCGCCGCGATCGCCCTGCGTTCGAGCGCAACCTGGCACGGGCGAAGCTCGGCACGGCCGTCGCTGTAATGCTCACCCTGCTCCTGTGGTGCGCGTTCCTGCTCTTCTTCCTCGTCGCCAACGCGGACAACGTCGGCGGATGAACGCGTCCGATCGCCCTCTCAGCGCGGCCCCCCAGCCCCCCAATTCTTCGGGGTTCGGGGGCCGAGCGGCCGCAGCCGTCGTCGCCGCCGGCATCCTCCTTCTGGTATTCTTTGATCCCAGCAGCGCCGGATTTTTTCCACCTTGTCCTTTGCATTATTTCGCTGGTTTACAGTGTCCTGGATGTGGAACGACTCGAGCTCTTCATGCCCTTGTTCATGGCGATATCGAGGCCGCGGTGCGCTGGAACCCCTTCACCATGCTGCTCTTGCTGCTCGGCATGGTGAAAGGGGTGACGCCGTCGTTGCCGCGGGCGGCCCTTGCGCCGGTGGCGGCGTGCGTCATGATCGCCGCTGCAGTCTTTGCCATCGCACGAAACCTGACCTGAGGGCCTCGGCTCTGCGATAACGACGACCGCAGGTGCGTCGATCGCATCGGTGCATTCGAGGCACCAGAGAAATGCCATTTGATGGGTCGTTATTGGCGACGGCTGAGAGTTTGCGCCCTGTCAGCGGCGCAAAGCAGGAAGCACTTTGAGCCGTGCCAACGGCGCAAAGCAGGAAGCACTGTGCGCCGTGCCAACGGCGCAAAGCAGGAAGCACTGTGCGCCGTGCCAACGGCGCAAAGCAGGAAGCACTGTGCGCCGTGCCAACGGCGC
>JAHFED010000039.1:52487-60056 GCA_023248635.1 Myxococcales bacterium
GCCGTGCCAACGGCGCAAAGCAGGAAGCACTGTGCGCCGTGCCAACGGCGCAAAGCAGGAAGCACTGTGCGCCGTGCCAACGGCGCAAAGCAGGAAGCACTGTGCGCCGTGCCAACGGCGCCTCGGCCAAGGGCGAAGCAGGAAGAGGTGAGTCCAGCTGGACTCCGGCCGGGCGCCCGTACAGTGTGCGAGCATGATGGTGGATTCTACGCCCCGTGTCCTGGCGCTGGCCGGTGCCATCCTCTTCGCGGCTGCGCTGGTCACGGGGGCCATCGCGTCACTCGGCCTCACCGGTCAGCTCGACGCAGACGGCCGCACGCTGCTCAGCGCCCACACCTCGGGACTGATGGGTTCTTCCGTGCTTTTCGCTCTCGGATGGAGTCTCCCGCTGATCGGCTTCACGGCGTCCGGGAAGGCGCGCCTCGCCTGGCTCATGATCGTCCCCAGCTACTCCAATTGGTTGATCACCACTGCCAAAGCCTTCCTCAAGGTGCACGGGCTCGGCCCCGACCAATCGCCGGCCAACAACGTCGTCTTCGTGCTGCTCACTACCTTCGTCGTGCTTCCTTTCATCGTGGCTGCAATCGCCTGGATCATCGGCCTCGCAGGCAAACCGGCCCGCTTGCCATCCTGAATCTTCTGACGAGGCTGCGGTCCGCGCTGGATCCGCCGATGTCGGTTGGCGTGGTAGAGACCTTTTTGTGGCGGCTCGATCCAGCAACCGAACAGGCTCGATGCGGCCGGTCCTCTACCAGTTGGGGCGCAGCGGCGATCGCTTCACGGTCGGCGACGGCCCCCTCGACCTCGCGACGATGCCGAGGCCGTTGTTCATCGGTCGCCTTGATGCGGCGGCGAGGCCCGGCAAGGCGCGCATCGCCGTCAACGATCCGTGGATGCACCTTCACCACGCCAGAATCGTCGAAGGGACCCGCAGTCCCACGCAAACCAGCGGCGGTGTTCGCCTCTTCATCGAAGAGTTTGGCAGCAAGAACGGCGTGGTCGTCAACGGCGCCGTCAGCCCGCGGATCCCGCTCATCCACGGTGACATCATTGAAACGGGGCGCACCTTTTGGGCCTTCGTCGAAGATCGCGGGTCCGAGCCACTGCTGACTTCCCCCGTCGAAATGGGTGGGATCGCGACCTGGCATCCGCGCCTGGGCCAGGACCTCGGCAGGCTCATCGCCGCGCCGGCGACGGATCATGTTCTCGTGACGGGACTTGACGGAACCGGCAAAGGCTTCCTGGCTCGCACGCTCCACCAGGTCTCGCGACGCGAGCAGCGCTTCGTCCACCGCGACTGCGGCGAGCCCCGGCCGCGCAAGATCGTCGTCGACCTCTTTGGCGCCGAGGGCGGACCCCAAGGCAAGTTGAGGGATACGGGATCGGGGACCTTGCTGCTGGAGAACATCGACCTCCTGTCTCCGGCACTTCAAGAACGCCTGGCCAGTGCCCTCAGAGCAGGAGCCTTCATCCCCGATGGCAAGGCGAGGTCCGTCCGGGTGGACCTGCGTCTGGTCGGCACCATTTCCCGCTCGGCACAGGACGCCAACGTCCTCGGTGGTCTGGTCCCCGCGCTGCGCGACCTGCTGACCACACGCGTCGATCTCCCGTCTCTTGAGGAACGCGCCTGCGACTTGGGCCTCCTGCTCGACGACTTCTTGTCTCGCGCCAAGGGCTGCCAGAGCGTCGCCGGCGACGTCTGTCGTGTGCTCTTTCGCCATCGCTTCGCCCAACAGGTTCGCGGCTTCGGCCGCGTTGTCGACGCCGCCGCTTCGCTGGCCGTAGAAGATCGCGGCGGCAAGGCGGGCAGCATCGAGCTGCGGCACCTGCCCTTCGCGGTCGCCGGTGCGGATGCGACCCGAGCCATGCTCGCCCATGCCCAGCGCCTCGCCGTCGACGACTCGGACACCAACAAGCCCCCCGTCCTTTCGACCACGGGGGACGACGGTCAACCGCTCGGCGATCCAAGCGTCCTGGGCACCCCATCGCCGGAACGGCCGGTGGACGTCGACATTGAAGCCCTCGTTGCAGCGCTGAAGAACACGCGAGGCAACCTCTCGGCGACGGCTCAAGCCCTCGGATGTCCGCGCGCTCTCTTGCTGCGCTGGCTGCGCGACCTGAACGTCGATCCCCTCTCCTATCGCTGACCTCAGACAGCCCAGGGCCTCAGTGCTGGGGCGACTCCGAGTCGGCCGGGGATTCCATGTTGGCTGCCAGAGCAAAGACCGCCGCTGTTCCGAGGCCGATGACGCTGACGACGGCACCGACGACGACGGTCGGAAAACCCCAGGTCTCCCAAGCTTCTCGGCTCTCCAGCAGGCGCGTGGAGAGGTCACCGGGGTCTGTGTTGGCGCCTTCGGCAATGGCCAACGCTCGCACAGTGTCCTCGTGCTCGAAAAAAGGCTGGGCCCCGACGATGACCGTGACAAGACCAGCGACCCCGACGGCCGCTCCGCCGATCGCCGTGAGCACCATGCCGGCCGACCTCGGCTCGTCGTCGCCGGGGCCCATCGACTGCAGGGGCGCTGCTGGGCCTGCCGGCGCAGGCACGTCTCGGCCCTCAGGCCGGGCGGCCAGTTGTTTCCCCTCAGGCCCGGCGCCAAGTTCTTTGCTCTCTCGGCCGCCCGACCTGGGGGCGGACAATGTCGGAGCGGCGAGGGGTTCCGCCGCAGCCGCTGGTTGCGGAGGCAGCGCCGCGGGCACGGCGATCACCGGCGCCGTGGCGACCCTTGGCGGTGGACGCTTGGCGTAGGGGGCCAAGAGCGCGGCCGAGGGGGTGCATACGGCGCCGGCGCCCTGTTGCTGCACCAGGCGTGGCAGCTTCTCCATGCGCGCTCTCACGGCATTGTCCCTGGTGACATCGGGATAGCGACCGATAAGCTCGAGGTAGAGGCGCAACGCATCGCGATGGTCACCACCGTAGTCCGCCGCCAACGCTTGGTTGTAGATGAGGTCGGACGAAGGAGACAGCTCGTTCGCGCGCTCGAACAGAGCCGCGGCGTCGCACCACGCTTTGCGCTCAATGGCAGCAAAGGCGCGCTCCTCGATGGCGGCCGCCAGGCGACGATCTTCGTCGGCGACGGGTAGCTGGGCCAAGACCGCAAACAGCAGCGCCATCATCGGGGGTTCACCCGTTTGAACCCGGGCATCGCGTCCTCGGCGGGGGGCGGTTTCGGGCGAGCCCGGGGCACGCGCGCCTTCGGCGTCGACGGCACGGCGACAGGCAACGTGGGTTTGGGCGCTGCGACGACTCTGGGCGACTCCACGCCCGGTGGCGCCGTTGTCGGCGCTGCGATCGCCGGGGCCGGCGCTGGCGGCGGGGTAGGTGTGACGCCCGGTGTCGACGTCGACGGCACCGACGTCTTGATCGCGGTGAACACAAGCAGCCCGATGAGGACTGCGGCGAACGCAAGCGCGGGCGCGCGGCTGCGGCGCTGCGGAACAGGCGAGCGCGCAGGGAACACCGACCCAGCAAAAGAGCTCGTGGTCGCGGTGCGGGGCGCCATGGCCATTGGGCCGGGCGTCGGCACCAGCGCGAGGCGTTCGGTGTCGCCCTCCATGGAGCTCGGCGCCGGCACTCTGAGGTTCGAAAGCATGGCCTCCAATTCAGCTGCACTGGGTCGCCGAGACGCGTCTTTGTCGAGGCACGCGAGCGTCAGGGCTTCAAGGCCCTTGGGAAAGCGCACGTTCGGCAGGAAGTTCGCGAAGGGCTCGGGGGTGTGGTGCAAGTGACGAAAGAGGAGGTTCATGGCGTCGGTAGCAAGAAACGGAGGGTAGCCGACCAACATCCGGTAGAGCACACAGCCCAGCGCGTAAATGTCGGTCGCCGTCGTGACGTCCCCGCCGCTGATCTGCTCAGGGGCCATGTAGTCGAGAGTGCCGAGGACGACGCCGGCGCTCGTGAGTCGCGGGTTGTCGTCGTTCACGAGCCTGGCGATACCGAAGTCCAGCACTTTGACGAAGAGCCCGTCGATGCCCCTCGTGGTCAGCATGATGTTGGCGGGCTTGAGGTCACGATGCACGATGCCCTGCACGTGCGCCGCCGCGAGGGCCCGAGACAGCTGCCGCGCGATGTGGACAGCCCCGGCCACCTCGACGTGGTGGTCGCGCTTGAGCCGGCTCGAAAGGGAGTCGCCGGCGACGAACTCCATGACCAGGAAGAGCTCCTCTTCTGCGGTGCGCCCAAAGTGCAGGACGTTGACGACGTGCTCGCTTTGCACCGAAGCGAGCATCCGAGCTTCGCGCAGGAAGCGCTCGACGGGGTCGCCGGTGTCGATCTCATCAGCGCTGGGTTTTCTGGGTGGCAGCAGCATCTTGACCGCGACGGGACGCTGCAAGACATCGTGAATGCCGCGATAGACGACGCCCATCCCACCCGCGCCGATCTCCTCGAGCAGCGAATAGCCGCCGGCGATGGTGCGGGGCAACGAAGACGTCATGTCATCGAGCCTAACTCGTTGCCGGTCGGAATTCAGCCGAACCGCCGCGACGTCCCGCCCCACAGCCGACACTCCGCGGGCCGCGCAGGACAACCATGCCGTCGACGTCGTGAGCGTGGTCCCTGCCGGACGAGCCGCCGATGCGGGTGGTTGGCTGCTTTTCGGCATCGGCCCGTTGGCGTCCAAGGCGACGACGACGTCAGAGATCGCAAATCCACGCCACTTTTCGGCGCCACCCCCGATACGAGCTTCTCCGCCCCAGCGGGCAACGGAGGGACGACACATGTTGATGCGGACACGTCGGCCAGTCACCTCTCTCCCAACAGGCACTGCGCCACGGGCGCCCGTCGCCCCTCCTGTGTGCGCGCCGGCCGCCGTGTGCCAACCAGCCATCTCGGCGCCGCCCGTCCTTCGCGGTCCCAGCGCCCTCGCCGTCAACGGTGCGGTGACTCGCTCGGTCGCCGGGCTTCCTGCAGGCTTCGATGCCTTGTCGCTCTCCAAGGATGCAGCGAGCGGCCTGGCCGGCACCTACGTCCCCCGCCCTGCGATCGCGCGCTTCGTCGGCTACGGCAACATCGCCAAAGTGACGGCCACCCCGGATGGCTTTCGCGTCGACGTCGACATGTACAGCCCCAAAGGCACGGATGAGATCGCCTTGTTTCTGCAGCTGCCCGTGCTCGACAGCAAGCTGGGGAGCCTCACCTTCTTCAATCTCGACCTCCTGACGTACGACGGCACAGGTGGCTTTACCAAGCACATCCCGCGGACGCCGATGAACGACCCTGCCGGCCGCGCCTGCTTCGGGGGCTCAATCTCTTTTCAGCTATCACTGGAGCAAATCAACCTATTCATTAAGAATTCTGGATTAAACTTAGTTGTTAAACCCGGCGACCAATTGTCAATATCTGGATTGGTAAGCGGCGACGGTCACCGCATCATGAATGCGACGTCAAACACCTTCGTGGTGCCTCGCCCCACCCTGAGCCCCGCGCATTCTGTCAAGCCGGCGCAGGTGGCAGGGGCCCAGCGGACCGCCGTCAGGGCGCAGGATCTTCCGCTGGACATCTCGATCAAGCTCTCCAAAGAGCTGCTGGGCGACGTCATGGACGTCGCGGGGTACGGGTGGATCACCGCTGGCGACGTCATCGAAGGCGAAATCACCACTCGTCTGGAGTCGGAATACAAGGGCGCGGTGACGGCGTCGCAGCTGGATTCGATGATCACCAACTCCTATGCGTTGGCGGCGTTGTCTGAGCGCGCCGAGCTGGGCGACGCTGCGGCCAAGAAGAAGCTGACGCGCTTGCTGGGCGCAGACCTGGTGCTCCTGCCAGTGAAAAGACATTGGTTGGCGTCCGACGGTGAACCTGTTGGCGATCGCGACCCGAACAACCTCGGCCAGGACAAAAATGGCCAACCACTCACCATCCCCAAGGACGCCAAGGGTTGGCCGATGATCGACCCAATGAAAGACATTTATACTGACGACAAGAAGCTCACGTTCTGCGGCAATTCAGGCGCGGCACGAACGCGCGGCAACAAGCAGAAGATGGGCCACGCGGAGTTCAAGCTCGACGGCGGCGTCCTCGACGAAGCGACGGGCATCCGCCAGCGCGTGGAGGTCGGGCTCTCCCTCAAACCCGGCGTCGACGATGCAAAGCTCACGGCTCTGCTGCGGCACATGGAGGAGAACTTCGCCTTGTGCGACGTCGCCCGGTCGCCGCTGGGGCACATTCTCACAGAGGCAAAGAAGGCTGGGATGCTCGACGCGCTGATCGGCGATCGCACCCCTTGGGCCGAGGTCAGCCAGATCCGCCACAAGTTCGAGCTGAAAAACAGCAAGACGGGCACCTCCGCCGAGCTCTCGCTCGACCTGGTGCACGCCAAGACCCTGCGTGCGGAGCATCAGGTGAATGGCCAGCCTCAAGAGCAGGTATATTGCGTTGTTGAAACCGAGCTTGATCATCTACAAATAAACTCGATAAACGTCACGCAAATGCTAGATTCAAAAGCCAAGACAGCATTGACGTCGACGGCGCATCAGGAGGCTTGGCTGAAGGCTCGGACGGCGTCAGGGGGAGCTGATCTGTCGATCATGAATAAACTGGAGCTTCACTCGATCGATCATGTCAAAGATGGCTCGTTTCGACAAACTGAGTCATATCAGGAATACCAGGGGATGCAGGCCAATCTTCTGGTGGCCATCTGCGGCACATTCAAGCCAGGGCCGGCGCGGCAGAAGTCGGCCCACTTCGCCGAGCTGCTGGGATTGGTCCCGGCGGAGCAAACAGTCACCACCAAGTCCTGACCCTTCTGGGTCGCTGCTGCACCGGCCGGCTGGGTCGTCGTCGTCGTCCACGCCTCCGCGACGGATCGGGTCGAGCTGGCTCTCAGGGTACCGTGATGCGCAGCTGCACGACGTTCATGTTGATGCGCCCGTGCTCGTCCTGCGCCTCCGCGGGATTTGATGTGACCACATGCGCGGCCAGGGCGTTCATATCGAATTCAAACGCGATTCCTGCAGCATCGCTTGCGACGTCGACGACATGATTGCCATCTACACTGGGACCACTCATCGCGCATTCTGTAACATCTTCGCCCGAAGCGCTCTCCATCGAGAACGACGATATTGCCGAGACGCCGGTTTGATTCACCTGACACTGCCACCGGATGCCGGAAACACGGGTCGGCAGGGCCACGTTGATGCGCCCGCTGAGCTTGAAATCAAGGTTGGAATGCGCAGCGCAGCTTCGATAGTTCTCCAGCAGGTCACCGCCGTCGCAGGGCCCCGTGCCTGGCACAAGGAGGTTGGGTGCGGCGGCGGTGACGGCGCCGGTCGCAATCCACTCTTTTTCATTGGCGCGCGTGATGGTGATATTAATATCGCCCGATGAATGCTGGGCCGTGAGCGCCCTGTGGTAGACGCAAGATCGGCCGGGTCTCAGAGAACAAGAGAAAAATTCATTGAGCGGAACGTTGTCATATTGTTCGTTCACGGTCGGTCCCCCGCCAGTAACCGTTCAGCGGCTTGGAAGAAGTCGCGGCGCTGCTGAAGGCACGAGGCAAGCTTGAAGGCTGTCGACGAGGAAGCCCAGCAGGCGAGCCCCTTGGCGGCGCAGGGTCTGGGTCACGG
>JAHFED010000040.1 GCA_023248635.1 Myxococcales bacterium
CGTTTCACGACGACAGCCCGTGGCCTCTTCGATCCGGCGAAGGGTCCACCTCAGCCGGCCAAGCGCGATGATTCGATCCTGTTCACTTCTGCTCATGACGTTGCTCATGCGCCGGCGGACAGAGTCCCCGCGGTCGCGTCAACGTCCCGGCCTCAGCTATGGCCGCTTTTCAGGTGTCCCTCATTGGCCGGATTGGGGTGTCCCCTCAGGCTACCGCGACCTTGGGATCCGCGAGCTTTTCCTTCACGGCAACCTTCACGACGTACTCGTTGATGCGCCGGACGCCCGCCTCGCCCATCAGCTTTTCGAAGTCGTGCAGCGTGTTGTGGTCTGGGCTCCAATCCGTGTCGGTCAGGCCGCACAGGTAGCGAGCCGGCGCATAGTGCCGAATCAGGTCCTCGGCCTCGCGAAGGGTGATGTCCCTCGTCGCCTTCAACAAGATCGCGCCCACCAACGCGCGCAGCTGCGGCGGCCGACCTGCGTTGCTCTTGAGCTTCGACGCTCTGATCTCCTCGACGACGTCGAGAATCTCGTCCCAGTCGAGGCTGTCCGTCAGCAGCACGAGCCTGTGCGTGGGCTCGATGAGCATCGCGGATCGTTGCGAACTGCCGAACAGCTCCCGCTGCCGGCCCCGTCGTCGTGTCGCCATGGTGCACTCCCGTCGTCACAGGACGACGAGATCACGATCCGAATTCGGTGTCGATCCCCGGTGACGTCGACATGGACCCATATTTTCCGGACAAGCTGTAACTAGCGACAACGCCAGAAGGGCGAATTAGGTTCGGTACTGTTACACATTATCGTTGCAGGGAAAATTTCGTCATGCAAGCGCTCGGTGTGCTGGCCGGTGCGCAGGCTCGCTTCGAAAGACTCGACTCTGTGCCGGAGAACTCCTCGTAATTCTTGGCTTCGCTTTGCTATGAGTACCGCCGGCCAGTGCCGCGGAGAACGGGTCTATGACGAGAGTTCTCTCAGCTGCTTTCCTCCTTGGCCTCACAGGTTGTGGCGCGATCTGCGGCGAGGTCGCCGGTCGAACCGAGGCGACTTGGTGGCGGACGGACACGGGCTGCAGGGCCGTCTGGGCGCGTTGGGAGGAGAGCTATGAGATGCAGTGCGAAGGCGAGACGTGCGTCTGTCGTTCGGTGGGGCAGAACGAGGCGTCGTTCGCGCGCGCCCGAAGTCCCGACGTGTGCACTACAGAGGCACCATGGGACGTCTGCCAACGCGCGCGTGATGGTTATTTGCGTAAGTGAGTGGCGAAATCCACGTGATAAACGTTGGCTGGAAGCAGAGAAATATAAGGTATCGTTATCGATCTTTACCCGTCGGCATCGGCACCTTTCATGTGTCTCATCATCTCTTCTTCCAGCCAACGTTAGAATGTGCGACACCGTAGGCGCTCGCAGCAGGGAATGCAGGCGAGGTACGAGCCTGCGTTCACTGCGAGAACGCCGCAGGTGTCTTTTTTGCCTAGGCAAAAAAGCTAGCGCACATGCCCGTGTTGGCTGGTCGGGTTGGGATCGGGCCGCATGTTTCTCTCCGCTCGTGAGTACTCCCGCACTGCCACTCCTTCGCTCGAGGGGACTTCCGTGACGACGTCGTTTTCAGGCTCGGCGGCAGGCTGTAACGCTTTTGGTTTGTTTGCCCGGCGATGCAGACAGGCGACGGCGAAATGGCAGGGTGTCGCCGGTGGCCGAAGGGCCTTGCTGTCTCGGCTTTGCCACTCCATCGGTCATGCATACGGTGCATGCGCGGCCTATTGGCCCCTTCGGGTACCTGGCTAAGGAGGAACGCAAGGCGTGACGTCGACTGGGCGAGCGTTGTCATGACATGAGCCAGCCAAGGCCCTCGGTCCTCGCGGGGTTGGATCGAGGCCGCGACGCGGATCCAAGGACGTAGCCACGTTTTCGTCGCTACCGCATGGCCCAGGTGGGTCGCGGCAACGCCTGCTGCGCTCTTCTCTGCGTCAAGCGCAGCGCCACGAACGCCTTCGGCTCGACCGGTCGTCGTCGTCACAGCGCTTGTCCTGCTCATCACTGCGCGAAGGCGCCGCTCGCTCTCGGCGTCTCGGCCCCCTCACAGGTGAAGGGACAGCCGAAACGGACCCACCCAGGAGGCCACGCCATGACGACGACGACCAGCCGACCAAGCCCTCGAATCTCCCGACCTTTGAGCTCTTCAGCGTCGACCAGCGGGCCGCCGACCGCGCGGCGGCTGCCAAGCAGGGCAAGGTCCTTCCCGACGCCGCCATGGAACGCATCTGGACCAAGGACGGCGTCGCCCTGGCCACCAAGTCGGGATCGGGCTCCCTGACGATTCTGATCGGGCCCCGCGGCGACCCCAAGCAGAAGCGCTACCTGCTCTGCGCAACCACCGACCTCGACGGGCCGATCGACTTCAAGCACAAGGCGGGTGTCGCTTTCCTCTGCTCCGACGGCTCGTACAACCTCGTGATCGGTGACCGCGGTGACCTCGAGCAGCCGCGCCTCAACATGTGGCGCCCGAAGCCGGTCCCCACGCAGACGCAGCAGAAGCAACCCGCAGTCGCGGCGCCGAGTCGGCCATCCGCCGCTCAGCCGCGGCCTGAATTTCACGACGGCCGCTCGAGTGCGGCCGTCTTCGTTCCCGACAACAAGCTTGGAGCACCGAATGACGATGCAAACGCGCATCGATCATTGACCTCAACTGCAGCCGCAAGGCCACGCACCGCCGCCCGAACTCCAGCGCCGCATCAAACGCGCAGGTCATCGACCGCCGTGTCGCTGGGACCAATTCGCGTCGAAGCCGGGGTCGAACCGGTGCCCACGCCACTTTTGATGCGCCCCGACTTCGAAGTCGGCGAGGCGTCGCGCCTCCCCCGTTGCCGAAACTGCACTGGCCTGCGAGCTCCGCGAGGAACGATGCGCGGCCTGCGTCGGCACCTTCCGCGGAGTTCAAGTTCAAACCGCACTTGAGTCGATCACCCTGGTGTTGCGCGCACGCACTGCCACCGCACGCGGATCTTGCCGGAATGCGGTGCCTCCAGCTCCACGACGCTGGTGGTCGACGGTACAAGATCGGCGGGAAGCCGAAGCCCCAAGGCGGCCGCGCTCGATGACGCGCTCGAGGGCCGGACGATTCGCCCGCCTCACAAGATGTAGGCCTCCGTCTCCGCCCTCAGCACGAAGCGGCGCCGTCCTCAAGACGGAGCGGCTGTTGCGCCCTCGATTGCTCCGTCGTCGTGCGAACTGCACTGTCTGCCAGGAGGGTCAGAGCGTTGATGACAACAGGGGCCGCGCCTATGCTGCCGCCATGCGCATCGGACCACCGCAAAACGCCAACTTGGCCCCGCGCGTGTTGTTGGCGAAGCGGCCCGACCTGCTGGGCGATTGGCAACGGGCAGTACTCGGCAGCAACCTCGCTGCCGTCGCCGACGAAGCTGCCGACGAGCTGCTCGACGAGGAGCCACCCGCCCCGGGCACTTGGGTCGCCGGCGCCGACGCGCGCATCGAGCAAAGCGTTCGCGCCCATCGCGCTCGGGTCGAGGGTCTGCCCGATCCTTTCCTGCCACTGGCGCTCGGTGATCGCCAGGCGCGGGCCAAAGAGCGAGTCATTTGGGAGAACGCGCGCGTGATGGTGATCGAGGACGTCTTCGTTTCACGCCCCAAGGTGCTGGTGGTCCCGAAGACGCCAGCGAGCTTTCCGACCGATCTCGGCCGCGCCGCCCTCGACGAAATCGCTCAGGTGTGCGCGGAGGCGGCCGATGTCCTCGCCAAGATCTACAGCTCGCCACCGTTTTCGGTCTGGATCAACCCGCCGAACTTTCTCAGCGTCAAGCAGCTGCACGTGCACATCGCTGCGCCGCGCGGGTTTGCCTGGTCGCAGGACAAAGCCCAGCGCGAGCGACAAACGAACCGGGTGTTCGGCCTGCTCGGCGGTGAGCTCGCCCTCAGACTCGCGCCTTTGTAAGGGAGAGCGCTCGGCGCCCTCCAACATTCGCCCGGAAGCGACGCAGAGAGCCCCACTGGGGCTCTCTGCGTGTCGCTGGACGCCGCTGGGGCGGTGCGCACCGGCTCTCACCAACTGAGCCCGGCCTTCTCGCCCTCAGCGTGCATGGCGGTGTTCACCTCGGCGTCGAAGGAGTCGCGAGCAGGCGTGGGGGCGGCGGCGGCAGCGGCGGCGAGGTGTTGGTCGCGCTTCTTGCTGAGCTCGGCGATCTTGCTTTGGATGGCCTTGCGCTTCACCAGATTGGTCTCGACGATCTTGGTCTGCTCTTCCTTGCTTTTGCCAATGAGCGCCTCAGGCAGGTTGTCTTTGGCGACCTTATCGAGGGCGACGCTGGCGCCGCCCGATGTCTCGGCCAAAGTGATGAGGTCTTCGTCGGCGCGCATGCCCGAACCGAGCGAAGACTTGGCCACTGCGCGCTCCGCCGCCGCCGACGCCGGCGCTGCCGCTGCGTATTCCCCGGCCTTGGCCCGGGTGGCCACCTTGGCCTTGCGATCGCTCTCCCGGCCATAGGTGAAGTTCGTCGCGTCGAGCTCGGTGGCGAGCTTGACCAACTCGCCGTCGAAGGGCGTGACGGCGGCCACGCGCACACCGCCATCTTGGGGGATGGCCGCATAGCGACCCTCGGCCGCGTGGGCGATCTGCTTCCACACCGCGGTGGTTTCACCGTCGAGGCCACACTGCACGGTGTTGATGTAGATGTTCTTGCGGATGGCCTCCTGCGCCGTCTGCTGCCACTTCTGCTGCTGGCCGTAGTCCATGTGCGGCGGGGCGTCGCCGACGAGGAAGATCATCTTCAGGGTCCCCTTCTTCTCGGACCAGGCCATCTTGTGCACGGCATCGGTGAGGGCGGCGTTGACGTCTTCGGGGCTGTCGCCACCGCCGTCGGCGCGCAAGGCCATCAAGGTCTCGTAGACGGCGTCGAGGTTGTCGGTGAGCGCCGTCGTCTGCGTCACGTAGGCGTCGCCGCGGTCGCGGAAGGCCACCAGACCGATCTTGACCTCGGGTTGTTGCTGCGCCCGCGCGACTTCGTTGGCGATGGCCCAGATCTTCTTCTTGGCGCCGTCGATCAAGCCGCCCATCGAACCCGTGGTGTCGATGGCGAAGACGATCTCGACCTGGGGCTTGATGGTGGGGACCAGGCCCGAAACCTCCACCGCCGCCGCCTTCGGAGTCGTGGTGGGAGCGGGTACGCCACCGGCGGCCGCGGGGAGGGCGAGGGCGAGGGCGAGGGCAAAGGCAAGACGGCGCATGCGAGGTCTCCTGTGGGCGGTGGGTTCGAGCGGGTGCAGGTCTCTAACGCTCGATCCTGCCCTGGGATCTCCGCGGACTTCGTCAAGGCTGTGCAAAGTCTGACCGCCGCTCGGCATCGTTGGTGCGGGCACGGCGCCGTGGTTTGAGCCCTTTGGCAGGCGCACGGTGCGTCCTCTTGGCGTGATCAGCGACGCGTCGCGCTGCTGACGTTGTGGCGAAAGAGGCTGCGTGGATAACGCTCCAGGAAGGCCTGCGCCGCCGCCTCCGCCGCCGTCGCGTTGCCCGTTCCTGCCAGGGCCTGGACCATGAGCGCGTCCCGCTCCTCGGCGAGCTTGCCCGCCGGCCAGGTGCGCGCGTGCTCTCCCAAGGTCGCCAAACACGCCGGGTGATCACCAGCCCGGAAAGACGCGTGGGCCTGCCGCAAGAGTTGCCGCTCCGCCCCTTCATCGGGCGTCGTCGTGGGGGGCGCCTGCTCTGCCGGGGCTTGGGGCGAGGAGGCGCGACGCGGTGCGGTGTCTCGGGGCTTAGTGACCAGCGCAGCAGGAGCTGGAGCCGCCACCGCGGCGCCGACAACGGCCTCGACGACCGGGGCAGGTACCTGAACGGGAGCAGGAGCTGGCAGCACGACGGGGGCTGCTGGATGCTGCGCGGGAGCGGCGGGGGGACGGACCCAAACGACCAGGGCGCCGGCGCCGAACAAGAGCAGCGCGAGCGGCTTGATTGCTGCCGCCAAGAGCTTGCCACCACTGGCCGCGCTTGCCCCTGGCCCACCGCCGCCGGCCCCGCCGCTCGGTCCGCTGGGGTCGGGAGGCAAGCCCAGCGTCGACTCGAGGCGCGCGAGGATCGCGTCCTCATGACCGGCGGGGGGCGCCGGCAAGTCGCGGGCAGCAGCCAGGAGGGCGTCGATGTCGTCGGGGATTTGGGTGCTCATGTCATCCCCCCCGACTTCGACGAATGGCGGCGGCGAAGGCTTCGCGCGCGAGCCGCAGGCGTGAGTACACGGTGGCCAGCGGGACCTCGAGGACGGCGGCGATGGCCGGGATGGTGTGCCCCTCGAGGTCGTGCAACACGATCAGTGCGCGTCGTTCGAGGTCGAGGGCGGCCAGCCCCTGCTGCACCAGCGCGCGGGCCTCGAGATGCTCGACGGCGTCCTCACCCACCGGAGAGGCGTCGACGGCGACGGCGTCGTCGAGCACCTCGTGGAAGACGCGCCCGCGCCGCTTTTCATCGAGGGCCACCCGAAAAGCGATGCCAAAGAGCCAGGGGCGCAGCGGCCTGCTCCGATCAAAGTCCCCCAGCTTGCGAAAGACGACGACGAAGACATCGTGCACCACGTCCGGCAGGTCCTTTTCGAAGATGCCGAGGCGTCGCAGCGTGTGCCACACGTACCCGAATTCGGCCCGATACATCGCGCGAAACTCCGCAGCGCCCCCGCGCTGGTGCGGACGGGTGTCCGCCCCCATGGGTTTGGGGTCGCCGCCTTGATCCATCACCAAAGCTCCGCCGCGAGGCCCAAAGAGAGGCCGGCGGCCATCCTGGGCGTGGTCCACAGCGCAGCGCCAGCGATGTCCGTGAGCGTCACGCGGGTGACCGGCACGCTGCCCTCGACGGCGCCGACGACGTGAAACCCGCTCCCGACCGGCACCTCGAGCCCGATGCGGGCGCCGACGGCGCCGTGGGGACTCAACGGAACCGCGCGGGGATCTTCAAAGCCGCTCCCGTTCGCCGCAAACACGCCGCCGCTGCCGACGCCGCAGCCCACGACCCACCAAGAGCGCAAACAGGCCGTCGCCGACAGCAGCACCAGGGTCGTGTCGACGGCGGCGCCTCCCGCGAGTTTCTGGTTCGAGGGCCAGTCGCCCCGCGCTTCCAGGCCGAGCACCAAAGAGCGGAGTCGGAGGCGAGCCCCCAGCGTGAGCCCAGCGGCGGGCACCCCGACGGCCGTCCCGATGGCGCCGTTGAGGGCGACGAGGGCCGAGAGCCCGAGCTGCAGAGGCGCCGTCGTCGTCGTCGTCGGCTCATCGGGAACCACCGCGATGATCGGCGGGACGACCTGCACGGGGACGGGCGGCGGGAGGGGCAGCACGATGGGGCCGGGGTCGGCGAAGGGATCGATCGAGAGAACGATGTCGAGGGCGGCGTGCTCGGCCAGGGCGCGGCAGTCCTGGTCGAAGAGCTCTTTGGTGCCGACGTCGCCGTCGCCGTGGACGAGGACGATGCGGGCGCGCAGCCTGAGCTGGTCGAGGCCGAGACGCACGCGCAGGAGATCCTCGGCGCCGTCGTCAAAGGGGGAATAGCCGAGGGCGCCGACGACGGCGCTGCGCATCTCCTCTTCGGAGGGGCAGGCCTCTGCCCCAGGTCCACGCTCGTACACCAGGCGCACCTGCGGCTCCGCCCGCGCGGCGCAGGCGACGAGGACGAGGCAGATCGAGCTGGCGCGCCAGGGCGTCATGTCGACCACGCTGTCACCGCGCGCGCCCCAACGGCAACGACAGGGCGCCCTGTGCTTGGGGCCAGGGCAGCGCTCGGCAGAAGCACATCTGCGCTTTCCGAGTCCGCGCGTGATGGATCTGCATCCGCCGCCCAAACACAACGAGCTGGAGGTGAACGATGGTCCAGGGAACAGGATGCTCCGAGCTCGCAGTCTTGGGCGAAGCGCGCCAACGGGGGATGGCCGCCGTCTCCGAACGGGAGCGCGCGGCCTTCGTGGCCAAGGTGGCCGAGGCCGTTCCCACCATCCCTCTCGAGAGCGTGCGAACCATCCTCAATGCCGAATGGGCCTGCCTCGCCGAGCGCGGTCGCCGTCCACCGACCCATGCCTGGGCGTGCACGAGCCCCAGATGCGAAGGAGCGCACGAGCTGCACATCAAATTTGCTGCGGAGTTCGCTCTGCGAGAAGGCGTGCCCAGCGCGACCATCGATCTCTGGGTGACCTTGCAGCGCGGCAAAGCCCGGGCACCTGACGCCGTCTACGAAGGCGTCTACGCCGCCGAAAGCCCGCGCGAGCTCTGGGAGCAGTTCGCCGACGACTGAGATTGGCGCGCAGGCCGGAGGAGCTTGGGGGCCGAAGGCCGGGGCGCCAAGAGGATTGGGGTCCACTGACCCAACGACGTCGAACGACTCTGCAGACGTCGTGACCGTTGCTCGCGGCGGAGGCCGTGATGGATCCGGTCCGCGGCACCAAACACCAAGGGCGCCAACGAGTGGCTCAGCTCGCGACGGTCTCCCGGAGGTTTCCATGCACAGAGTTACCGCTCTTACGGTCTTCGTCGTGGTCGCCATCGTGGTCGCGGCCTGCGGGGCCGACGATCCCTTGCGCAGTGCCTTTCCCGACGTGGCCCAGCGCGCGCTCGCCGACGGGGGGGTGGCCTTTGTCCGCCGAGCACAGGGCTTCGTCGAGCCGGCGCCCGGCGACCCCGTCGTGGCTGCCCACGCTGCGCTGGAGCGGGTCGCGGCGATCTTGCCGATCGAAGGCGAGGACTCCTTCACCCTCGGGCTCGTCGGCGGATTCAGCGTGCAGGTGCGCGAACGCGGCCTCTTTGGCCCAGGCGAAGCAGGCGGCGGTCACGTCCGCTACGCCCGCGGCGACGGCGTTGTGTACTGGAGCCGCAGCGGCGACGGCCTCGAAGAGTGGCTGCATGTGGTGACACCGCACGCCGGAGTGCTCGCGACCTGGGAGATGGTCGGCGCGCGCTTTGAGCCCCGCGCCGACGCCGTCGCCGTCGTCGACGAAGGCGGCCGCGACCGCATCCGCGTCACCGCTCCGGAGGCCTGGGGAGCCTCGGGGGCCCGCCTGGCCGTCCGCCTCGAGGTGCGCGACGACATCCTCGCCCTCGTCGTTGGCGACGCCGCCGCCGAAGAAGAAGAGATCCTCGTTGATCCCCTTTGGAGCCCGGTGGGATCGATGGCGACGGCACGGGAGCGCTTCACCGCCACGGCGCTGCCCAATGGCAAGGTGCTGGTCGCCGGCGGCGTCAACAGCGGCGGCTACGTCGCGCTGTGCGAACTCTACGATCCCGGCAGTGGCCTGTGGTCCCCCGCGCAGGCCATGGGATCGCCGCGCGGTCAGCACGCCGCGGTGCTGCTGCAAAACGGCAACGTCCTGGTCAGCGGTGGTCGCAACAGCAACGGCGTCCTCGCCACCACGGAGTGGTATCTGCCCGCCACCGACACTTGGGTCAATCTGCAGCCGATGCCCCACGCCCACAGCGGGCACACCGCGACCCTCTTGGCCTCCGGCAAAGTCCTCGTCGTCGGCGGCCTGAGCTCTGCTGCTGAGCTCTTCAATCCCACCACGCGCGTGTGGACCGCCACCGGCTCGCCCAGCACGCTGCGCAACGACTTCACGGCGACGCGCATCCCAGGAGCAAAGGTCCTCGTCGTCGGCGGCTTCAGCGCCGGCACTTACCTGGCGACAGCCGAGATCTACTCCGAGGCGAGCGGCCAGTGGGCGACGACGACGTCGATGCCCGGCGGCCGCGCCAACCACAGCGCGACCCTCTTGCGCAGCGGCGAGGTGCTCGTCGTCGGTGGCCGCAATGCGGCCTCCTACTTGAACAGCGCCTCCCGCTTCAATCCCGCGACCCAGCAGTGGACACCGACAAGCTCCTTGGCCGAGGCGCGGGTCTTTCACACCGCGACGCTGCTCCCCAACGACCGCGTGCTCGTCGTCGGCGGCTACAACGTCGGCGGCGAAGCGGCCAGCGACGAGAGCTTCAACCCGAGCACCGGCGCCTGGAGCGCAACGCCGTCGCCCTCGCCGCGCCACAACCACATCGCCGTGCTCCTCGAGAGCGGGCGGGTGCTCATCGCCGGCGGCAACAACGGCAACACCATCGCCAGCGCGTATGTCGTCGACCCCGCCTTCGGCCACGACTCGTGGAGCGGCTTCGTCGACCTGCCGAGCAATTTCCTGGGCAGCGTGACCCTGTTGAGCGACGGCACCGTGCTACTCGTCGGCCGCTGGCGACCGGCGGGCCAACCCCTCGATCCCGGCACTCTCGGCGCCAAACGCTTCTATCCCGCCACCGGGATGACGGTGTCGACGGGGCCGCGCGCCTTCGAGACCGACAGCCACACCGCCAGTTTGCTCAGCGACGGCCGCGTGCTGGTTGCGGGAGGGACGGGAGGCGACGGCGAAACCAATGCCTGCGACCTCTACGATCCCGCGACGAACACCTGGTCGCCGACCGCGGCGTTGCACCATGCGCGCGCCGGAGCGACGTCGACGCTCTTGCCCTCGGGCCAGGTCCTCGTGATCGGCGGCATGGCCTTCGGCGCGCCCTGGGATTTTCTCGCCTTTTGGTTGCCTCCGCCCGAGCTCTACGACCCGGTCGCCCAAAGCTGGACCGAGGGGCCGGTTGGCTTCGAGCGCCGGCACCACACAGCCACGCTGCTTCCCGACGGCAACGTCCTCGTGGTCGGCGGCGTAAACACGGTGAGCCCCGGTGCGCCAGCCGTGAACAGCGCGCCAGTGATCAATTCGACGACGTTGCAGGTCCAGAGTTGGACGTTGATGCAAAACGCTCGCTGCGACCACACCACCACGGCACTGCCCGACGGTCGGCTCGTCGTCGCCGGCGGCCACACTTTCGGCTGCGGCACCCTCAGCGACGGCTTTTCCTCCCTCGCACCCCTCGAGGTGTTTTCACCCTCGAGCGGGAGCTGGGCGACAGCGGGCGACATGGCGATGTCGCGCATCCAGCACACGGCCACGCTCTTGCCGAACGGGCTGGTGATGTTCACGGGGGGCTATCACTGGGGCGCCCCTGGCTCGGGGTACGCGTTGGAGACGGAGCTTTTTGATCCCGCGACAGGCCAGTCCACAACCGTCGGCCTCAAGCATCCCAGCCACCGGCGGCCCACGCTGCTCCTGCCCAACAACAAGGTGGCCCAAATGGGCTGGTGCTGGCCCCAACCACTTTCGGACTGCGACCCGCAGCAGATCTGGCTCTACGACGAAGGCCGGCTGGCGACGACGACGCCGACCCTCTCCTTCGCCCCGGCATCGGCGTCGGCCGGAAGCAGCTTCACCTTGAACGGGAGCGGCTTCATCGTCGACGCCGAGGGCACGCAGGGAGCGGCCACCCACCTCGCGGTGGTGCAGATGGATCGTTTCGAGAGCGAGACCCGGGTGATGGCTCCGATTCGCTCGGTGACGTCGACGTCGGCGACGGCGGTGTTGCCCTCGACGGCTCAACCCGGGTGGTACCAGGTGCGCATCGTCGTCGACGGCATCCCGAGCATCGCCAAGATCGTCCGGGTGGACTGAGGTCTCGTTGTCGTGGGGCAACGAGAAGGTGCGGACTCGTTCAAGAGCGGCGAGGATGGTCGGATGCGCCTCTTCATCCTCGTCGTCCTTTTCGTCGCGTTCACTGCCTACACGCTCTTTGTCATGGCCGGCCACGGCATCCTCGGCTTCGTCGAGCTCGCACTGCGCGAGCCGTGGGGGCTGCAGTTGTTCCTGGACCTGCTGCTGATGCTCGCCCTTTTCTCGACGTGGATCTGGGGCGACGCCAAGAGCCGGAACCTCCCGTCGTGGCCCTACATGATCCTCAGCCTGCTCATGGGCTCGATGGGCGCGCTGGTCTACCTCCTTCACCGCGAGATCGCGGCGCGGCGGAACGCGGCCGGCGGCAAGGGTTGATCAGCCCGAGTCAGCGTCGGACGTCGACGTCGATCCAGTAGTGACACGTGTCCCGCTTCACGATGTCGACGAAGGCGATGTGGCGAAGCAACCCGCCGTTTGCATCGATGGTCCTGCGTGACGCCGCATTGGAGGGAGCGCAGGTCACGAGGATCCGCCCCACGGTTCGCGCGCTCGGTGACCAGCAGGAGCCCCAGCATCGCCGTCGCGACGCCGTGCCGGCGACAAGACCGGCCACCTCGTAGCCGACGTGGGGAACCGGCTGGGCCCGATCGTCTCGCCCAGGGCGCGCATCTCTTCGATGAAGTCGAACAGGACGGGACGAGGTCAAGCGACGGACGAACGAGGGTCAGCCGGGCGATGAGATCTGGGTTCGCGGGCATCCCCGACCGAACCATGCGAATCGCAAATCCTCAAGGCGATCGTGATGAAGAGACGTCGAAGATCTCGCAGTCGACGTCGCCGCAGGCCAAGGACGTCGGCTCCAGCCAACGATGAGCATTCCCCTGCGCTCCGTTGGCGCGCGGAGAGTGGCAACGCGATCAGAAGCCGCTCACGCTCAACGTCACGGTGGACTGGCCGTCGGCCAGCGTCGAAATCTGCAAGCTCGCGGACCTGCCGCGTCCGTCGTCGGACAAGAGGAGCGTGGTCTGATCACCGCTGCTGCTCGCGTCGCTGCGCTGGACGTTTTGGAGCCCGAGCTTCTTGAGCTCCGCCTCGTAGAAGGTGACGACGTCGGCGTGGCGCTTCCTGCCTGTCGCCATCACGAGCTGTGTTTTCTGGCCCTGCGGGTCCGACGACGACGAAGACGTCATCACCTCGAGCCCACTGATCACCGCGATCGGGAAGCCGTCAGGAACCTTGGCGCCCGCGCCGAAGGTCATGCTGCCGGTGGAGCCATCTTTGTCCTTACCGGAGAAAGTGAGACCGTTTTCCGCTGCCCGGATGTGCGAGGTCGAGCCGTCGTCGCTCTCGATGTCGACATGCCGGCCCTTAGTCTCTGCGGTGTCGTGCTCTTGGGCCGCGCGGGCGGCCTCCCCGGGCTTCCGGCAGCCCGTGACGATGACAAAGCAGGCCGCGACGGTGGCAATGAACGTGCGCATGGGGACCTCCACGTGCCGCAGTGCTGCAGGAATCGCGCTCGCGCTCGCCAAGGAGCGTGCGGGCAGCCTTCACAACGAGCTGCTGTTGGGCACGCTGGAGGACATCGACGGGGAGCTCGAGCGAGCCGGGAGCGACGACGTCGCCGCACGAACCGTCTGCCGTGTCAGCCACGGTTGGCTGCCTTCGTCGGCGCGTGGGCGGCGGTCCGCCACGGCACGAGTCAAGTCCGCGGCTGTGCTCGTGAGGGATGACTCGGCCCGCGCCCACAACAGCGCCTCCCACGTGAGGTGCACCGACAGCACCGGGATGATCTCCAGCGTGAGAAACGCCGACGTCAGCAACCCGCCCACCATCGGCGCGGCGATGCGCTTCATGACGTCGGCGCCGGAGCCCGAGGCCCACAACAAAGGCACCAGCCCCACCAACATCGTCGAAACGGTCATCAGCTTGGGGCGCACGCGTTGGACCGTGCCTTCCATGTGAGCGGCCACGACGTCGTCGAAGGTTTGCAACAGCCCCTCGCTTTGGCGAGCGTCGACGGCCACCGTCACCGTCGCCTTCTCCGCCTCGATGAACGCGAACTTCACGCGTTCTCCTTGGCGAAGAAGGCCGCCGCTTTTCTAAGATGTCACGCTCCACCTTCAGGACGCGGACCTCCTTGCGCAGCGCCGAGAGCTCCGCCTTCTCGTCCGTCGTGAGCGCCGCGGCCGAGCCCCCGCCAGCGTCGACCGCCGCCTGGCGCACCCAGTTGTAAACAGAGGCGGGATGAACCCCGAGGTCATGCGCCAGGTCTGCGTCAGCTGCATCAGACCTCCAGAAGAGTATCCCCGACGGAGCGGAACGAGACCGCTCCGCGGTCGAAGTTCAGCGAGATCGGGGATCAGTCGCAGCCGTCTTCGAGGAGCGTAGGTCGGGCGACGACGACGGCGAAGCCTGCTGGCGCGCAAATGTCGGTGGCGCCCTCGACACAACTGGGACTCGCGGCGCTCGACGGGGGCGCGTGGTCCCAGGCGTTGTCGGACATCGACAGGGTCCCCGTGAAGCCGGTGATGAGCACGTCGAAGTAGGCGTTGCAGGAGAACACGTTGCCCCCGGCGCTCCGGCCGCCACCGAGATCGGCGAAGCCGTCACCGCCGAGGCGCATGCCGAAGCCGTTGTCGACGATGACGTTGCCCTCCAAGAGGCTGGTGCCTTCGAGCGCCACGCCGCCGGCAGTCTGCTCAATCCGATTGCCGAGCAGCGACACGTCCGCCGACGCCTGCGTCAGCCGGACCCCCAGGGCGCAGGGCGTCGGCGATCCATCGCACTCCGATCCCACACCGCGCACCGTCGAATTGCGCAGAGTGGGCCCAGCAGCGGCCAACAGGACGACGGAGGCCTGGGTGGTGACGGCGGCGCTCATCAGCGTGAGCCCCCCAACGACTGCATCGTCAGCGAGCTGGACCGTGACGGCGGCGGCGTCGGCGACGGGGGCGAGCTGGGAGACGATCGTCGACGCACCCAGCGTCTCCTCGTCGCCGAGCAAGGTCACGCCAGCGGGAACCGCGAGGGGGAAAAACTCGCCGGTCGATTCGTCGTAGCTGCCCGGCGCGATCCAGATGAGGCCACAGCCGGAGGTCCCTAGAGCCTCGGTGATGGTGGTGAATCCCCCGCACGTCGCCGTCGGCGAAACGATGGCGCAGGGGTCGATCCCCGGTGGTGGCGCCGCACAAACCGGAGCCTCGGGGGACTCGACGACGACGTCACCAACGGGGATGTTGCCGAGGGGAAAGCTCGCGTCGCAGGCGACGCCCGCACAGAGCAGAGGGAAAAGGAGAGGGCGCACCTCAGCAGTATGGCCGGACCCGACGTCCCTTGGTGGCCTGTCTCGAACTGCCGATGTTGGGCCGCCGGTGCGACGGTTGAGCCCTTGGTGCGAGCCGTCGCTTTGGCGCCGGTCCCCGATGGCCGACGTCGTCGCTCCATCGTGCCGGCGAGCAGCTCAAGACGCCGGGGTGTCTTGAATGTCGACGGTGAGCAGCGTGTGCAGCCGCCGGAGCGACGTGATCGTCTTGCGCTGCCAGGCGATGGACTCCGCCCCCAGAATTCGCAGGGGAAGATCGAGCTTGCGCGCCGCCAGCACCAAGCGGGACAGGGCCGTGATCCCGGAGCTGTTCATGAAGTTCAACCCGCGGATGTCGACGACGTAGGTCGTCTTGCAGGCGATCATGGCGTCGTGGATGGGATTGAAGATGCGCTCATAGGCGCCGGGCGTGGCCAGGCGAAGTACCCCGGTCATCGTACAGCCGGCGGCGGTGTTTTCGATGCGGTGGTCGGCGTCCTCCATGTTCATGACTGATCGACCTCGTTGGCGTTCAGGGTCACGCGGACCCGGACCTCGTGGGCATCCCCGACCTCGAGCGGGCGGATGCTGACCGCCAGATTCGAGTTGTGATCCTTCACCATGGTGATCAGGCCGAGCCCGGATTCACTCCGGTTGGTGGCCGCGTTCTGCTCGATCTGGGCGATGAACAGGTCTTCGATGTCTTCACTGCCGAGGCGCTGCAGAAAGCTGTCGAAGCGTTGGGTGATGGCGCCGGAGCAGGTGTTGCAGGTCTCGATGCGGATGGTGTCCCCGAAGTGGTCGAAGGAGAGGACCACCGGCTCGCGCTTGTTGGCGCTGAACTTCACCGCGTTCTCCAACAGCTCGTTGATCACCGTCGAAAGCGTGTTCAGCGCTGCCTTGGGGTTCTCGAAGGCGTAGGCGATGAAGTAGGCGAGAAAGTCGGCGGTCATCCCGCAGCGCTTCCAATGGGCGATCAGATCGAGGGGCGTGAACTTCACCTCGAACTTCGACAGTGGCGGCTCGACTGCAGCGCCGTCGAAGACGCCGTGGATGCGGGAGATGCTCAACGTTCCTCCAGCGTCAGCGCGCACGGCAACGGTTTGTTCCAAATGGCCGGTGGGATGTCGACGGTCGGGATGATCAAGCGGCTGTCCATCGGGTTGTCTGCGGAGCGATAGCGTTCGTGCACGGGGTAGTCGGGAAATTTTCGCAGCGGCCTGGCTCGGATGCCCGATGCCTCGTGCATCGCGGCAAAGATCGATCGAGTGGCGCAGCATAAGATCAGCGGCGGTTTTTCGTCACCGCGCATGACGAAGGCCGCGCTGTGGGCGGCCTGAAACAGCCACCGACCCAGGCCTCGGCCGTTGTAGTCGCTGCGGATGACCAGCTTGGTGACCTCGACGGTGCGGCGCACGTCGTAGCGAGCCTCGAGCCCTTCGCTCGCCAGCTGCTGCTGCAGGTCATCCTTGGTGACCTCGCCGTAGCGCTCGCAGTAGGTGTCGCGGGTGTACAACCCGCAGGCGGCGACGACCTCGCTGCCGACGGTGCCCAACAGGTAGCTCTGCGGGTAGGGTTCGATGCCGGAGTTCAGATCGACGATGTCGTTGGAGAAGAGGATCCCGTAGTTCTGGTGGTACATGTCGACGATGAGGTACTGCGCCCTCATCACGTCGCCGTTGCGCACGGCCACCCGCAGCTCGACACTCTTCATGGCGCTCCGTTGGCGACAAGTTTGTCGAGGTCGATGCGAAAACGACCACTGCGGGTCAGCCGGCCCAGCAGCACCTCCCGCGTCGCGTGCGCGACCAGGGCCGCCCCCAGGTGCACGTCACTTGAGAGTTGGGGATAGGAGCAGAGCTCGGAGTTGATCTTCGCGATCGACGCCCGCAACGGCCCCGAGACCTCATCGGCACCGCCCAGAAAACGATAGAAGACATTCAGGCGCTCCGACGGGGGCAGGGCAGCGGCTCCGGCGGCGTCGAGGTCTCCCATCAGGCCGTGGAGCAGCGGACGATCGGGTTCCAAGTCGAAGCGTTCGACGTCCAGGGTACCGCGGTCGTTGGTGTCCATCACGACGGGGATCCGCCGCTTCCGACACAGCTCCCGGATGCGGAGCTTCATCGGCAAGGTGTCGCACTCCTCGACCACGAGATCGAGGCCGTCGACGAAGGCGCCGGCGTTGGCTTCGGTGATGCCTTCGGGAAAGGTCAGCACGCGAACGTAGGGATCGATCTCGGCGACCTCTCTGCGCGTCACGTCCACTTTGGTGGCCCCGAGGTGGAGCACCGTCGTTCGCAACCGGTTGAGGTTCGAGAGCTCGATGGTGTCGAAATCCGCCACGCGCAGCTCGGCGCACAGACCCTCTTGCGCGAGCACCAGCGCTGAGGCGTGTCCCACCGACAACCCGACGACGCCGATGCGGCGGGTCAGCAGGGAGCGCTGCTCGGCCACGGTGATCTTGTCGCGGTTCCGGTTCGTTCGAACCTCGCGGAAGGCGTCGCGCGGCAGGACGTGAGCCAACGCCCGTCGCCAGGGAAAGAACACCCAGCTGCCATGAGCAAAGGAGCCGTGTCCTCCCAGCGCCGCAGCAATCGCCGCCCGGTGCTCGCTGCCACCACGCTCGGTGGATGGCTGCCGCACCCGGGCCCACTCCAGCAGCTGCGCATCGATGGTGTCCACAACCTTGAGCCGCGCGGTCTCAACGAGGGCCTCGAGCTCGGCGCGGTCGGCGTCGGCAAGTTGCAAGCAGAGGTGCTGGTCATCGCCAGACGCCAGCGCTTCTCGCAGCACGCTCAGGACGCTCATGCCGTGGCCCGCACCAGCAAGAAGGTCACGTCGTCGTGGTAGACGCCGCCCGTGAAGGTCTGGAGGTCTTCGACCAGCCTCTCCTTGATGCGCGCTACGGGTTCGCTCGCATGCGCTTTCAAGAACTCCACCACCCGCCCCTCCTCGAACATCCCCTTCTTGTAGTCGCCGCCGGCTGCGGCTTCGGTGATGCCATCAGTGCTCAGCAGCAGCAGATCCCCGTCGCCCAAGTTTAGCATCTCTTCGCCGAAGTCCTTGAGGTCGAACTCGTTCAGCAGCCCCAGGCCATGAGGGACTTGCTCGACGTGCACGATGTCCACGTGTTTGGTCGCTGCCCGGTACACGTAGATGTCGTCGTGCATTCCTGAGAAGCGGAACTGACGCGAGTTGCCCTGTCGGCACAGCGCGATGATGGTCATCGTTCGGTCGTCGCACAGGCGCTGCAGGTTCTCGTGCAGGATGGCGTTGGCGAGGTGATTCAGCTCGCCCGGCGTGATGTCGGCGCGGGTGTGGAGGATCGAGGTGATGATGCTCTGGGCCATCAGCATCACCAGCCCGCTCGACAAGCCGTGGCCGGTGACGTCGCCGAGCAGGATCCAGCTGTAGTCCCCGATCTCGTAGACGTCGTAGTAATCGCCGCCGACTTCGTCTGCGGGCTTCATGTATGCCGCCAGCTCAAGGCCGCTGAGCTTGGGATTCGAGGGCAGGATCTTCGTTTGGATGCGATGGGCCACCGACATCTCGGCCTGGAAGCGCGTCTGCTTCTCGGTGACGATCTCCAGCACCACCGCCGGCGCGAAGACCGAGAGCCCAAAGACGATGAGGATGGCGATGGTGAAGCCGATGGGGGCAAACCACTCCACCATGCGCAAGAAGGGGAAGTCGGCGGTGTGCACGACGAAGAACACGCTGCTCACCAAGAGCCCACGCATTGAAAACGACATGCTCGACAGCGGGATGCTCTGGAGCACTCTGGTCACGACGAGAATCAGCGGGAAGCAGCCGCCGAAGGCCACCGGGATGGCGGCGACGGCGAAGCCCGCACCGGTGGTGTGCAGCACGGCAGCCAGCCCCAGGCTGACGACGAAGACGGCTGCCATCGGCTTCCATTCGAAGCGCAGACCGAGCACGCGCGCCATGAGCTCCGCGAGTGCGCCGTTGATCAGCACGACGAAGGCGAAGCCCATCAGGATCTGGCCTTCGCCGGTGCGCAGCGCACCCTGGGCCATCAGCGCGATGAAGGTGCCAACCCAGAGGGCGGTCAGGCTTCGGTGCAGGCTGCTGCGCTGAATCCACCACTGGATGCCCGACAGCGCTGCGTTCACGAGCACGATGCCCGTGTACAAGACCAGAAGGTTCTCGAGTGTCCCCACCAGCAGCTCCCGCCCGCCCCTGCAGATGCAGGCAAGGCGCCCGCACCCTACGAGATCGTCCGCGCACCCGCCAATTTCGTCGTCGTCGCTCGCTTGAACTCCGAGAGCCACCGTGCGGCTGCCGGCGGCAGGGAGGTGAAGTGGACGCGGAAGGTGTCAGCCTCTGCGCTCACGACCTTGCCGTACCCCTCTCCCAGGCCGGCGTCGTCGAAGGTGAGCTTGAGGTTGGATCGCACAGCTGGCGGTTGGTCGAAACGAAACAGAGCCTCCTTGTCTCCCAGCGCGAGCAGCATCGCCGCCACGACCTCTCCGCCAGCATCTTTTCCATCGATCAGCGACATCCCGACCAGGGGTCCTTCCACGATTGGGGTGAGCTCTTCGTCGACGGTGGGCAGCATGCGACTGCCCAGGCCGGCGACGTCGTAGATGGTGACGGCATGCCTGACGCCCTTCGGATTCACTTTGAAGGTGCTGCGGGCGTGCAACTGCTCATCGAGATCGCCTGCAGTGCTCTCGCTGATCAGCACCTGCCCGCCGATGGTGTACGACTCGATGCGGCTGGTGAGGTTCACGGCCGAACCAACGAGACCGAACTTCGCCCGCCGCTCGGAGCCGACGTTGCCGACGACGACTTCGCCGGTGTGCAGACCGATGCCCATCTGGACCTGGGGCAAGCCCTCGGCCGCCAGCTGCTCGTTGACGCGCGTCATGGCGAGCTGCATTTCCAAGGCGCACTGCACTGCGTGGGCAGCTGCGCGCGGGGCGACCAAGGGCGCGCCAAACACCGCGAGGATGGCGTCGCCGATGAACTCGTTGATCCAGCCGCCGTGGCGCGCGATCACCTCGGCCATCTCGCCCAGATAGACGTTGAGGGTGCGCACGGTCTGCTCCGGCGTCAGCCGCTCGCACATCGGAGTGAACCCGCGGAGATCGCTCATCATGATGGTTACGCGTCGGCGCTCGCCCCCCAGAGCGAAGTTCTCGGGGCTGTCGATGAGCACGGCGGCGACCTCATCGGTCATGTAGCGACCGAACACCTTTCGGAGCAGCCGGTTGCGCACGTCGAGGTCCCGCGCGAGCTCGGCGATCTCTGCGAGCTTCTGTTCGAGCGCGGCTTCGATGTCGTTGCTGTGCTCGAGGGTGATCTCGTGGATGGTCGTCAGGTCGGCGTAGTCTTGCTGGAGCGCTGTCAATTGACTGCTGAGGTCGGACGGATCGGTCGGGGTGCTCACGGCGCCAGTCTATGCTCGGCTCGGCCACGGCGTCACCGCTGCGGGACCGTCAGGCCCTCCGCGCGGCATCCTCACCTGGGTGATCACCCATCATCAGGACGCAGAACCGCGAGCTGGGCGCGCAGTCGTCTGCCAAGGTCCAGGGGCAACGCGGGGTCGTCGACGACGGCGAAGCAGCTCCACCTCAGGGCCTTTTCTTTGGCCGAGCTCCCGATGGTGGCGCGCCGACGGGCGAGTCGGGCAGCGGCGCTTTCCTCGAAGGAGCGCAGCTCGGCGGGAGAAAAGCTCGCGCCAGCGAGGGCGGCAGCGGCTTCGGCGTCGAGCGCGGGAAGCTCCAGCCATGCGCCGTCGTCGTGGACGTGGAGGTGGACTGCACCGCGCACACCCCGACGCGCCAGCAAGGTCTCGACGGCGACGACCAAGACCTCCCCTTGCGCGCCGAGCAACGCCGCGCTGGGCAAGAGCCGCAAACGGGTGGTCGGCGTCGGCGACGTCGACGTGGACGGTGAGCTCTCGCCTGGCTTTCGCAGCGAGGCCACCAGCCGATCGCGGGTGGAGCGTGGTCCCTCGGCCACTCGCGAGGAACCGCAACGGCTGCCCGGGGCGGCGGCGACGATCCAGGGAATTTCTGCGCGCTCGTCGACGAAGATGGGCGCCTTGTTTTCGGGCTGCCCTTGCAGCAAGGAGAGCAGGCCCACCAACGATCCGAAGAGCTCGATCATGGCGACGCACTCGAGGTCGGCTCGGGTCCCGGTGTGCGGACGATGATGACCGCGGCGGCAGCGAGGGCGGCGGCGGCGAGACTGACCTTGGTCGGCGTCAACGCTTGGAGCGAGGCAATTTCGTCTTCGACCCGGGTCGGGCGTCCGTCGAGCACCGCCTGGCCGAGGGCATGGGCGACGCGCGCGGGATCGTTCAGCGATGACAAGCGGGCGGCCAACACCTGCTCGCGCGCGGCGTCGACGACCTCGGGTGGCGGCGGGGCGGCGGCGACGCGCCGAACTTGATCGACGGCGTCGTTTTCTGCCTCCACCAAGGCCCGCCGATCGGCGGCGGTGACGTCGACGACGATGCCAACGGCGCCGCTGCTGCGCACCAGATGTCCACCGAGGAGCGCCGCCAGCACCAGCAGCTCCGCGGCGTCGTGTCGGGGCGGGATCAGCAAGGTCAACGACGACGATGAGCTGGGTCCTTCTTGCTCGGAGATCGTCACGCTCGCCTTGCGCCTGGTTGGCTGGGCCGTCACCAGCGTTGGTCGGATGGGGGCCGTCAGAAAATGGTTGACCTGCGCCAGGAGCGCCTCGCCGCTCCCGGGACCAACGACGACGATGGCCAAGCGCGGCAGGGTGCCCGTGTCGTCGGATTTGGTGTTGAGGACGTCGCCCAGGCTCCGCGCCGTCGTTGCGTCCAGCACGCCCCCCTCGGTGCTCAACGCCAGGGCCTCTCCGGGAAAAAGGGCCCGAGCGGTGGCGGCGTCGACGACGTCGTCCACCACGGACAGGGGGGCGGGTGGCCGGGGGGGCGGGCTGCCAGGCCGGTTGCTGCGGGCCCGCAACACCGAATCGATGGCAGCGATGGCGTCGACGACGTGAGCGGCCTCGACGCCGAAGGACAGCACCAGGCTCTCGGGCGTCAAGCGCTGCTCGATGGTGCCGTTTGGCCCGATCGATGCCCGGCCGACTTCGGCGAGCTGAGCGGCCCAGGCACTGGTCGCGCTGCGCGTTTTCGGCGTGATCTCGCTGGCATCCAGGCGCAGATGCAGCTGGGCCACGGCCCAGGGACTGTCGGGAGCGGCGACGACGACGACGGCGACGCCGCTCTTGGTGGTCCCGCGGGTCACCGGGAGCAGCGGCGCAGGGCCCGGGGCTGCCTCGGGCAACGATCCCAGGAGGGCGAGCAGGGCGGCGGCGGGGATCATCCTGGCGCTGCCTGCATCAGTGTTCGCCGACGGCGGCCACCGGGCGGCCCTGGCAGGAGTCGGGCGGCGAGACGCCGAGCAAAAAGGCCAGCGTGGGGGCGATATCGCGGGTGTCGACTGGGGTTGCGTAGCGGCCGCGTCGAACGCCCGGGCCTCGCACGAAGAAGGGCACGCGGCGATCGTAGACGTAGGGCGTTCCGTGATCGGTGCCGACGACCTGTCCGCGCTCTTCGAGGAGCACCACGCGCGGGTCGGTGCGCACGAACAGGGGGGCCGAGCGCCCTGGATTGTAGGACCCGCGCATGAAGACGCCGTAGCCGTCTTCGTCGGAGCCTCCGGGCAGGGTCATTTGGTACACCTGCGCCACCCCGGGCACCGCCTCGACCGCTTTTTCGATGGCGTCGCGGAACTTCTGCTTGGTGGCAGCATCGAGGTCGTCTTCGTCGAGGAAGAGCTGGGGCGGAAAAAAACCGCGCACGCGTTTCTTTCCGGTCGCAGCCTCCCCCGCCTTGGTCGCGGCGTCGACGACGTCGTCGTAGACCAGGGCTGGGACTGCGATCCCGCTGGCGGCGATGGTCTGGGGCAGCTCGGGGGCGCCATGATCGGAGGCGACGGCAACGACGAAGTTGTTTCGTCCGACGCGGGTCTCGAGGGCTCTGAGGAAGCGACGCAATTCGACGTCGGCGCGGCGCAGGGTGTCGAGCTGTTCGAGGCTGTCGCCACCGTAATTGTGGCCGACGACGTCGGTGGTGGAGACGCTGACCACCAGCAAATCGGGTTCGTCGTCTTGGCCGAGTTTTTCTTCGTCGACGGCGCGCAGGGCCAGCGTGAACAGGTCGCTGATCGATTGGGGCACGAGCCGGTAGCCGGCTTTCTGCAGGGCCGGGTCGACGCTCTTGATGTCGTGGGGGAAGGTCCGATCGTAGCCCTTGAGCGCCCCCTCACCGGGTCGGTCGTCGGCGGGGGCCAGCCACTCGAGGCCCTTGGGGATGGGCAGCGGGCTCCAGGTGCCGTCTTTGAGCGTCGCCGTCGGCAGCGCGAGCCCCGCTTCCTCGAGCCAGGGGGGCAGCTTCTCGGCGTAGGCCGTCGACGTCGTGAAGCGTCCTTGGGCGTTGTCGTACCAGATGGCCAGATCGGCAGCGTGTCCGGCGGTAAGGATGGCCGCGCGATCTTTGTGGCTGAGGGTGACGACGTGGGCGTGTCCGCCGCTCTCGGTCTTCATCGCGTCGCCCAGGGTGTTGGCCAAGAGGTTGGCCGGGCTGCGCCCGGATTCACTGTGGGCCCCCCCCGCCATCAGCGTCGGAAAGCGGGGGTCGTCGACGGCGTAGAGTTTCTTGCCGTCGTGAAACCAGCTGTTGGTGGCGATGCCGTGGACAGCGGGCAGTGCGCAGGTCGAGAGCGTGGCGTGTCCGGGCGCCGTCTCGGTGCCGGCGTAGGCATAGAAGGCGTCGAAGCGGGCGCCGTCGGCGTCGAAGCCGCCGAAGCCATCGGGGAAAAAGGGTGCGTAGCGCTCGAGCAGCCAGGCCGGCATCTGGTCAAAGACGACCAGCACCCCGAGCCGTGGGCGCGCCCGCGCCGTCGTCGACAGCAAGAGCACCAGGGAGCACAAGGCGAGGCAGCGACGCTTGAACATCGGCGCGCATCCTACTCGCATCCGGCTCGGGGGGTGCGCCGAGACTCATTCGTGTCGGTCGGATGGCAGGGCTCCGCGTTCGATGAGGATGGTCCGCGCTGCCTCGACGCCTCGGCAAACGACGGCGTCGACCCCAAAGGAGGCGGCGGCGGCGACGTTGTCGTCGTCGTCGTCGAGGTAGAGCACACCCTGGGGATCGAGCCCGCGCAGGGCCAGCGCGAAGAACGCCGGATCGGGTTTCAAGAGCCCCAGGCGAAAAGACACCGCTGCTTCGATGGCAACGCGGTCGTCGGGAACGGCGACGCCGCCGGGGAGCATCGCCGCGGGGCAAAATAGCTCGGCGAGGTGGTGCTCGGGTTCGTCGAAGGCGCCGAGGCCGAGAATCGCCCAATGCAAGGGATCGACGTTGGACCAAAAGCGCACCGACGCCGTGTCCGCGACGTCCACCCAGAGGTCGAACCCGCCCGAGGCCCAGTGCACGACGTCGCACCAAGCCCGCCGCGCAACATCGGGCGTGCAGTCCAAGACGGCGGCGGCGGCCTCGATGTAGTCGCTGGCGCTGAGCCGTCCTGTGGCCAGCGCCCGGTGGCGCGGTCCGAAGAAGGCGTCGTAGGCGCGGTCTCCCCAGCGTTCGAACAGAGGGCTCTTGTCGACCTTGACGAGCACGCCGCCGAGGTCGAAGGCGATGACGCGGGGGATCATTCGATGGTGATGGTGCCGACTTTGACGCGGTGGTCTGCGTCGGCGGCTTTCTGGCTCTGGGCGCTGGTCCCAGTCGAGGTCACGTGGAGGCGATCGTCGCCCCGGTAGAGGCCGGTCCAGACGTCGTAGACGCCGGCGGGTGCGTCGAGGGGCACGGTGCCTTCCCAGGTGTCGACGAGATACTCGCCCGGCTGCCACAGGCCGCTCTTGTACTGACCGCGCAGAGGCCAATGGTCACCATGGATGCGAAAGCCGCCATCTTGGGCATCGATGTGCAGAAAGAGCTGCCAGTCCCCGTCGACGGCGCTGACGACGCCCAGGTGCAGCTTCACGGGCAATCGTGCGCCGCGCGACAGGGCCGCGGCGGGGAGATCGGCCCCGCGGATGACGACGGCGCCGCCCAGGGTGAGCTCAAGAGGGAGGCCCGGCGTCGTCGGCGTCGTCGACAACGCGCTGCCGAGCGTCGAACGGTCAAAGGCCCGCTGCTCGGCCACCACGCCGCTGGGTCGGGGCAGGGCACCGATGCCGATCCCGTAGGCCAGCACCGGCACGGCGACGACGACGATCCAGCGCCGGGCTTGGGACTCCGCCATGTCAGCGGCGCTCGAGGAGGGAGGGCGACGCCCCCAGCAGCAGCCGTTCGATCACCAGCTGCACAGCACCGTTCATCGCGAGGTCGTGGCGGGCGTGAAAGAGGCCTTCGAGAGCCGCGAGCTCGTCGAGGTCGGAATGCGCGAGCCCCTCGAGGTGGCGGGCGCGCAGGTCGGCAGCCAGCTGGCGCTCGGCCAGCGCCAAGAGGGCGTCGACTTCGGCGCGATCGCGGCCCAGGGCGGCGGCGGTCTCGAGGCGTTCCCCCAGTCCTTGGGCGCGTTGGTGCAGCAGCAGGGCAGACACGAGGCGCCCGACCCCGTCGACGACGCCGGCGTCTGGGGCGGGGACTGCTTTGCCGGGGCGGCGGTTCTGGATGGTCTGCCGGTCTTGCTGCGAGAGCGGAGCAAAGCCCAGGCGCAAGCAGCGCGAGGCGATGGTGGGCAACACCGCGCGGACGTTGGGCACCAGCAGAATCAAGATGGTCTCGGGCCCGGGCTCTTCCAACCCTTTGAGGAGGGCATTTTGCGCCGGGGTGTTCATCTTGTGGGCGTCGACGACGACGGCGACGCGGTTGCGGCCTTGGTAGGGACGCTTTTGCAGGGTCTGGGCGAGGGCGCGGATCGCGTCGATCTTGATGTCCACCGAGGGCCGGCCTTTGCCTTCGGGCTCTGCGAGGCCCCGGCCCACCGCTTCGGCTTCGCTCATGATGATGGTCACGTCGGGATGGGCGCCCGCGTCGACGCGGCGGCAGGCCCGGCAAGCTGCGCAGCCAAAGGGGACGACGGCGGCGTCGGTGCCGCGCAGCTCGCACAAGAGCCCGCGCGCCAGGGCCCGGGCACAGGTCTCGCGCCCGCTCCCGCTCGGGCCGGCAAACAGCAGCCCGTGCGCCAACCGATTCGACGACAGCGCCGCCCGCAGCGCCGCCACGGCACGGTCCTGGCCGATGACGACGTCGTTGGCTGGAGGGGGTGGTGGGCGCACCCCGCTGCCTTAGGCCAATGGCGAGCCGTCGGGAAGGCGCGTCTTGCCGTCCCGGTGGGGGAGGTTGTCGGCCGGCGCTCGGGCCGACGCTGCGCTGGGTTCCGCGATCGCGGGGCGGGAGCTTCGACGACGTCACCTTCCGTCGCCAGGCGGCGCGCGACGCGCCCCGAGGGAAGAACAACCGTGCCACGCCGTCACGACGGTCGAAAAACGACAGTCGGGGACATAGTTGCGTAAATACTTGACCGATGGTCGACCAAGTTTCGCAATTTCGCAACTATGTCCCGACAAATATCGAGGCCGCACCAGGCCGTGTATCCAGCTCCGATGTCCCGCGAACTCTGATCGACAACCCTGTGGAAAACTTGGGGAAATTGATCGGTGTCGACGACGAAATTCGCGACGGCGCCGACGCTGCGATGGTGGCCCGGCTCGATAGGGAATCCGCCACGAGCCGCCGCGTCGACGACGCTCGACGACGAAGCAGGTTCACAGCACCATTGCTTCGTCGGTTGCGGTGGTGCGCGTCGTCGAGAGATCGAGACCGCCCACCTCGGAAGGACGGCCAAGCGCCGCTGGAATGCGTTCCAGGGGCGCCAAGGCGTGGCACCCGGTTGATCTGCTGATCGACCGACGTGCTGATGGTTTGCGGCGTTCACGCGGCGCAGACCTGGTCTGGATGGGTCCCGCGATGTCGACGGGCGCTCTGCCCCAACGTCTCTGATCCCGGATCAGCGTCGTCGGGATGGAAGCTCTGTTTCAACAACCCCCGGGCGAGAGCCTGGACTGCAGGAGACGAATCCCATGGCGAATGCCGAAAAGGTTGCGAAGGCTGGCGTTACTCGTGAGGGCGGCTGGCTCTATTACATCGACAAGAGCGGCAACATCGCTCGCTCGCGCATGGTGCGCGGCGGACAGAAGAAGAAGCCCGGCGACAAGCCCGAGGTCATCGCCAAGACCGGCGTGACCCGCGACAACAACTACATCTACTTCATGGATGACGCCGGCGACGTCGCACGCGTTCCGCGCAGCAAGGGCGGCACCGCCCGCTCGAAGAAGAAGTCGACCAAGAAGCCCGCCAAGAAGGCCCCCGCGAAGAAGGCGGCCAAAAAGGCTCCGGCGAAGAAGGCGGCCAAGAAGGCTCCCGCGAAGAAGGCGGCCAAGAAGGCCCCGGCCAAGAAGAAGAAGAAGTGATCAGGTGTCGTCGTCGATTCTGACGATGAACAAGAAACGGGGGCCCAGGCCCCCGTTTTTTGTGTGGGCTGCAGGTCGCGATCACTTGCCGGCGAAGTTGGCGGTGCGGCGCTCGAGGAAGCTCGTCATCCCTTCGGCGGCATCCTCGCTGCCGACCAGACGCGTCAGGGTGGCGTCGAGGTCGCGCGCTGCCGCCAAGGGACCAAAGTCTCTCGCTTGTTTTGCCGACGCCAGGGTCGCGCGCACGGCCAGGGGCGCTTGTTGGGCGATGCTGGTCGCGATCGCCACCGCGCGCTCCTTTTGCTGACCCGCTGCAACGACCTCTTGCACCAAGCCGATGCGCAAGGCTTCGACGACGTCGAATTCGTCTCCGCTGAGGATCCAGCGCATGGCGTTTCCCCATCCGCAGCGCTGGTGGAAACGCAAAGTGGCCCCGCCGAAGGGAAAGATCCCGCGCTTGACCTCGATCTGGGCAAAGCGGGCGTCGGCGGCGGCAACGGCGACGTCGGTGGCGAGGATGAGCTCGATGCCGAGGGTCAAGCACAGGCCTTGGACGGCGACGACGACGGGTTTGGTGCGCGGTCGGCCCCCGAGGTCCCAGGGGTGCACGGAGGCGGGCGGCATCGGCATCTCGCCGGCGGCAAACACCGGGGCCATGGCCATGAGATCGAGGCCGGCGGTGAAATGCGGTCCTTCGGCGAAAACGACGCCGACGCGGGCCTCGGCTGTGTCTTCGAGCAGGTCGAAAGCAGCGACCAGGGAGCGCAGCATTTCGGGGCCGAAGGCATTGCGCTTGAGAGGCCGGTCGATGCCCATCATCAGCAGATGACCTCGCTGTTCGACGGTCACGCGTCCTTCGACTGGGGTTGGTTCCGCCATGCAGTGCTCCCTTGGGTTGGAGCTCGAGCGCCTACCAGAACCCCCGCGGGCTGGCGGCCAATTCATCGCCGCCAGGCGATGAACCTGTAGACAATTCACCGACACGCGAAGCGCTGTCGGTGAATTCTGCTGGCTGCCGGTCTGCATCGAGTGTCTCGGTGGGCAACAGCGACGTCAGAGCGCATCAGGACGGCCGCACTGTTGACCCGATCTGTGCGCCCGCGGTACCCAGCCCCCGTCTGATCACCAGCCACCCCGGAGTCCCGCATGGCGTTTCCGAAGCCCACCCCGAATTCTGCCGACGTCGGCCTCGTAGGCCTGGCCGTCATGGGCCAGAACCTCGTTCTCAACATGGCCGACCACGGGTTCCAGGTCGCCGTTTACAACCGCACCACGGCGACGACCCAGAAGTTCGTCGACGACAACCCGCCCAAGGTCTTCGGCGACACCGGCGGCGGCCTCGTGCCCGGCGCCGAGCTCGCGGACTTCATCGCTTCGATCAAGAAGCCCCGCCGCATCGTCATCCTGGTCAAGGCCGGCAAGCCCACCGACGCCGTCATCGACTCTCTGGTTCCCTTGCTCGACAAGGGCGACGTCATCGTCGACGGCGGCAACGCGCTGTACACCGACACCATCCGCCGCGAGAAGGCGCTGACCGACAAGGGCTTGCTCTTCGTCGGCTCCGGCGTGTCCGGCGGCGAAGAAGGTGCGCGCTTTGGACCGTCCCTCATGCCCGGTGGCAAGCCCGAGTCGTGGGAGATCTTGAAGCCCGTGTGGATGGCCTGTGCGGCCAAGGTCGACGCCACCACCGGCAAGCCCCTCGAAGGCGCTGCCCCCGGCAAGCCCGTCAAGGGCGGCGTTCCCTGCACGACCTACATCGGCCCCGACGGCGCCGGCCACTACGTGAAGATGGTGCACAACGGCGTCGAGTACGGCGACATGCAGCTCATCTGCGAGGCCTACTCGATCCTCCGCCACTCGCTGGGCAAGACCCCCGAAGAGTGCAGCAAGATCCTCAAGGAGTGGAACCAGGGCGACCTGAACTCCTTCCTGATTGAGATCAGCGCCGACGTGTTGCAGCAGAAGGACCCGGTGACGGGCAAGCCCTTCGTCGACGTCGTCTTGGACACTGCCGGCCAAAAGGGCACGGGCAAGTGGACGTCGGTCAACGCGCTCGACCTCGGCATCCCCGCCGCCACCGTCGCCGAAGCCGTCTTTGCCCGCTGCATCTCGGCCCTCAAGGACGAGCGCGTCGCGGCATCGAAGGTGCTCAAAGGCAGCGTGGGTCTCGGCAAGGCCGTCGAGATCTCGGTCGACTCCGTGCGCGACGCGCTCTACTGCTCGAAGCTGTGCTGCTACGCGCAGGGCTTCGCGCTCTACGCGGCGGCGTCGCAGGAGTACAAGTGGAACCTCAACCTCGGTGAGATCGCCCAGATCTTCCGCGGCGGCTGCATCATCCGCGCGGGCTTCCTGCAGAAGATCACCGACGCGTTCACCAAGAACCCCAAGCTCCAAAACCTCCTCCTCGACCCCTATTTCGGCGAGAAGGTGCAAAAGGGGCAGGACAACTGGCGCAAGGTCGTGGCCCGCGCTGCCCTCGACGGCACCGCGGCACCGCTCTTTGGCTCGGCCCTCTCGTACTACGACAGCTACCGCAGCGAGACCCTGCCGGCGAATCTGCTGCAGGCGCAGCGCGACTTCTTCGGCGCGCACACCTACGAGCGCGTCGATCAGCCCCGCGGCGAGTTCTTCCACATCGACTGGCCGGATGCGAAGCGTCCCCAGCTCAAGCTCTCTGAGCTGGGCATGAACCGCAGCTGACCTCTGCACGCTAGCGACACAACGACGACGGCGGCCTGCGGGTCGCCGTTTTCGTTTTTACGGCAGGGCTTTTCGACGTCGACGCCGCGGGCCACAGGGGTGGCGTGGAACGAGCCAAGGCCCCAGCGGTGATGGAGCGCGAGGTCGTCGTCGACGACGCTGTTGCCTTTTTGCAGGGGCGATCTCTCGAGGGCTGCTCGATCGTGAGCTCCATCCCCGATGTGACAGAGACTGGGATGGCGATGGCGGCCTGGCTGCAGTGGTTCAGCGACGTCGCCCGCTTGATGGTCGAGAAGCTCCCCGACGACGGCTTCTTGGTCTTGACCCAGACCGACATTCGCAAAAGCGGGCGCTGGATCGACAAGAGCTTCCTCGTGCAGAGCGCCGCGCTCTCGGCCGGGGCGGTGCTCTTGTCGCGCAAGATCATCTGCCGCAAGCCAGCGGGGTCGACTTCGACGTCGCGGGCGGCCTTCACCCATCTCTTGGTGTTTTCGCGTGGCGCCCTGCTGCTCGATCCCCTGCGGCCCGAGGTGGTGCCTGACGTGCTTGCCGATGGCGGGGCCATTACCTGGACCCGCGGATTGGGGGAGCGAGCAGCCCTGGCCTGCGTCGACGTCGTCGTCCGCTACGCCTCCAGTCACACCATCGTCGATCCTTTTTGTGGCGAAGGCATGGTGCTCGCGGCCGCGAACCACCGCCGCCGCCGCGCCTTGGGCTGTGAGCGCAACGGAAAGCGGGCCGAAAAAGCCCGCCACCTCGTGATCAAGAAGGCCCGCCCCGACGGCGCCTGATCAGCGACCGCGAGCTGCTTCTGTCGGTCGTCGACGTGCTCGCTCTTCTGGCCTGCCCGTCGAAGCCCGCGACGACGCGGACGCAGCGGCCGCCGCGCAACACCAGCTCCAACGGCCTCGTCGGCTCGGGCGCTGCTTCGATGGAGACAAAAAGGAGACCGCCAACGACGTCGACGCCGGCCCCTCTGCGGCCAGGCGCCGGCGCCAGTATTAGAAGGCAGACACGACGACGCCGTGGCGCTCGCAGAAGGCCCTGATGCTCTGCTCACTGGTGGCGGTTGGCGGATGAGCTCCCGCCAGTCTTCAGGCGAAGGCGCTGTCGTCGATGTCATCCCCAAGCCCTACGCGGTTGGGGTCACCCTCGTCTCGACGGCGTTCACCGGGCGAATACGAAGGTGCCAGCGGCGAGGTAGGCCGAAGGCGTTGCCGTCTGGTTGCCGAGAGACCGGGGAACAGGACGGATCCCCCGGATCTTCGTTGGCGCGCCCCTCATCGCAAGCAGGCGCAGAACGTGTGCCGCAGGGTGATGAGCTGATGCTCATTTTGCACAGCGGGTCTTTCCCCGCGGCTCCCGGGCGCCCCGTGTTGGCGGCACTGCAGCTGCATCGTCGGGCGACGATCCACGGCACCCAACGAAGGACTGTCATGAGCAAGCTGCGCATCATCTCGATCACCATTGCCCTCGTCGTCAGCGCCTGCGGCGGTGACCCGCTCCACCCGATCGAGATCGCTGGCAAGACCAAAGAAGCAGCCCCGGGCGCGGGTGAATCAGGGGGCGTGGCCGGCGGTGGTGGAGGCGAAGGCCAGCGGGAGGAGGCGGAGGGCGAAAGCGAAAGCGAAAGCGAAGGAGAGGGCGAAGGAGAGGGCGAAGGAGAGGGCGAAGGAGAGGGCGAAGGAGAGGGCGAAGGAGAGGGCGAAGGAGAGGGCGAAGGAGAGGGCGAAGGAGAGGGCGAAGGCGAAAGCGAAGGAGAGGGCGAAGGAGAGGGCGAAGGGGAGGGCGACGACGCCATCGGCGAAGGCTACGAAGCCGTCGAAGTGAGCGATTGGGGCTACCGCGACGGCGCGTTCGGCGGTGCCCTCACCTCGCTGGACGATGACGATCCCCGCTGTGTGGGCCTCGCGCCGCCCACGGTGCTCGTCTCGAGCATCTCCGCCGCGGCAGGCCTGATCGTCGATGGCGACGCGGTGATCTCGATGACCGGCGTGGGGCTCGAGCGCTTCGACCTGAGCGCCCAGACGATCACGCTGCTGGACTCTGGCTGGGGCTTCGACACCGTCCTCGCTGGCGGCTTCGTCTATTTCGCCGACGTCGATCTCAGCCTGAAGCGGGCCGCCGCGCGAGGAGGGCGCGTCGAGCGCGTGGTGCGTGAAACAGGGGTGAGCGGTGTCGTGGTGGCCGCCGACGTCGACGACGTCTACTGGACCAACCAGATCAACGACGCCGTCACCCGCCACGTGATTGGTACGCACGGCGTCTCGGTGGTGGCCGAGACACCGGGTCCGTTCGCGATGATGATCGACGACGAGAACATCTACTGGGTCGCCGATTGGGACACGGGCATGAAGATGCCCCGCGATGGCAGCTCCGAGCCCACGGTGCTCTTTGAGGTCGGCGCGTTCTACGCCCTCGCTGCGGGCGCTGAGATCGTCGGCGGCTCGGTGGGAGCGCTGGTCCACGACGACGACGACGTCTTCATTGGGGCGCACGGCTTCGTGGGTGCGATCGGCAAGAATGGCGACCATCCCCGGCTGTTGGCAGTGGCGAACAACCCCTGGGCGGTGGGGGGCATCGCCGTCGACGACAACTACGTCTACTACACCGACTACGCCGACGATGCGCCGTCGGGCTCGCGCCCTGCCCTCTCGCGCATCGAGCGGGTGCGAAAAGCCGGCGGCGCGGCCGAGACCGTCGCATGCAACCTCGTGGGTCCCACCGAGCTCGTTGTCACCGACGGTGCCCTCACGTTCTTGGACCTCAGCGACGATCTGAGCGACGCCTGGATCAAGCGCGTCCCGGTCGCGCCCCCGCGCTGAGCGGCCGATCGGCAGCGCGCGCGCGGCTGATGACGACGTCGGCCCAGCCCCAGGAAAACGCGGCGCGCGATCGCTCGATCACCTCGAAGGCGTCGTCCTCCAGTCCCCAGACGACGGCGACGACGACGCTGCCCGGTCTGAGCTGACGCAGGTGCTGGCTGATCGAGGAGCGCACCTCCGCGTCCCAGGTGGCCCACGAGAGCCAGACATGGGTGGCGCCGTCGACGTCGGCGTCGCGGGCGTCCTTGATTTCGACGTCGACGCCGGCGAGGCCCAGGGCCTCGCCGACCACCGCGAGGTGATCGGGGAGCAGCTCGATTCCCCGGGCCTGGGCGCCGAGCAAGCGCGCGGCCACAAGCACATTGCCCCGACCGCAGCCGAGGTCGACGACGACGCTGTCAGAGCCCACGCCGTGCCGCCGCAGGATGCCCCGGGCGACGCTGACGAAGGCCTCGCCATAGGTGAACGCGCCGGCGGAGAGCCCGCGCTCGCGGGCCAGCAGGGTGCGGTCGAAGGAGGCGCCGTAGGGGGAGGGACCGCGCCAGCCGCGCAGGTAGGCGGCGCGCAGCGTGCCTCGTTTCGCGCCGGCCAAGATCACGATGTCGACGGCGCGAAAAACAAAGCGGACGAGGAGCACGACCAAGGCCGCGCGCACCGTCCGCAGAGAATCGCCAGCAGTCACCGCGACCCGACCGTTGGGAGCTCGCACTCACAGACGAGCGACCCGCGCGCGTCTCGCTCAGTCGGCCGACGTCGTCGACGCATTGAGCGAGACTTCGTTGCCCACGAGCTCGATGATCGAGATGGGAGCATTGTCGCCCTTGCGAATGCGCGACTTGGTGACCCGCGTGTAGCCACCCGGGCGGGCCTTGAAGCGGACGGCGATGTCACCAAAGAGCTTGGCGAGGATCTCCTGGTCGCGGATGTCGGCATAAGCCTGCCGACGCGCGTGCAGATCACCGCGCTTGGCCAGGGTGATCAACTGCTCGGCAAAGCGGCGCAGCTCCTTGGCCTTGCAATCGGTGGTTTCGATCCGCTCGTGGCGAAACAACGACGTCGCCATGTTGCGGAACAGCGCAGTGCGGTGGGCGGATGTGCGGCCGAGTTTCCGGCCTTGGTTCATGTGGCGCATGGCATCTCCTGCAAATCAGGGCGTCTCCCGACGCCAGAACGAGTCGCAAACAAAGGGCGACGGTCCCCAACGAGGAACCGTCGCAAGAAGGGCTCAGGCGTCGGCTTCGTCGCCTTCGTCGTCGTCGCCCATGTCGCCATCGAGGGTGTCCCGGATGACCGGGCCCGAGACAATCACGGGCTTGGCGGCACCGGCCTTGGGCGGCCAGTTCTCGAGCTTCATGCCGAGCGAGAGGCCCATCTCGTGGAGGATCTCTTTGATCTCCTTGAGTGACTTGCGGCCGAAGTTCTTGGTCTTGAGCATCTCGCTCTCGGACTTCTGCACGAGATCGCCGATGAACTTGATGTTGGCGTTCTGCAGGCAGTTGGCCGAGCGCACCGAGAGCTCGAGCTCGTCGACGGAGCGCATGAGGTTCTCGTTGACGCGCTCTTCTTTGATCTCGGGCTCAGGCAGCTCGGGCTCGATCTCTTCATTGAAGTTGATGAAGATCGAGACCTGCTCTTTCATGATCTTGGCAGCGATGCCGACGGCGTCTTCGGGGGTGACTGCACCGTTGGTCCACACTTCGAGCGTGAGCTTGTCGAAGTCGGTCTGCTGGCCGACCCGGGCGTGGGTCACGTTGTAGTTGACCTTGACGATGGGCGAGAAGAGCGCGTCCATGGGCAGGGTGCCGACGGCTTGGCCGTCTTGGCGGAACTGGGTCGCGGGCACGTAGCCGCGGCCACGCTTGACGACGAGGTCGGCCTTGAAGGTGCCGCCCTCGGCGACGGTGCAGACGTGCTGCTCGGGGTTGAGGATCAACACCGATTCGTCGTGGGTGATGTCGCCGGCCTTGACCTCCTTGGGTCCCTGGATTTCGAGACGCACGGTCTTGCCGTCGCCGCTGCCGTGGATCTTCAGGTTCACTTCTTTGAGGTTCAAGATGATGTCGGTGATGTCTTCTTTGACGTCGGGCACCGACATGAATTCGTGGCTGGCGCCATCGATGCGCACCGACGTAAACGATGCGCCCTGCAACGACGACAACAAGATGCGGCGCAGGCTGTTGCCCAAGGTCACGCCGTAGCCGCGCTCGAGGGGCTCAGCGATGAACTTGCCGTAGGTCGCCGACAGCGTGTCGCGATCGACCACCATGTTCTTCGGACGAATCAGATCGCGCCAGTTCTTCTGCAGTGACATCGTTTTCTATCCTCTTTTTCGAGCCCCCTCGAGACACCGCGTCAGGATTGACGCCGAGCCCCACGGGAACAAGCAACAAAAAATCAGTCTCTTCGTTCACCCGGGACAACGCCCCGGGGATTCAAGGTGAAACGCGTCCAAGCGTCGTCTGGCTAGGAGGCTGCGAGCACCGCGCGGAGCGTACTTCCTGTACGTGACCGCGCGGAGCGGAGCGGCCGACAACGCCAGGCGGCGTTTGGGCGCGTTTCAGTTACACCCGGCGGCGCTTGGGGGGTCGGCAGCCATTGTGTGGCACCGGCGTCACGTCGCGGATCAGGGTGACGCGCAGGCCGCTCATGGCGATGGCGCGCAGCGCGGACTCACGGCCGCTGCCCGGACCCTTCACGCGCACTTCGAGAGCCTTCATGCCGTTGTCCTGCGCCTTGCGGCAGGCGTCTTCGGCGGCGACCTGGGCGGCGAAGGGGGTCGACTTGCGCGAACCCTTGAACTGGCGAGCGCCGCACGACGACCACGACACGGCGTTGCCCTGGGTGTCGGTGATGGTGATGACGGTGTTGTTGAACGAGGCGAAGACGTGAGCGATGCCGATGGCAACGTTCTTCTTGACCTTCTTCTTGCCCTTGGGAGAAGCCATTTGCGGTGTCCTGTCTTGCGCCTGATCGGCGCCCGAAAACTGAAAGAGAAAGGGAAGCGGAAGCGATCAACAGCAGAAGAAGACGACGCTCCTTGTTGCTGTTTTTCTCACTTGGGCGCGGCGGCGGGCTTGCGGGCCACGGCCTTGCGCGGACCCTTGCGGGTGCGGGCGTTGGTGTGGGTGCGCTGGCCGTGCACGGGCAGACCCTTGCGGTGGCGCAGACCGCGGTAGCAGCCGAGGTCCATCAGGCGCTTGATGTTGAGGGCGACGTCGCGGCGCAGGTCGCCTTCGACCTTGACCGAGGTTTCGAGCACGTCACGGATGCGGGCGATTTCGTCTTCGCCGACGTCGTCGGAGCGCTTTTCCGGATCGACGTTGGCCTTGGTCAACACGCGCAGCGAGGTCACGGGGCCGATCCCGTAGACGTAGGTCAGCGCAATACCCATCTTCTTGTTGCGCGGAAGATCGACACCAGAAATACGAGCCACGTTTGCCTCCAGAAAACAGCTGGTCGCCGCGTTTCAACGCGACAACAATCAAGAAAAAGCTGCATGGAGACATGATGCCGATGTCGACGACGTCGACGGCTTCATGGCGGGGAGCGCTCTTTCGCCTTCAAGGGCGACGCTGCTCTGGCGCTCCACCGGCACCCGTGGGTGTCGATCTCCATGCGCGAAGGACTCCGCCTTTGACAGGCGGGAGCGCGGGCTCAGCCCTGGCGCTGCTTGTGGGTGGGTTCGGTGCAGATCACGCGCACGACGCCTTTGCGACGCACGACTTTGCACTTGCCACACATTCCTTTGACCGATGCACGAACCTTCATCACTCACTCCACACGTCAAGACACGTCAGCGTCTTGAACATTCACCGGCGTCGCCTCACGGCGGCGCTGATCTCCCCCTGGGGATCGAGGGCAGCAGCTACCAGCCGTTCTCCGGCTTGACAAGGCGTGATCACGGGGAGGCCCGAGTCCGGTCTGGCCGTGCCGAGTGAGGCAGAAGCTCTCCGTCGCTGGGTCTGTCGAAAACGATCGAAACCACTTCGGCGCTGCACTACATTCCGAGCTGGTGACGACGTCGTCGAAAACCCTGCTGCTGGTGCCGGGCTCCGCTGAGGTGGCCCAAAGCCCCGTGGTGTTGAGCGTTCCCCACGCGGGGATCCTGGTGCCCGACATTGATGCGCCACTCCTGGCGCTGTCGGGCCGGGGGCTGCTCAAAGACGCCGACCTGCACGTGGACCGGCTGGCGCAACGCGTTCCCGCGCTCGGCGTTCCCGTCGTCGTCGCCCAGATCAGCCGCTACGTGCTCGACGTGAACCGCGCCCCCGACGACGTCGACCGCGAGGTCTGCCCCGAGATCGAGCGCCCGGCGCGTCCCTCGGCCCGCGGCTTGTGCTGGCGCACCACCACCGACGGCGCCCCCGTGCTGGTGCGACCCCTCACCCTGCTCGAGCTGCGCTCGCGCCTGCAACGCATCCACGAGCCCTACCACCAGACCCTGGCCGAGCTGCTCGCCGAGCGGCGCCAACGCTTCGGCTACGCCGTGCTCCTCGACGTGCATTCCATGCCTTCGCTGGGACGTCCCGGGCACACAGACCCCGGAGCCCGCCGCGCCGACGTCGTCCCTGGCGACCTGCGGGGCACTTCGTGCTCGCCCTTGTTGTCCAAGCTCGTCGCCGACCACTTTGCAGCTGCGGGACTCAGCGTGCGCGCCAACGATCCCTACATGGGCGGCTATGTCACCCGCCAACACGGTCGCCCCGCGCGCGGCGTGCACGCGCTGCAAATCGAGCTCAACCGCGACCTGTACATGGATGAGAACTCCTTTGCCCTCGTCGACGACAAAGCCGCCGCCGTCACCGCTTTGCTCACGGGCCTGGTCGAGAAGGTGAAAGGCCTGCAGCTTCCCTCTTGAGCCCCGTTCACGGCAGTGTGCGCCATGTTGCGATTGCTGCTGCCTCTCTTGTTGTCGACCACGCCGGCCTTTGCGGTGGCTGCCGAGCCCCCGAGCGCCGGACCCGCCGCCACCGTGACAGCACCGCCCGAGGTCGACGTCGACGACGACGACGAGCCCGAAAATGGCGTGAGCGCCCGCTTGCTGCTGGGGAGCTCCCTCTTGCCAGATGAAGGCACCCTGCCCCTGGTGGGCGCCGGCGTCGCCTACAAGCGCGAGCTCTATGGACTGGTCGGCGTCGAAGTGGCCCTCGAAGGGGTCGCAAGCCCCGTGGGCCAGGCTTATCTGATCGAGATGTTGGCCGAGAAACCCATCGAGGTGAACGACGTCGTCGGCCTCTACTTCGGCGGCGGCCCGACGGTGGCCCTGCAGGTCGAAGACGGCAAGCTTGTGCCCGGTGCTGGCGGCCTGGCCATGGGCGGCGTCGAGTTCTTCGTGAGCAGCGGCATCGAGGTCTTCGTCGAGCTCGACGCGGCCGTCTTGTTGTTCGAACGGCCAGAGCTCGAGACCGACCTCGGGACGGGCGTGCTCTACCGCTTCTGAGCCGGGCCGAGTTCGTTGACGGGGTGTAGGTCGGTTGGTAGCCGAGCCTCGATGTCGACGACGCCGAACACCGCCCGCAGCACCGTTGCCGATTTCTCCGAGCAGTGGACGAAGTACTACGACAACAGCGGCTACTTCGGCTCCGAAGACCTGCTCGCCGACGTGCTCAAACCCCTGCTCACGCTCGAGGATTTGCGCGGGGGCGCGGTGGCCGAGATCGGCTGCGGCAATGGACGTTTCTTGAAGACCATGGGCCGCTACGCCCAGCGCGTGTACGGCCTCGAGCCCGGCGACGGCGTCGACAACGCCCGCCGCTGGAACGCCGACGTCGACAACGTCGAAGTGATGCGCGCCGACGTCTACGCCTTGCCCGCGCTGCCTCCTTTGGATCACGTGTTTTCGATCGGGGTCGTGCACCACCTGCCCGACCCGCTGCTGGCGCTGCAGAACATGCGCAAGCTGCTCAAGCCCGGCGGCCGCTGCACCATCTGGGTCTACGGCAAAGAAGGAAACGAGCTCTATCTCGCGACCTTCGGGACCTTGCGCCGCTTGACCACGCGCTTGCCCCATCCCGCGCTGCACGGTTTGTCGACGGCGCTGGTGCCGGCGTTGCGCGGCTACATTGCGGCCTGTCAGGTGGCTCCGTTGCCGATGCGAAAGTACATGCGCGAGGTGCTGCATCCTCTCGACAACTTTGCGCTGCGGCTGAACATCTACGATCAGCTCAACCCCACCATCGCCGAATATTGGACCCACGACGAAGTCCAAAAGCTGATGACCCGGGCCGGCTTCAGCGACGTGCGTTTGCACCACCGCCACGGCTACTCGTGGACCGCGACGGGGATCGCTCCATGAGCGTCGCGACGCTGCTCTCTGGACCCAACCCGGTCAGCGGTGCGCAGCAGCCCGGCGCCGATCTCACCGTGCTCATCCCCGCCTTCAACGAAGAAGAAGGGCTGCCGCCGACGCTTCAATCCCTGCTCAAAGAGCCTCGCCTCGCGGGAGCCCGCGTCATCGTCATCGACGACGGATCCACCGACAAGACCGCCGAAGTCGCCCGCCGCTTCGAACGCGTCGAGGTGCTGCGCCACAAGAACAACCAAGGCTACGGCGCCGGCATCAAGAGCGGCACCCGGCACGCAACGACCCGCTACGTCGCCTGGTTCGACGCCGACGGCCAACACCGCACGGAAGATCTGGTCTCTCTGTACGAGACCGCCGTCCGCGAGCACTACGACGCCGTCTTTGGCAAACGCACCGCCGACTCCGCCTTCGTGCGCAGCCGCGTGCTCGGCAAGAAAGTGCTCTCGATCGTCGCCAACTCCGTCGCCGAGCAAAAAATCCCCGATCTCAATTGCGGTCTGCGGGTCTTTCGCCGCGAGCTCTTGGCTGGCTATCTGCCGCTGCTGCCCGAAGGTTTCTCGGCGTCGACGACGACGACGCTGCTCTTCATCAAGCGCAACCGCCACTTCAGCTTCGAGCCCATCACGGTGTCGCCGCGCGTGGGCACCAGCACCGTGAAGCAGGTGCGCGATGGGTTGCGGACCCTGCACTTGATGATGCGCATTTTGTTCTTGTTTCAGGCGTTCAAGACCTTCTCCATCGTCGCCGGCCTCTTCTTCGTCACCGGCCTCGCCTATGGCAGCACCATCGCCATCTTGCGGGGCCAGGGCTTTCCGGTGCTGGCCGAGCTCTTGTGCATCGTCGGCGTCATCGTGTTTTGCTTCGGCATCGTCAGCGATCAAATCAGCGCCCTGCGCATCGATCTGCTCGAGCGCAACGACGCCCACAGCCGGGTGCGCGACCCCTAATGTGCGGCATCGTCGGCGTCGTCGACCTGCGGGGGGACCGACGCCTGCCCGATCCTGCTTGCTTCGATCGCATGGTCGACAGCCTGGCCCGCCGCGGGCCCGATGGACGCGGCGTGTGGCGCGCCGACGACGTCCTTTTGGGACACCGCCGTCTCGCCATCCTCGATCCCTCAGCCGCCGCCGACCAACCCATGCACAGGGACGGCGCCGTCGTCGTCTTCAACGGCGAGATCTACAATTTTCGAGCGCTGCGGTCGGAGCTCGAGCGCCTGGGCCACACCTTTTCGACCAGCGGCGACACCGAAGTGCTCCTGGCTGCCTGGAAAAGCTGGGGCGAGCGCTGCGTCGAACGCCTGAACGGGATCTTTGCCTTCGTCGTCGTTGACGGCCCGCGGGTTTTTCTCGCCCGCGACCACATCGGCATCAAGCCTCTCTTTTATCGGCTGCACGAGGGCCTGCTCTGGTTCGGCTCCGAGCTCAAGAGCATCCTCGCCGACCCGCGCGTGCCCCGCCGGCCCTCGCCGGAGGCCATCGACTGCTTTCTCACCCAAGCCTGGGTGCCCTCGCCGCTCACGCCCTTTGAAGGCATCGAGCAGTTGCCCCCAGCATCGACCCTGTCGCTGACCCTGGAGTCGTCGTCGTTGTCGCGGTCCAAGATCTATTGGCGACCGGCCACGGGCGAGCGCCGCATCTCGCTCAAAGACGCCGTCGTCGAATTGGGAGCCCGGCTCGACGACGCCGTCACCGCGCAGATGGTCAGCGATGTGCCGCTGGGGGCCTTTCTCTCTGGAGGCCTGGATTCCGCCAGCGTCGTCGCCGCCATGCGCAAGCGCGGTCCGGTGCGCAGCTTCTCGATGGGTTTTGCCCAAGGGAGCTTCGACGAATCCAGCGACGCCGCCCACACCGCGCACATCTTGGGCAGCGACCACCACAAAGACGTGGTCGATCTCGAGCTCGAGCGCTGCATCCTCAACGTCGCCGACACCAACGACGACCTCCTTGCTGACGCCTCGCTGCTCGCTGTCGACCGCCTCTGCGCCTTGACCCGTCGACACGTCACCGTGGCCCTCTCTGGCGACGGCGCCGACGAAATTCTGGCGGGTTATCCGACCTACGCGGCGACCCATGTGGCCCAGGCTTGGCGACAGGTGCCTTCGCCGCTGCGCGCCCTCGTCAACGCGGGTGCGGCCCACCTGCCAGTCTCTGTCGAGCGCTACAACTTGCGCGACTTCGCTTTGCGCTTCTTGAGCGGGGCCGAGCGCGGACCGGGGAACGATTTTGCATCGTGGCGCATCTACTTCGACGACGACGTCCGCCGCCGTTTGCTGCGTCCCGCTTTCGCCGCCGAGGGTCGGGCGATCGCTCGCTACGCGGCCGCGGTGAACGACGCGCCGGCGGAGACGCTGTTGAAGAAGCTGCTGGTCGCCGACCTCACGCACTATTTGCCTGGCGATATGTTGGTGAAGGTGGATCGCGCGAGCATGCGCCACGGCCTCGAGGTGCGCGTTCCTTTCCTCGACCCGCGCTTCGTCGACTTCGCTCTGTCCTTGCCCTCGCACTTGCTGCTCTCGCCCACGGGCACCACCAAGCGCGTGCTGCGCGCCCATGTGGAACAGCAGGTCTCGCGCCGCATCGGTCGCGGCAAGAAGCGCGGCTTCAATGTGCCAGTGTCTGCGGCCCTGCGCGGTCCCCTGGTGCCCCTCTTTCTCGACGCCATCACCGCCGAACCCTTCCGCAGCGAAGGCCCCATCGACGTCGACGTGCTCTTGCTCTTGCTCGAAGAGCACCGCAGCGGTCGCCACGATTGGGGCTACCCGCTCTATGCGGCTTTGGTCTTGGCTTTGTGGTGGCAGCGCTTCGTCGCCAACGTGCCCCTGGTGGGCTGACTACTTCGGGGGAAGAGGGGCGCAGACCTTGGCGCCACCTCGAGAAACGCAGCTGAGCCCCAAAGAGCATTCGTCGTCGGCGACGCAGGCGCGCAAGCACACCTCGGTGGCCCAGCTGGGTTCGAGCACGCACCGCGCGTCGTCGTCGCAGGCATGGTCGGGATCGCAGGCCGACGTACACAGAGCGTTGCCCGGCGCAAAGCCCTGGCAGGTCAGCGTCGGCGCGCACTCCTCGTCGTGCACGCAACTGAGGCCGGCGCCGGTCACGTGGGGAGGTGTCGGCGTCGAACAACGGCGGTGGACATCGAGGGGCAAGGTCGGCGGGTGCAACATCGTGGCCCCAAAGCGGGATACCGACAGGTCGTAGGCGGCGGCTTCGTGGCTGGCGTCGCTCAAGACCAAGCGACGTCGGTCGCCCTGGTGCTGCAAGGCCACGGGCACATGGGCGACGTCGACGACGCGGGCTTTTTTTCCCGGCACGCGCGCGAGGCCGACGTAGGCGATGGTCGAGGCCCGCTGCTCGAGCTCGTCTTCGAAGGTGATCCAATTGCCGCGGTTCCAGATGAGCGGGACCTCGCGCTGGTCTTTGGTCGTGTATTTCTCCCAGGTCTGCAGATGGTGCGGATGGTAGCTGGCGACGACGGTGGCGCCGGCTTCGGCCGCGTCTGTGGCCAGGCTGCGCAAGCGCTCATCGGGAAGCACGCGACGCTCGATGCCCCCCGAAGGCAGAAAGACGATGGCGTCGACGGCGGCGTCGTTGGCCAGCCTGCGCACCTCGCTGAGGACTTCGTCGCGTTGGGTCGTGCAGTTGAGCACGCCTTCTTGTTCGTCGGGCTTCTTGTTGTTGAGCCACTCGGTGCAGGCGAGCCAGGCGACGTTCAGGCCCTTCACCTGGGTCACGACCGACCAGGGGTCTTTGGGCGTGCGACGGGTGCCGGTGTGGGGCAAGCCGGCGGCCTCGAGGACGTCGAGGGTGCGGACCACGCCCCGGGGTCCGCGGTCGAGAGCGTGGTTGTTCGCGGTCCCGGTGACGTCGATGCCCAGCTTCTTGAGCTCCGTCGCCAGATCGGGGTGCATGTTGAGCCCCCCCTTCTTGCCCGAGGTGTAGACGGCGTCGTCGAAGGTGCGGCCGGGATCGGGACGGGTCTGGCCGTCGGCGTCATCGCAACAGCCGAGGGTGCCCTCGACGTTCACCCAGGTCGCATCGGCGGCGGCGAGCATCGGCTTCACTTGCCCCCACAAAGAGTCGTAGCCGTCGGCGAAGGCTTGCTCTTGCAGGGGCTGGTGCAGCGTGACGTCGTTCATCAAGGCGATGGTGGCTGTGGGTGCTGTGGTGCAGGCGTCGGCGAAGACGAGGTCGCTGCCTCGATCACGAGCGCTGCGCGGCGCGGCACTTCTGAGCGGCTCGATCTGAAAAGCAGGGTCCTTCTTCGCCTTCGTCGCCTTCGCCGCTTTGGCGCGATCGACGGGAATCTCGCGCACGATCCTGTTGGTGAGCGTGACCATCCTTTGGCCGTCGTAGAAGACCTCGCGCAGGCGAATGCGCACGGCGGTGATGGGCTGACCGGTCCAGCGGGGCCCGACGTCGGCCTGGGCCCGCGGCTGGTGGTGCATGTGGGCGGGTGGCGAGGGGATCCACCACAGCGGCGCGCGACCGCCATACTTGTTCAACGTCGCCGCACTCGCCTGCAGCATGCGGTCGAGTCGCCGGGCCTTGGTCTCGTCGAGCCCGCTCTTGCGGCCCGCCTGCATGCGTTGCACGGCCTTGGGGTCGGCGGCCTGCAATCTTTTCCACGTCGCGTACGACGACGCCGAACCGAAGGTGCCCGTCAGCGTCGGCGCGTCGGCGGCATAAGCGATGCGCGCTTGGATGAAGGGCAGATCGAAGGGCGCGAGATCGTGGGGCGAGAGCTGCTTCACGCTGCCGTCTTTGACGACGACTTCGAGGTCGTAGACGCGTGAGAAGCGCGTGTCCCACCAGCCCAGGGTCTGGGGCTCGAGGGTCCAATGGGACAAGGCGACAGCGACGACGCCGGCAGCCCTCAACCACCGCGGCCACTGCGCGAAGACCTCGGCTCCGTGGCGCCAGAAGAAGGCGGCGAAGGCTGTGTCTACGACCATCCATTTCCAAAAGAGGATGCCGCTCGAGAGGAAAATGCCGACGTGCATCCCCACAAAGAGCAAGAGGAGCAGCGGCGTGAGCCGACGGTGCACCACGAGCAACGCGCCGCTGAATTCGATCGCCAAGGTTGCGACCGCGAGGATGGCCGACAGCGAGCCCAGCGTCCGGGCCACCCCGACGGCGGTGGGCTCGGACATGCCGTTGTGAAAGCCCGTGGCCCAGCACGACATGAAGAGATTGCCGAGGTCGTTTTCGCGCAGCCAGCTGGTGAGCTCAGGACCTATCTGGAGCTTGTTGACGCCGGGCCAGACGTAGGCACCGCCGACGATGGCCAAGCAGAGAAAGAGCAAAGCGTGGGTCTTGGCAGCGGTCAGCCGCCGCACCAGCAGAAAGCCGGCGAACGCGATCTGCACGTCGAGGAACACACGTCGCTCGGTCCAGTTAAAACCCTCGATGGGCGTGTCTTCCTGGGCTGCGAAGAGCAAGCCCACGGCCGTGAGCAGAGGGAGAAAGGCCGGCCGCCCCAAGGCCAACGCAGCCAACACCAGCGCCAGGGTGCGGTCGGCGCCGTAGCTGTGGTCGGTCACCAGATTGTAGGGCGCACCAACCACCAGCCAGGCTTGGGCGACGACGACAGCGCCGAGGACCCAACGCAGCGGACGACCGAGCTCGAGATCGCTCCAACGCCAGCGAAAGCATGCGATCGCCAAGGCGGCGAGGGCGGCGAAGGTAAGGACGATGTGACGCTGGTGGAGGGCTTCGAAGAGAATGAAGCTGCCGTTGAAGGTGTGCGGGGGCACGCGCGTGATGGCGCCCCAGACCTCCCGGCGCGGCAGCATGAAGGCCGCATAGACCAGCAACACCTGCAAGGCCGGCAACGCGAGCAGCGCCCGCACCCGCTCTTTCACGTTCACAGCTCGCTCTCGCGTTCATCACCCGCAGGCGGACCCGAAGGAGCTCCGTCGTCGTCGTCGTCGGCGGCGCCTTCTGACGGTGCAGGAGATGCGGGCAGCTGCGCGGGTGCGACAGCGGCCTCGCGCAGGGCCTCTTCGAGCTTGGCCACGCTGAGCACGCGGGTTCCGCGCGAGGTGAACACCACAGCTCGCGCTGGCGGCGATGCGAGAGCAAAGCCCTTGGCCTTGTTCTTCTTGAACAGGGGAGCGAGGTCGTTTTTCACCGGCTGAAACAAGCGGCTGTCGAGGGCGTCGAAGGTCTGCTTGCGCACGATGAAATAATCGACGTGCTCGGCGTGGGCGAAGTCGACGACGGCTTGCAGATTGTCGCTGTACAGGGCCTCGTACATGCGGCGAATGCGGCGCTCGCACTCATCATAGTAGCCGCGTCGGAAGGGGTGCGAGAGGTTCTTGGTCACGTAGGACTGGTGCCAAGCAAAGAGCGGGGTCTTGTCAGTGTAGCCAAACTCGCCGGCGAAGATCTTGTCGACCGGTTGTTTCTGCACCCAGCGGTAGAGCTTGGCGTTGGACGCATAGGGGCTGTAGTTGGCCGGTCCCGCTTCGTTGCCGTCGCCAAAAAAGAGCACAGTGGGAACGACCGCGACGACGACGGCGACCAGGGTGGCGATGGCCGTCGAGCGGATGAGGTTGCGCGCCAGGCACCAGGTCAGCAGCGGGACGCCGGCGTAGAAGCAGTAGGCCCACACGTGCTGGAGCGGCCGATAGGGCAGGTAGAGCTTGAACGCGAGCGCGCGGGCCAGAAAGTAGGCCGCCAGCGCGCCGACAAAGAGAGCGGGGATCTGCCAGGGGAAGGCGTCGACGAAGCTCTGTCCGCGTCGTCGGGCCCGCCACGACAACACCGGCACGGCTGCGGTGCCGAGCAAGATGCCACCGAAGACGAGGGCGTAGTTCTGCTTCTCGAGGGCTTGTCCCGCGCTGGGCAGGGGTACCTTGCCGACCCGGCGGAAGGCGCGTTCGACGTTGCGTTCGATCTCGAGGGCGGCGGGCTTCAGCGGGGCTTCGGAGACGCGTCCACCGGCCTGCCACGCCGGCATCTGCATCGCTTCTTCCAGGGTCACGATGTCGCCCCACCAGGCGGGAGCGCGGATCTCCTGGAACTTGCCGAAAGCGATGATGAGCAGTCCGGCGGCGAACATGCCGGCCATGCGGCGCAGGCGCGGTGTCATGGGTCCAGCGACGACGGTGTAGACGCCGTAGGCGAAGCCGCAGGGGATGACCACCGAGGGGTAGAGGGCCGACTGGACGACGAGAATCACCAGTACGAGGCGGTGGGCGCCGGCCATGAACGCCCCCAGAAAGGCGAGGGTCAAGATGGGCCCGAAGGAGCGCGCGTACCCCCCAGCGATGATGGCCGAGAAGTCGACGTTGCGCAGCAGCAGGAAGGCCGCCGCGAGCCCGATGAAGGCGTTGGATCGACGGGCCACTGCAGCCCAGATCACGATGTGGGTGCCGACGTAGGCGACGAGGTTGAGGAATTTTGCGGCGATCAGCGGCGACATCAACGTCGACAGCGAGGCCATCATCACCCACCAACCGGGGGGCGCGTGCATGACGAAGGCGTAGTCGGTGTGCAGCTGGCCCGGCGGAAAGGCGCCGGTCTTGTTGTAGCGCCAGTAGTGCCACACGGCTTGGGGCTGGTCGCCGTCGGCGGAGAATTCCGAGAACATCCCGCCGTAGCGCAGGGAGATGAGGTGGACGAGATAGGCCACGAAGGCGAGGACGCCGACGACGAAAAGCACGCGCGCGAGCCGGCCGTCGGGCCAGAAACGAGAGCGCAGCGAGGGCTCGGGTTGGGCGGCCAGCATCGACGGCATGTGCTGCACCGGCGGCGCTGTGGGTTCCGGGGGGACTGCGCTCGGCGCCAGCTCCGACGAGGGCCCGGTCTCGTCGGGAAGGGGGGCGCTCGTCGACGACGACATGGGGCCGGGTAACAGCCGTCCAATCCAGCGTCAACGTGGCGGTGCCGACTCTGAGATCAGGCTGCAAGGCACCTGACCGGCGCACCAACATCGGCTAGACGTCGCCGGGTGAGCAACGAGGACCCAGGCGCTGCTGACCCTGCCGGGCCGCCGGAGCCCACCGCGTCGACGTCGTGGGTGTTGGTCGGCGCGGCTGCCGTCGCCATCGCTGCCTTCGTTGCCTATTTCGCCCTGTGCATCTGCAAGTTGGGTTGGACGGGCGACTTCCGCGTCTATGTCGCCGGCGTGCGGGAGCTCTACGAACATCCCTTTGCCCCCCGGCACGAGACCCTCGCGCTGCCGGCGTCGACGTCCTTCGCTTACACGCCCTACCTCTATCTGGCCGCGGGGCTCGGGGCGCTGCTGAGGCTGGGTCCCTATGGCGCGATGCAGGCCGCAGCCCTGGTGAACCTCGGCCTGTACACCAGCGGTTTGTTGGCGCTCTTTTCCAGGCGGTGGTGGGGCGGCGGACGCAACTTCGTCGTCGTCACCGCCGCCTTTCTGCTGGCCACGCTCTTTGTGCGCAACATCACCTACTTCCTCTCGTCCGAGGTCAGCGCCGACAGCTGGGGCTATGTCGTCGCCTATCCCTCGGCCTTTGCCTGGGGACTTTTCCTGTGGACGCTGGTGGCCCTCGAACGCGTGCTCGAACTGTCTGAGCGGGGCACGTCGGCCAGGTTGCGCTGGCTGCTCTTGGTGGCCTTGGGCGTGTGGACGACGCTCGTCGTTCACCCACTGACGGGGTCTTGGCTCTTTGGCATCGCCGGCCTGCGGGCGCTCTTGGTCATCGCCGCCCCCGCGTTCGTGCGGACGCCAGCCACGAGGGCCCAACGCCGCAGCGCCGTCGTCGTCGTCGTCGTCGTCGTCATGGCAGCGGCCCTCACGCCTCTGTGGCCCTGGCTGTCCTTCTTGCAGAAGGGCATCGTGACCGCGCGCGAGGGGACGGCGCTGACCGAGGCCCCCTTTGCGACCTTCGCGGCTCTCTATGTGCTCGCGGGTCTGGCCTTGGTGCGCCGCACCGTCGCCGGCGATGGGCGTGTTGCTTGGCTGCTGTTGGGATGGGGAGCCAGCGGCGTCGTCTACGTCGTGCTGGGCTTCGCCGACATCGACTACCGCGCGCGCTACATTTTTTTCATGGGCTTCTTCGCCCAGGTGCTGGTGGCGTGGCAGCTCAGCACCGACCTCGGTGTGCTCGCCGCCTTGGGCCGCCGAGAGGGTCGCAGGCTGGCCGGGGCCGGGGCCCTCGTCGGGGTCGTCGCCGTCGCTGTCGCTGTCGGCCTGCAACTCCCCGTCGTCGAAGGACGGCTGGCCTCGCCGCAGCTCCTGTGGTCCAAAAGCGACGCCGCCGCCGCCTACGCCGCCGACCTCGAGCCGCTGCAGCCCTATCTCGACTCCAAGAGCATCGTGCTCTTTGCCGACCCCCGCTCAGCGATGCGCCTCACGGCAGCAACGGGGGCGCGATCGGTGTTCGTCACTTTTGCGGCTCACCTCGAGGACAACGCCCAACGGCGCGCGGATGTGCCCCGCTTCTTTGGCCGCTCGACGTCGAAGGCGAGTCGGGCCCAGATCATCGACCGCTGGCAAGCGACGCACGCGTTGATCGCGCGGCCCACCGACGAGAAAGTCCAAGACCTCGCCGCGGTGCTGGGGCCGCCCCTCTTTCGCAACCGCAACCTCGCCCTCTTCTCGACGGAGCGGCTGGCCAAGAAGAAGCCCGAGCAAGCCAAAGGCAAAAAGAAGCGCAGCAACCCCATCGAGGTGCAGCTGCGCTCAGGCTCGAAGTAGCAAGCGCGCGGGGACGCCAGCGACGACGGCGCCGGCTTCGACGTCTTTGGTGACCACAGCTCCCGCGCCGATGAGCGCGCCGGCACCGATGCTGAGTCCGCACAAGATCACCGCTCCCGAGCCGATGCTGGCCCCTCGGCCCACGCGGGTGGGCTCGCAGCTCCAATCGCTCTTGCCCTGCAGGGATCCGTCTACGTTGGTCGCCCGCGGTCTCTTGTCGTTGGTGAACATCACGCCGTGGCCGACGAAGACCTCGTCGTCGATGTCGACCCCCTCACAAATGAAGGTATGGCTCGAGACCTTGCAGCGCCGCCCGATGCGCGCGCCCCGTTGGATCTCGACGAAGGCGCCGATCGTGCTCTCGTCGCCGATCTCGCAGCCGTAGAGGTTCACGAAGGAGAAAATGCGCACGCCCTGGCCCAGCTTCACGTCGTCGGCGATGCGACAGAAGTTCTCGCGGTCGACGGCGGCATCGCGCAGGACATGGCTCATCGGCTGCTCTTTTCTTCTTCATGCAGAGCCGCGCAGACGGCTGTGACGCGGGACTGCTCGCTGCCGGACATGCCGTGAAAGAGGGGCAGCAAAACGACGTCGTCGCGCAGGTGCTCGCTCACCGGCAAGGCACCAAAGCGCGCGCGTTGGCCATCGCGGTAGGCGGGCTCTTGGTGCGAGTTCGAGACTCCGCGTTTGGTCGCGATGCCCGCCGCCAAGAAGAGCTGCATGATCTCGCGCTGACTCAGCTTGACGCCGGGACGAATCTTCACCGGATAGGACTGCCAATTCGAGCGCGCACTTGGGGGATCGGCAGGCGCCACGAAGACGGCGTTGTCGACGAGGGCGTCGGCGTAGATCTGAGCGAGCCGTCGCCGTTCGCTGATGGTGGCATCGAGTCTGGCGAGCTGGCTGCGACCGATGGCGGCCTGCAAATCGGTCATGCGGTGGTTGAAGGCCGGCTCGAGATATTCCTCGAACACGATCTCGTCGGAGCTGTGGCGTTTGACATCAGAGATCGACATCGCGTGTTGGCGCAGCAGGCGAAAGCGCGCGTCGAGAACCGGGTCTCTCGTCGTCAACAGCCCGCCGTCGCCGGTGGTGAGCACCTTGCGCGGGTGAAAAGAGAAGCAGGCGATGTGGCCCCGCGGGCGTCCGATTTTTTCCCAGCGGCCTTCGACACAGATCTCGCTGCCGATGGCACAGGCTGCATCTTCGACGACGGCGAGGCCGAAGCGATTGGCGACGTCGACGATGGCGAGGATGTCGCAAGGCAGCCCGAGCTGGTGCACGACCAAGATGGCCTTGGTGCGGCTGGTGATCGCCGGCTCGATGAGCAGGGGATCGAGGCCCCAGGTGGCAGCGACGACGTCGACGAAGACCGGTTTGGCAGAGACGGCGACGATGGCGTTGGCCGTGGCCACGAAGCTGTGGCTGGCGGTGATGACCTCGTCACCCGGTCCGACGCCCAGGGTGCGCAGCGCGAGCTCGAGGGCGACGGTGCAGTTGGCGACGGCGGCGGCGTGGGGGGTGTCGAGCCAGGTGGCCAGCTCGCGCTCGAAGGCCAAGACCTCGGGACCCTGGGTGACCCAGCCCGATCGAATCACGCGGGCGGCGTTGTCGACTTCGGCCTCACCGAGGGCGGGACGAACGAGGGGCACGAGAGGGGGTTTGCTGTTCATGCTCAGGCCCAATTGCGGATGACGATGCCGGCGTCGAGCGCGCGCAGGCGATCGGCACCCAGGCTGCGCAAGCGCTGGGCGAGATCGGCGAGTCCGGCGGACAAGGAGACCACCGGATGGTGATCGAGCAGGCGCTGGGCTTTGCCGCTGTCGGCGAACAAGCGCAGCACGTCGCCGGGCCGGGCCTCGATGTGCTCGGGGACCAAGGCGCTCTGGCCGGTGACGTCGAGGACGGTGCGTGCGAGATCGCGCACCAGCACTTCGGCGCCGTAGCCGACGTTGAGAGTTTCGCCTGTGACGCCGTCTTTGACTGCGGCTTTGGCGAGGGCCGCGGCGGTGTCGTAGACGTGGGTGAAATCGCGGGTCTGGTTGCCGTCGCCAAAGACGATGGGGCTCTTGCCGCACAGGGCGCGCACCAAGAAGCGGGGGATGACTTCGCCGGAGTCGCCTTCGCTGTGGCTGCGGGGTCCGTAAGCGTTGAAGGGCCGCACGACGACGACGGGGAAGCCGTAACAGCGAAAAAACGCGCGGGCGCTGCATTCGCCGTCGAGCTTGGAGGCGCCGTAGACGGTGTGGGGATCGGTGAGGTGCTCTTCGCTCATCGGCACGACTTTGGCGGTGCCATAGACCTCCGAAGTCGACGTGTGCACGAAGCGCTTGACGCCGGCGGCCTGGGCTTCGACCAGCAGGTGCACAGTCCCGCGGGCGTTGACGTCGAGGTTTTCGATGGGCGAGTGGATCGAGTGGCGCACGCCGAGGCAGGCGAGGTGAAAGACGAAGTCGACGCCGGGTAAGACCCGGGCGAGCTTTTCGCGATCGCGAATGTCGCCGTGCACGAAGCGGGGAGCGCGCCCCACCTCGGCAGCGCAGCTCTCGAGGTTGTCGGCGTGGCCGGTGGCGAGGTTGTCGAAGGCGATGACCTCTTTCACCCCGCTCTTGAGCAACACGCGGGTGAGGGTGCTGCCGATGAAGCCCGCGGCTCCGGTGACCAAGCAGCGCGCGCCGTCGACGCCGTCGATGCGGGGGATGTGCAGTTCGCTCATGGTCAAGCCAACGCGCGGCAGGCCGCGTTGACGGCGGCGATGGTCGTGTCGACCTGTGCGTCGCTGAGCTCGGCAAACATGGGCAGGCTGACTTCCGTCGACGCCAAACGCTCGCTCACCGGCAGCGCGCCCTTCTTGAGACCGAGGTGGGCGTAGGCGGGCTGCAGGTGCACGGGCGTCGGATAGTGCACGCCGCTTTGCACCCCGCGCTTCTCGAGCTCGGCCCTCAAGGCATCGCGCTGGGGATGAAAGACCGGAAACACATGCCAGTTGCAGGTCGCCCAGGGTTGCTCGCGGCCGACGACGAGACCGGGTCCGTCGATGCCGGCGAGGTACTTCTTGGCGATCTCTCGACGACGCGCGTTCCAGGCATCGAGGTGCTTGAGCTTGATCGAGAGCACCGCGCCCTGCAGCCCATCGAGGCGCCAGTTGTAGCCAAGCTCTGCGTGCACGTGACGGCTCACCTGCGCATGGTCTCGCAGCAGGCGGATGCGAGCAGCGATGGCGTCGTCGTCGGTCATGACCGCGCCGCCTTCGCCGAAAGCCCCCAGGTTCTTCGAGGGATAAAAGCTCGTTGCGTTGACGCGCCCGAAGGATCCGGTCTGCTGGCCCTTGTAGAGCGAGCCCACGGACTGGGCGGTGTCTTCGATGACCGGGATGCCGTGGCGCTGGGCGACGTCGAGGATGGCGTCGAGGTCGACGGGGTGACCGTGCAGATGCACCGGCAAAATGGCCTTGGTCTTTTTGGTGATGGCCTTTTCGAGCAAGGACGGATCGAGGCCGAAGGTCTTTTCGTCGACGTCGCAAAAGACCGGGCGCGCGCCGGCGTAAGAGATGGCCCAGGCCGTGGAAATCCAGGTGTGGGCCACGCTGACGACGTCGTCGCCCGGTCCGACGCCAACCGCGATCAAGGCCGCGTGCAAGGCCGTGGTGCCGGTGTTGACGGCGATGACATGCTTGACGCCGAGATAGCGGGCCAGCTCGTCCTCGAACTTCTTGACCGGGGGACCGTTGGCGAAGCCCTGGGTGTCTACGACGTCGGTGAGGGCGGCCAAGAATTCAGCGCGCAGCCCGCGCACCTGCTCGGACAAGGAGAAGAAAGGCACGGTCATGAGGCAACCCCGGCAGAGCGATCAGACGACGACGACGACGACGCTGCGCGGGCTTTGGTAGCCGCGACGATGCCGTCGAAGGCCAGGTTCACTTCGTCTTCGGCGACGAAGCGCGGACGGCCCCGGACTTCTTCGAGAGCGCGCCACAAGTATTCGCCGACGACGCCGAGCATCACCATCAAGGTGCCCGAGCACACCAGCATGGTGACCATGAGGGAGTTCCAGCCGACGATGGGAGTGGCACCAAAGAGCAGTCCATCGAGCACGCGGTTGGCGACGAGCAAGAGGGCATAGACGAAGCCGGCGCCGCCAAAGACAAAACCCAACGACGTCGTCATCCGCAGGGGCAGGGTGGAAAATCCGATCAAAGAATCGAGAGCGAGGCGCACCTTCTTGCGAAAGGTCCATTTGCTGCGGCCCGAGAGGCGGGCTTCTTTGATGTAGGGCAGCGAGGTTTGCTTGAAGCCGAGCCAGGTGATGAGCGCGAGCAGCGAGGTGTTGCGCTCGGGGATCTCGACCAGGGCCCGCACCACGCGCCGGTCGAGGAGCAGGAAGTCCGCCCCCGAAGGCGGCAGCTGCACCGACGACCAGCGGTTCATGGTCGCGTAGTAAAGGCGTGAGAAGAGCTGGGTCAGCAGGGTCTCGCCCTCGCGCGCGCTGCGCACGGCCCAGACGACCTGGTGTCCTTCATCGCGCGCCTTCAAGAGCTCGGGCGTGAACTCCGGCGGATCTTGGCCATCGGAAGCCAGGACGACGACGGCGTCACCGGTGCACATCGACAGCCCGCACAACACCGCCATGTGGCTGCCGGAATTGCGCGCCAGCCGCACGGCCTTGATGCGAGGGTCGCGCTGGCCCCATTCACGCAGCACCTCGAAAGTGCGGTCGCGGCTGTGGTCGTCAACAACGATGACCTCGAGCTCTTCGCAGTGGGCGGCCTGGGCCAGCACCCGCGGCAACACTTGAGGCAGGTTCTCGGCCTCGCCAAACGCGGGCATCACGAAGCTGAGACGGCGAATCGAGGCCACGCACCGGCGTACCACGACCCGTTGGCGGCGCAATCGACGACGTCGAGTCAGGTGGGTTGCTCCGGTGTTGCTCAGACTCCTGGCGGCCGGGGCGACGTGTCACCGCGCCGGGACGCCGCGCACCGCCGCTCCCGCAGCGACGTCGTTGACGACGACCGCACCCATGCCGATCAGCGCGCGTGCGCCAATGCTCGTGCGCTCGCGCACTGCCGTTCCCATGCCGAGGTAGCAGCCAGCACCGACGTGCACGTGGCCCGCGAGCAAGACCCCAGCACACAAGATCGCGCCTTCGTCGACGACGACGTCGTGGTGCACCACGCAGCCGGGATAGAGCAACACCTGATCGGCGACGACGGCGTCGACGTGCACCTGTGCGCCCGGGTAGGCGATGACGCCGGCGCCGATGCGCGCGCGCGCAGAGAGACTGGCCCGCGGATGGGCAAAGGACGCCCAGGCGGATCGGGGGAGCGCGAGGCGCTGGGGCAGGTCGATGCGCGTGCCCAAGCAACGGCGGCCGTCGTCGTCGACGGCGGTGCTGCCCGCGATCCCCGAAAGCACGCGGTAGCCGCGGGCGACGTAGTCCCCCACCTTGGCCAGGCCGCCGACGATGGGGAGGCCCAAGAGCTGTCCGCCGCCGTCGGGAAAGCGATCGTCGAGCACCACCAGCGCTGCGGGCTTGGCGACGGCGTCGAGCAGGTCGATGAGCTCCGCCGATCCCCGACCCGCGCCCAACACCACCAGCCCTGCGCCGAAGTCGTTGGGGATCACGGCATCAGCTCCGACGTCGACGCTCACGCTTCTTCCACTTCGATCTTCGAGCCGCCGGCGCTAGCCGAACGACTGGCAGCCTCGAGCACGCGCACGATGGCGAAACCGTCGGCTCCCGAGGCCACCGCCGTTGGTCCACCGCGCAACTCGGAGGCGATGTCGGCGAGCTCGGTGCTAATTGCTTCGGCCAAGGAGATGTTGGGCGCGCGCATGTCGCCCTTGCGATAGCTGACCAAGAGGCGGCGGCGGGCTTCGTCGTCATCGGGGATCTGGAAGGACACGCCGTGGTCGTAGATCTTGATCTTCTCCGCGGGCTCGAGATCGTCGTAGATGATCGACTGCTTCTCGCCGGCGACGATCATGCGCCGCACCTTGACCGGGCTCAGCCACGACAAGTGCAAGTGCGCGGTGACGTCGTCGCCGTAGTCCAGGTGCAGGTAGGCGACGTCGGCCATCGCTGCGTCGGTGCCGGCTTTGGGCGTGTGGCAGCTGCCCATGGTGCGCACCGACTTGGGACCGCGGCCCATGAGGTGGTGCAAGATGGCCAGATCGTGGGGCGCGAGATCCCAGACGACGTCGACGTCGGGTTGAAAGAGCCCCAGGTTGATGCGCACGCTGTCGATGTAGAGCAACTTGCCCAAGGCCCCGCTGTCGAGGTGGCGCTTCAGCTCGCGCACGGCTCCGGTGTAGAGGAAGGTGTGGTCGACGAAGACCTTGCGCTTCACCTTCACGCTCAGTTCCAAGAGAGCGCGCGCCTCCGCCGTCGTCTTCGCCAGCGGCTTTTCGACGAGGACGTTGGCCCCCGCGTTCAGCGCGATTTCGGCGAGGGACGCGTGCGACGACACCGGCGTCGCCACGCACACCAGATCGATGGGCCGGTCCTTGAGCGCCTCGGCCAAAGAAGAGAAGCGACCCGCCGCCGGATACAGGCTGCCCACCTTGTCCCGGCGGCGTTCGTCGATGTCGACGAGGGCCGTCAGATCGAAGTCGTCGGAGGCCGAGAGGTTGCGAGCGAGATTGGGACCCCAATAGCCAAGGCCCACGACGGCGGCGGAGTACTTTCGGCGCGCCAGCGTCGGAAGCAATGAACTCTTCGCCTTGCTGGCAGCGGGTGAATTGCGCATGGGGCCGGCTAGCAGGCTCTTCCTGGCTTGGGCAGAACCTGTTCTGGTCGTCGTCATGTCTCGCTTTCTTGTTGCCTGCGGGCTCTTGGTGCTGGTGGGGTGCCGGGTGCCCGCCGAGCCCACGGGGCCTGCCGCGGTGTTGGCCGCCGGCAAGAGCGAGGTCTCGTTGCTCTTTGTCGGCGACACGTCGGTGGCTCGCGGCATCGGCACCGTCATCGACGACGCCAACGATCCCGCGCGGCCCTTTGCCCGCATGCGCGAGACCCTCGACGCCCACGACCTGGTCTTTGCCAATCTCGAGTGCGTGCTCTCGGACTCGAGCAGCGAAGAAGCGAATAAGACCTATCGCATCCGCGCCCCCGAAAAAAACGGCAGCGCCTTGCACGACGTCGGCATCGACGTCGTCAGCGTGGCCAACAACCACGCCATGGACTTCGGTCTCCAGGGTCTGACCCACACCCTCGCGGCCCTGGAGAAAGAGGGCGTCGTGGCGGTCGGTGCCCAGCGCGAGCGCGGTTGGGCACAGCCAGTGACCATCATGCAGGTCGGCGTCTTCTCGGTGGGCTTCCTCGCCTACAACGCCCATGGCGACGAGTACGAGCACGAATCTTATCGGCCCACAGCGGCGCGCTACGACATCGACGACGTCATCGACGACATCCGCCGGGCCCGTCCCCGGGTCGATTTTCTCGTCGTCAGCGTGCATGGCGGCGTCGAGCTCTCGCACGAGCTGGCTCCGTGGCAAGAGCGCGACGCCAAGGCTGCCATCGACGCCGGCGCCGACTTGTGGATCGGGCACCACCCCCATGTGGTGCAACCCTGGACCGTCTACCGGGGCAAGGTCATCGCCTGGTCGCTCGGGGACTTCGTCTTCGACAAAGAGCCCCAATGGCTCATCGCCCGCAACAGCCCGCGCTTCTTTCTGCAACTGAACCTGCGCAAAGACGCCGAAGGCAAAATCGTCGCCGACCCCACCTTGCTCGGCGGCGCGCAAGACGGCTCGACCTGGCAACCGATGCTGGCGCCGGGCTCCTTCGACGTCGACAGCTTTGAACAGCGGTCGCCTCCGCCGACTTTGAGAGATCTGCTGCCCGCGGCCCGGGTCGAGCGTGTGCGTGGCGACATCGTGACGTTGTGCGATCGCTGGGAAACACGACGCATTCCTCTGGGCGTGCATGCCTTTCGCTGGCTCGCGCCGCGCTTCGCCTGCGCCGACGCCGACGCCGAGAAACTGCGGCCCTGGGAGACGGTCGCCAAGAGCGCGGAGCTCTTTGAGGGCGCGTTAAAATATGGAATTTGGGCGCACCCAAATTCCAATGGAGTACTGCGTCTTCGTTTTACAAATGTCGAACTGGGATCGCGATTGGAGGGCTTCGCCGGCTTCCCCGATTGGCAGATCGCCCTGCGCGACAAGGCAAGAAAACGGCACAAGGACGAGCCATCGGCGGCGACCGTGCGGGTGCTGGTTGCGCAAGAGCGGGGAGCGGGGCTGAAGCTGAGCACGTGGATCCACGGGCCTTCCATCGCTGACGTGCCACAGGTCGTCGGCGGTCTCGATGGGGTGACCACCGTCCCCTGCAAGCCCGGCACCACGCCCCTGCGGCTCGACACCAGCGATCTCCAGGGAACGCGCCACGACGTTGTCGTCGAGATCTCCGGCGGCAGCGGCGACGTCGAAGGCCGCTTTCTCTTCGATCTGGCGGTGGTGCCATGAGTGGCTTGGTCGGGCAGACTCTGAAAGACGAAATTCATGAACTTCCGGTGTGGCAGAAGTCATTCGCTCTAGCCTTGGTCAGCTACATCGTGAGCGTATCGGTGCAACGCTTTGCTTTCTGCCTCACACCCTGGGTGGCGGAGACCGACTGGAAGCAATGGATCTGGCAGTACTGGCGCTACCACGTCGACGGCGCCTTCCCGCCCGGCAACGTGATTACCGACTACACCTTCAACGCCCAGCCGCCGCTCTACCACCTGGCGATGTCGACGCTCTCGCGCGTGTTCCGACCGGTCATCGCCGCCGACATCGTCAGCTGGAGTGCCTGGGTGCTGGCGCTGTGGGCCTGCGTGGTCGCCGTTCGTCGACGCAGCACCGTCGTCGTTGGCCTCATGGTCGCCCTGCTCTTTGTGCGTGACGATCTGCTGCACCGCTTCTCCATGGGTGGCTACCCGCGCAGCTTCGGTCCGACCTTGACCCTGCTCTTTTTGGCGGCGTGGTTGAATGGACGGCACCGGCTGGTGCTGTTGGTGCTGGTGGCGGCGTCGGCGGTGTACCCGAGCGTCTGCGTGCCCTGCGGTCTGGCCTACGGCTTGTGGACAGCGGCGACGGCACCGCGCACCTCGATCAAAGCCTGGCTGCGCAAAAACGTCGAAGTCGTCGTCGCGGGCGTCGCCGTCGGCGTCTTGGCCCAACTGCAGAGCCTGACGGCACCCGCGTGGTGGGGACCGGTGGTGTGGGCCAGCGAGGTGGGGCCCGAGCTCACGGCCGCCGGTCGCTCGGCGTGGATGCCGCTCGGACCTTTTTGGCCCAAGGTCGGCAGCTACTTCTTCGAGCCCTGGAATTTCACCGGCGCTTTTTGGAGCGACAAGCAGATCCCCTGGCCCCAGGAAGTCGCCCACGGCGCCGGGCTGCTCGCCGCCCTCGTCGCCGCCGTCGTCACCGTCGTCAAAGGCAAGCGCGCGCCGGTGCCCTGGCAGTTGCTGCTGCTGCTGCTGTGCGCGGTGTTCAGCTTCTTTCTCGCGCGCGTGTTGGCCTTCAAGCTCTACCTGCCCCACCGCATGGTGCAGCACACCTTGCCGCCCATCCTCTTCGTGACGCTGGGTCTCTTGTTCTTCACGACGGGGATGACGCTCTTTCGCGACAAGACCCGAGCCATGCTCTTCGTCTTCGCCGGCGTGGTCGTGCCGCAGTTTGTGCTCTCGGGGGATGGCCTAGGGTCCACGCGCATGCGCTCCTACGCGGAACGGGCCGATCTTTACACCTGGATACAGAACAACACCAAAATCACCGATCAATTCGGCGGTTATTACAGCGTCCTCGACGAAATTCCCTTCTTCGCCATCCGGCCGGTCTATGTGAACTGGAAGATGGCTCACCCCTTCCGCAAGGGCTATTTCGCCGAGATCGAAAGCCGCACCATCGAGATGTACTCGGCGTTTTACTGCACCGACCTGAAAGAACTGCGGGCGTTCAGCAAGAAGAATGACGTCGCCTGGTTCGTCGTCAACGATACGATGTTTGATCGATTGGAGCAGGGCGATAGCCAGCTCTTCGAGCCTACGCGCAGCACCATCCTCAAGACGGTGTTCGAGCCCCGGCGGGCGACGGGATTCGCTCTGCGCGATCCGCCGGCGGAAATCGTGGCTTTCCGATTGGGCAACATTCGCGTCTTGTCGATGGCCCAGCTCGACACGTTGCTCGGTCCGGCGGACTGATCCCCGATCTCGCTGAACTTCGACCGCGGAGCGGTCTCGTTCATCTCCCTCGGGGATGCTCTTTTGGGAGGTCTGGTGCAGACCCTCCCCCCGCGCCCCCGCGCCGGCAGAGCCGGACGCGGGGCCCCGTGCGCCCGGCATGGGTGCTGACTTGGAGGTGAAAGTCCTCTCGTGAGTTGGTCACAGCGAGCGAAGCAGACCGCAGAGCGTCGAGCCCCAAGGTCGGCGTGAAGGAAGCGGCGAGCGAAACCACGGGTCGATGAACAAGAAGCGCGTACAGGCGTCGACGGGCAGGGCGAGCGGCCGGAGCA
>JAHFED010000041.1 GCA_023248635.1 Myxococcales bacterium
AGACGCGTCCTTGGGAGGGAGGCTCGTCGAGGCTTCGCCTCGACGAGGGAGGGTCTGGGACAGACCCTCCGGAAGTACAGCAGGGTGCGAAAAACGGAGTTTTTCCGCACCCTGCTAGAGGGCCTCCGTCGACGTCGCTACTGAAAGGTCACGTAGTAAAAGCCGAGGCACATCTCGTCGCCGGTGCCCTCGCCCCAGGCGACGTCGTGGAGCTCGCTGGCATCGTCGGGCGGTTGGTGCTCCGCCGAGTTGTCGAAGGTGCAGCCGATGCCGATGGTGTCGCCGGGGTTCACGACCTTGGGCTGCGCCAGCACGTAGGTGAGCTGCCAGTCGAAGTCCCAGCGGGGCACCTCGAGCACGCAGTCGCGGTCGCCGTTTTCGCGCTCGATCCACAGCGACTCGCCGACGCCGCGGCGGTGCATGTGGGCGGTGACGTCGTAGATGACGAAGGGTTTGTCCACCATCAAGCTCACCGGCGCCCGGAAAATGTGGGTGACCTCGGCGTCGCCGGCGGGGATGAGCATGCCGCGCCCCTCGGTCCAGGCTGGGTTCGTGACGGGGATGATCTCTGCTTCTTTTTCGACGGAGGGATCGAGCTTAATGACGACGCTGGTGGTGTCTTCGGCCGGGATGCCCTGCGCGTGGTAGTGGACCTCAAAGATCAAGGCGCTGCCCGCCGGCACCGAGATGCCCGTTCCAGCGGGGTACTCGCGCGGGGGCGAGCCCGGCGCCCAGCCACCGAGCCCTGCGCTGGCCTCCTCCGGGCCGCCGAAGCAGCCCCAGCCCGGGCCGGGATCGAGGTCGTCGCTGGCGCGCGCCGTGGGCACGTCTTCGGGGTGGACCACGTAGGTGATGACGTGGTGCACCACGCTGGTGTCGCCCGGCACCACGCCCAGGCCGGTGACGAAGAGGTCTTGCTCCTCGGGCCAGTCGACGAGGAAACAGCGGTAGTCGTCGCTGAGATCCAAGCGCGGGGCGTAGGGCTCGGCCATGGCCAGCTCGAGATCCACCCGCGAAAGGGCCGAGGCCGTCGCCAGCGGGGCCGCCAACGTCGTCGTCGAGGGTGCTGTCGCCTCGCCCTCGGGAGCGCCGATCTCCATCCAGTGTCGCAACAGAGCCTTCTCGGCGTCGCTCAAAGAGGGGTCGTCGGCGTAGTCCTCGCATCCGGCTTCCGCGAGCCAGGGGGGCATCACGCCTCCTTCGACGTCGGAGACAATGAGCTCTTTCATCGGGGCGACCTCGTCGTAGCGCTCCAAAGGGATGCCGGCGACGCCGCCTTCGGCGTGACAGCGCAGGCAATGCTCCTCGAGCAGCGGCCGCACGTCGTGGCTGTAGGTGACGTCGGTGGGGCCGCAGCCGGCGAAGCCAGCGAAGAAGAAAGGGGAGCTGAAGAGGATCGCGTTGCGCATGGAGCACCACTAGCACGCAAAAAAACGCCATCCCTGGGGTGCGCGCATCAGCCCGTTGCCGGAGGCAGCAACGACGTCGGCGGGGCGTTGCTTTGACTTTGGCAGCAACAAGGACTGAACTGCGCCCCATGAGCGTCAATTGTGTCCGCCTGGTCGTGCTCGCAGCTGCGCTGGCAGCGGGGGGGCTGCGCGCCGAAGAAGCCCGCTTCTCCGTCGAACGCTTTCGTCCGGCCATCGATGGACGCGGCCTGCTCGACGTCGACAGCGCGGCTTTGGGTGAGAGCTTCGAGGTCTCCGCGGGGGCCTTCCTTGGCTACGCGCTGAACCCGCTGGTGTTGCGCCAAGGCGGTGAGCGCGTGGGTGCCCTGGTGGCCCATCGGGTCGGCGGCGACCTCGCGGCCTCGCTCTCGTTGTTCGATTGGGTGGAGCTGGGGGTCGATGTGCCCCTCATGGTGTTTCAGGCCAGAGACACCGCCGAGGCGCGCCAGGCCGTGCTCGACGCCGTCGATCTCTCGGCCATCGGTGTGGGCGACCTGCGGGTGTTGGCCAAGATTCGCCTCCTCCGCGCGCCCGATCAGATCGTCGACCTGGCTCTCATTCCCGCGTTGACGGTGCCCACGGGCTTCCCCGCTGGCGACAGCGGCAGCTACCTCGGCGAGGGGCAGGTCACCTTTGCGCCAGAGATCGCGGTATCGCGGGCCTACCGCAACTCGGGCTGGCGCTGGGCTGCCAACCTCGGCTACCGGCTGCGGCCCGAAGAGCGCAAGGTCGTCAACGTCACCATCGGCCACGAGCTGACCTACCGCGCCGGCGTCGGCTATCGCTTTGACGACGTCCCCGTGCAGCTCGATGTCAGCGCCAATGGCGGCACCTTTGCCTTCCAACCGTTCGTCAGCGGTTTCGAAGAAAACCCCCTCGAGGTGCTGGCCGGCGTCAGCTACGACGTGCTCCCCGTTGTGCGCATCACCGGCGGACTCGGCAAAGGCATTCTCTCGGGCTTCGGCACCCCCGACTTCCGCGCCTTCGTAGGCCTGCGCTTTGTGCCCTTCGACGACGATCGCGACAAAGACGGCATCAAGAACGCCGACGACGTCTGCCCCGATGTCCCCGAGGACAAAGACGCCTTCGACGACGCCGACGGCTGCCCTGATCCCGACAACGATCACGATGGCATTCTCGACGTCGACGACCACTGCCCGTTGGTGCCCGAAGACGACGACGACTTCCAAGATCTCGATGGCTGTCCCGATCCCGACAACGACGGCGACGGCGTGCTCGACGTCGACGACGCCTGTCCCCTCGAGCCCGGGCCCGCCGACACCAAGGGCTGCCCCTTGCCGGACCGCGATCATGACGGCGTGCTCGACCGGGTCGACGAGTGCCCCGATGTGCCAGGTCTGGTCGAGCTGCAGGGCTGCCCCGACCGCGACAAAGACGGGCTGCGCGACAGCCACGACCGCTGCCCCGACCAGCCCGGACCCCTGGCCGACCGAGGCTGCCCTGACACCGACGGCGACGGCATCGTGGATCCCGACGACAAGTGTCCCAGCGAGCCCGAGACGAAAAACGGCATCGACGACGACGACGGCTGCCCTGAGCGCCAAAGGACCTTGGTGAACGTCACCAAGTCGAAGATCGAGATCCTCGACAAGGTCTACTTCGACGTCGGCAAAGACGTGATTCAGGATCGCAGCTTCCCGCTCTTGGACCAGGTGGCCAAGGTGCTGCAAGGCAATGCCGAGCTTGCGCACGTGCGCGTCGAAGGCCACACCGACAGCGACGGCACCGACGCCAGCAACCTCGATCTCTCCAAGAGGCGGGCTGAGGCTGTGAAGCGCTATCTCGAGGGCCGCGGCATCGCCGCTGAACGCTTGGAGGCTGTCGGGTACGGTGAGACCCGTCCCGTGGTTCAGGGCTATTCGAAGGCCATCAAGGAACAGAACCGGCGCGTGGAATTCGTCATCGTGGAGACCGGCAAGGCCAGCTCCGCGGTCGAGGGTCAAGGGAAATGAACATGCAGCATCGAGTGGCACACGGTGGCCTGGCCTGCACCCTCCTCCTCAGCGCCGTCGGCGCGCGGGCTGAAGGCACGGCCGAGATGGGCGCCAACGGCCGGGTGCAAAAGAGCACCCAGCTGCGCATCGACATCGTCGACGCCGCCGTGGAGCGCATTGCTTGGCGGGGCGAGAGCACGCTCGAAGTGCGGTCCCCGGTCGGCGCTGCTGTCGCCGTTCTCGCCAGTGGCACGCCGACTGGATCGCTGGCTGGCGTCGGCAACGGCACCTACCAGCTGGTGCTCGGCGACGATCAAGACATCGCCGATTTCGACATCGCCGTCGTCGACGCCGGCGGTGCTGTCTTGGACACCGGTCGCCTGTTCGCGGTGACCTGGAACCTGCGCTTGGGCGACCGCGACGAAAACAACGCCCTCGACAGCAGCTTCTTCGCGTTGGTCGATGGCGGCGCACCCGGCACCGACGCCCTGATCGAGGTCGACTTCGAAGGCCTCAACGGCAACAACCACAGCATCGGCATGAACCGCACCGGCGTCACCGGGCGCACCGATGGGCGATCGGCCGCCGCCGGATCGAGCTTCATCTCGGAGTTTCCCCTTTATCTGAACCCGCCGGCCGTGCGCCTGGGCGGGGTGCTGACGCCGACCTTGAGCAACCTCAGCTTTGGTTCCGACGACGACACCCTCAGCTGTGACCTGGTGGAGCAGGGCGTGGGCGGTGTGTTCCGCTTCACCTCCGACGTCGTCGGCCGCGCTCACCTGGTGTGCGATCTCGATCGCGACGGCGTGCTCGATGTGACCGACGCCGACGACCTCTCCCTCTCGGCCAACGCTGTGGTGGGCACCAACACTCTGGCTTGGGATGGGCGCAACAACCTCGGCGTCGTCGTGCCCGCCAACGACTACACCTGTGAGGTCTTCATCGTCACCGGCGAGCTGCACTTCCTCGGCAAAGACATCGAGACCAGCTTTCCCGGCCTGCGCATCTACGACGTCGGCGACAACGAAGCCGTGCGCACGCCCCTGTCGATGTTCTGGGACGACTCCCTCCTGCCCAACGCCGACGTCAACATGCCCGATCCGGCGGTTCCGGGTCTCGTGGCCTCGGGTTCCACCGGCATGCTGGGCAACGCCCGCAACCTCGAGCCCGTGCCCAACGTCAGCGGTCGCTCTTGGGGCAACTTCGTCAACAACGGCAAGCGCGGCAGCGAAGAAATCACCGACACCTGGACCTTCGCCCGCGGCTCGGTGCGCGAAGTGTTGAGCCTGCGCGTGGTGCAGGGCGACGCCGATGGCGACGGCCTCGACGACGTCGAAGAAGCTTGCGGCATCGGCACCGATCCCGATGACAAAGACACCGATGACGACGGCGTCGAAGATGGCGACGAAGACGGCGGCGGCACCGATCCCCTCGATGCCGACAGCGACAACGACGGACTGTTCGACGGCACCGAGCTCGGCATCGCTGTGGCCGGCGTCGATACCGATGTGGGCGAAGGCAAGTTCACCGCTGACGCCGATCCCGCCAGCACCACCGATCCCAGCGACGCCGACAGCGACAACGGCACCGTCAAAGACGGCGACGAAGATGCCAATCACAACGGCGGCGTCGATGCCGGCGAGCGCGATCCCAACGACATTAACGACGACGTCGACGGCGACGGCGACGGCCTCGACTTCGACGAAGAAGACGCCCTCGACACCGATCCCTTCGACGCCGACAGCGATGACGACGGCGTCGACGACGGCGACGAAGACAGCGGCGGCACCAGTCCCAAGGACGACGACAGCGACAACGACGGTCTCAAAGATGGCACCGAGCTCGGCGTCGCCGCACCACTGGTCGACACCAACGTCGGCGCCGGCGGCTTCGTGCCCGATCTCGATCCGGCCAGCACCACCGATCCCCGCGACGCCGACAGCGACGACGGCACCGTGAGCGACGGCGACGAAGACACCAACAAGAACGGCCGGGTCGACGACGGCGAGCGCAATCCCAACGACCCAGACGACGACGTTCCCGTGGTGGGTGAAGGTGAAGGCGAAGGAGAAGGTGAGGGAGAAGGTGAGGGAGAAGGTGAGGGAGAGGGAGAGGGAGAGGGAGAGGGAGAGGGAGACCGCGACGACGATGGCATCCCCGACACCGACGAAGTTCTCGCCGGCACCGATCCCGATGACGCCGACAGCGACGACGACGGCGTTGACGACGGCGCCGAGCCGGATTTCGATCAAGACAGCGACGGCGATGGCGTCGTCAACGGCCTCGACCCCGACAGCGACGACGACGGCCTCTTTGACGGCACCGAGCTCGGTGTCACCGTTCCCGGTGCAGACACCGACCCCGCGGCCGGCCATTTCATCGCCGATGCCGATCCCACCAGCACCACCGATCCCCTCGACGACGACAGCGACGACGGCGGCGTCGACGACGGCGCCGAAGACGGCGACCGCAACGGGCGGGTCGACCTCGGCGAGAGCGATCCTGACGTGGGCGGCGACGACGCAGGCCTGGTGGATGGCGACGGCGACGGGCTGCCCGACGCCACCGAAGCGCAGCTGGGCACCGATCCGGCGGACCGCGACAGCGACGACGACGGCGTCATCGATGGCGATGAAAACGACCGCGCCACCGACACCGATCGCGACGGCAGCAGCAACGCCCTCGACGAAGACAGCGACGGCGACGGCGTCAACGACGGCACCGAGCGCGGCCTGACCGTGCCCGACGCCGACACGGACGTGACCCAAGGCAACTTCGTCGCCGACGCCGATCCCGCGAGCACCACCAGCGCCGTGGACCCCGACAGCGACAACGGCGGCGTCAACGACGGCGACGAAGACCAAGACGGCAATGGCCGGGTCGACGCCGGCGAAACCGACCCCAGCCAGGGCGCCGATGACCTCGTCGACAGCGACGCCGACGGCATCGCCGACCTCATCGAGCTGGCCACTGGCACCGATCCCAACGACGACGACAGCGACGGCGATGGTGTCAGCGACGGCAACGAAGACCAAGACCGCGATGGCATCGTCGACGTCGGTGAGACCGATCCGCGCGAGGAGGACAGCGACGGCGACACTCTTGTCGACGGCACCGAAGACGCCAACCAAGACGGCAACGTCGACGACGGCGAAACCGATCCCCGCGATCCCGACAGCGACGACGACGGCGTGTGCGATGCCCCGGCGATCACCATCGTCGACGTCTGCGAGCCGCCCCGTGCTGATGCCGACGGCGACGGCGTCATCGACACGCTCGACAACTGCCCCGACGTGGCCAACGCCGATCAAGGGGACGGCGACGACGACGACGACGGCGACGCCTGCGACGCCGACCAAGATGGCGACGGCTACGTCGACGACCTCTCGGTCGAAGGCGGTGGTCTCACCTCGTGCGGGCAGGGGCGCGCGCTCCCCTGGCCCCTGCTCCTCGCGCTGCTGGGCTTGGGATCCCGACGACGAACGCCAAGCTGCCGACCGTCGTAGAAAGGGGCATGCGCGCTCTCCTCGCTCTCGGATTTGTTGCTTCCTGTGTCGCTTGCGCCGCTGCCCCGGCGACCCCCGCAGCGCCCGCCAAGGCGACGTCGTCGACGACGCCTCCCGCTCCTGGGGGCCCGGTGGTCTTTCGCCCCTGGGAGAAAGCCACCTTCGATCAGGCGGCGGCGGAGAAGCGGCTGCTGCTCGTCACCGTCGTCACCGAGTGGTGCCACTGGTGCCATGTCATGGACGAAAAGACCTGGGGGGATCCGGCCATCGCGGCGCTGGTGGCGAAGCGCTTCGTCGTCGTCCGCGTCGACGCCGACGCCCGTCCCGATGTGGCCGAGCGTTACGCCGATTGGGGGTGGCCGGCCCTGGCCTTGCTCACCCCCGACGCCCAGCCGGTGACGGAATGGAAGGGCTACCAAGAGCCACGCCGCTTCGAGGCGGAGTTGGTGGCCTATGTGAAGGCCCTCGACGCCGACGGGGTGCTGAGCCGAAAGATCGTGCTCGCTGAGCGCCGTACCGACGAAGGTGCATCGGCGCCCCTGGCCCACATTCGCGACTTCACGCGCACCCAGCTCGATGGCTTCTACGACGCCGAGGAAGGGGGTTGGGGCAAGCCGCAGAAGTACCCCTTGTGGGCGCCGGTGGCCCACGCGCTCTTGGTCTCCAGCGTCGACGGCGACGCGACCGCCCTGGCGCGCGCCCGCCAGACCCTCGACGGGGAGCTGCAGCTCATCGATGGCGTCGACGGGGGCATGTACCAATACTCCCTCGAGGGTGTGTGGACCGCCCCGCACTACGAGAAGCTGGCAGAGCTCAACGGCCTCGCTCTCGAGAACCTGGCTGACGCTTGGGGCGCCACGGGCGACGAGCGTTATTTGCGCGGCGCCCGCGACCTCGCTCGCTACGCGCTCACGGTGCTCTTGCGCTCTGACGGCGCCTTCTTTGCCAACCAGGATGCCGACGTCGGCACCCGCGGTGAGCACGAGCACGTCTTGGGCAAGGACTACTACGCGCGCTCTGCTCCCGAGCGCCGCAAGCTGGGCACGCCCTTCGTCGATCGACACGTCTACGCCAGTCACAACGGCCGCCTGGTGGCCGGCCTCGCGCGTTTGGCAGCGCTCAGCGCTGACCCCGTGCTGGCAGCGGCGGCCGTGCGCGCTGTCGACGTCATCTTGAGCCACCACCGGGTCGGCGACGGTTTTCGGCACGATGAGGAGAGCAGCGCCGTCAACGACGACGTCGTGCTCTACCTTGCCGATCAGGTGGCCATGGGCCGGGCCCTGCTCATGGTCAACGAGCTCACGGGCCTGCCCCGCTACCGCGTCGAAGCCGGCAAGACGGCGCGGTTCCTGGTCGAGCACCTCCAAGATGCGCAGCGAGGTGGTTTCTACGCGCACACCGCCACCAGCGACGACGTCGGCGTCTTCGCGGAGCGTCGCAAACCCTTTCAGCTCAACGGCGAAGCGGCGCGCTTGCTGATCAAGATCGGACGACTGGAACAAGACGGGACCCTCGTGTCGGTGGGCGAGCGAGCGCTGCAGGCTTTCGCAGACGAAGGCGTGATCGGCGCGCAGTACCGCACCGTCGGCGAGGTGCTGCTGGCCCTCGAAGAGGATCTGCACGAACCGGTGCGTTTCTCGGTGGTCGGCGGCGACGACGACGCCACCCGGGCCTTGCTGGCGGCGGCGGTGAAGTTCTGGGCGCCCCACCGGCTCATCGATGTGCAGGCGCCCGGCAAGAAGTACCCAGACCAGGGCGAGCCCGCTCTCTACATCTGCACCTCGACGTCGTGCTCGCCGCCCATCACCGATCCCGCGCTCGTCGCCTCGAAGGCGGCGCGCTCCCTGAAACGCAAGTCCTGAGGCAGCACCGAGGCGTCGGCCGTCGACGTCCTCGGGCGGCCATCGTAAGCGGGCGCGTGCCTTTCACGGCCATCCTCGAGACCCTCGTGGCGGCCCATGCCCCTGCCGTGCGCGCGGCCATCTTTTGTGATCACCAAGGCGAAAAGGTGGCGTCCTGCAACGGTCGACTCTTGCCCTTCGACGTCGACGTCGTCGGCGCGAGCTTGGCCCATGCTGCGGGCTATTTGCAGGCCGGCAGCCGGATGCGCGTCATCGTCGGCGAGCTGGCGGTGTGGATCCTCGTCGTCGACCTCGGCTGCTACCTGGTTGTGTGGTGCGTGCCTGGGCTCGACTTGCGCTGCCAGAGCACCTTCCCCGGCGTCGCAGCCGCCCTGCTCGCGGCGCTGTGAGCATCGGCTACATTGCCCCGATGCGGGCTTTGGTCGTCGTGCTGCTGGCCTTGGGCGCCTGCCCCGCTCCCTTGCGGCAGGGCGACGGGGAGGGCGAAGGCGAAGGCGAACACCTCCCCCTCGACGACGAACAGGTTCGGCTCGGCAGTGCGCTGCGCGACGACGACGACGCCCCCTTGGTTGCCCTGACGGCCTTGCCGGTGCTGCCTGCCGGTGTGGCCCTCTTTGATTTGGGCAACCTCGCGGTCGACGTCGATGGGAGCACCGGCACGGTCTTGGTCGATGTCGATGAGCGCGTGCAGGGCCTGACCTTCGTCGTCTACGGCCGGACCGGAGAACAGGTCATCGTCACCCGGGTCGAAGATGGCGCCGGCGACGTCGTCGTCGACGACACCGCGGTTCCGTCGGATGCTCCAGGCTTTTCGCAGGTGAACGCGCTGTCCAACGGATTTCCTGCGCAGTTCTTGTCACCTGGGCGCGTGCTGCCGGCGCGCGAGGCGGGTGCGTTCGCCGTGCCCTCGTCGCCCGACATCGCGCTGGCCGCAGGGACCTGGAGCGTGCGCCTCGGCCATTTTCACCTCGACGTCGACGAGGGGGGCGATCCCGTGGTGTCGCCCGTGCCTTTTCCCGTGCGGGTGCTCGCTCTGGTGCGCACCGCTGACGTCGCACCCGGTCGGCTCGGGCTCGCGCTGCACTTCACGGGCGCCCGCGGCTTGACCGCCGCCGAGGCCGAGAGCGCGGTCTCCTTTCAGACGGCCCTGGGGCTGCTGCACGACACCTGGGGTGCCGTCGGCGTCGACGCCAGCGACGTCGTCTATCGGGACCTGCCCGACGGCGCCGACTTTCGCACCGTGGTGCTCGACGAGCCGCGCTGCGATGGCGGCGACCTCGACACCTTGGTGCAAAAAGGTGTGCCCGATCGGGTGAACATCTTCTTTGTTGATGCCTTCGAGTGCGGGCCCTTTGGACCCTTCCTCCTCGGGCTGTCACCGGGCATCCCCGGGGTGCCGTACGCCACCGGCACCGCGCGCTCGGGCGTCGTCGTCGCTGGGCAGTTTCTGGCCAGCGATCCCGACGGTTTCGCCATTACCATCGCCCACGAGACCGCGCATTTTCTCGGGTTATTTCACACTCAGGAAAACGATCGATTCGACGACGATCCAATATATGATAATATCGCTGATACCGGCGAGGCCCCCGCGTCGCGCCAGAACCTCATGTACTTCGACGTCTCGCGCATTGGGGCCGAGGTGTTGAGCGCTGGGCAGGGGAGAGTGATGCAGCAGAGCCCGTGGGTGCAGCCGTGATCTTCGCCGTCGTCTTGTGCTTGAGCGCCATCGACCCCGCGCCGTTGCCGCCGGTGCTGCGGGGCATCGATCAGCTGCCGAGCCGCGCCCTGGTCGAGACCGCCGCCACCCGCGACCTGCTCGCCGTCGCCCTCGACGACAACGTCAAAGTCGTGCACCGCGCGCGCGCCATCCGCTTGCTGGGGGCCCGGCCTGACGTCGACCCTGGCCTCTCCGTTGCTTCGGCGTTGGTCACCTTGAGGGCGAGCCCCATCCCTGAGCTCAGGGTGCACGCGGCCCTGGCCCAAGGAGCACGGGCCGCGCGGCAGGGGCAGGGCCTGCCTTTCGCCGCGGGGCTGCTGCACGACGAGGATGTCGAGCTCCGCCGCGCCGCTCTCACCCTCTTGTGGATCGATCGATCCGCCGCCGCCCGCGACGTCGTCTTCGCCCACGGCCGCAGCGAGCTTGACCCGGCGCTGCAGGAGCTGGTGCGCCATCGACTCCAGCAGTGGTCGGCGTCGTCGAAGCGCCGTCGCTGAGCCCGCGCATGGCCGCTGCGGCCAGACCCTGCTAACCACGGGCTCATGGCCTCCCTCCCCCTGCTGCAAGATGGCAGTTGTGGCATCCAGCACTCGTGCCTGTCGGCGCCGTCGTCGGTGCACGCCCAATGTCCGCAGTCGTTCAAATGCGGCACCTGCGTCGCCTGGTCCCCCCGCGAGAAGAACCGCTTCACGCGCAATTCGGGCCAGTGTCTGCTCGATCGATCGGCGACGCAGTTCTTGGACTGCAACGCTCCCATTTGCCCCTACTACCGGCCGCGCGCTGAGTCCGCGGCCTACGCCGAGTGGAACGCGCGCTCGACGGAAAAAGGCGGCAACCCCCGCCGCGCCGAGATCAAAGCCCGGACGCGCAAGATGACCCGCGAGGCGCCGCCGCCATCGGTGGACGCGCTGGCCCATGCCGCCTTCCGGGATCACGACGTCGACGTTGCCGCGGTGGGCGTGCCGGTGCTGGCCGGACAGCTCCATGGCGTCGAGCCGGTGCCGGCATTGCAGGAGCGCTTTCGGGGCGGGAGCGCGCGCCTGGCGTGTTCGCCAGCCAGCAAGGCAGCGGGCGAGCTGCGCGAAGTGCCCATCGAGGGCTTGTGGGCTCGGCTGGCGCTGTTGCGGCGCTCCATCGCCCGTCTCGACGCAGCGCTGTCGTCGTCGTCGCTCGACCCCGCCACCAAGGACAAGGTCGAAAAGGACCTCGCTGGCATCGCCGGCTCGATGACGACGTTCAACCTGCTCTTCGCCAAGAAGGACGACGGCTTCAAGGGCGCGGGCAAAGGCGAGTAGGATCTGCACAGACATGGCGGTGCAACGTTGTCCGAGCTGTGGTCGCGCCTGGGACGGCGCCCTCTGCTTTGCCTGCGGGCAGGAGGCTGGGGCCAGCCCGAAGGCCGCCGCAGCAGCATCCCCCCCGACCTCCCCGCCCAGCGCACCCCTGCCCGTCTTCGGCGCCGGGCTGGCCGTGCCTGCGCCCCTTGTTCACCTTGCGCCCGTCGCAGCCGTCCTCCCCCCTGCACCGGTGCCGCCCTTGGTTCCGGTGGCGCCCCCGGCCCCCCCCGTCGCTGCTGTGGTTCCTGCCCCCGCCCCGCCGCCACCGCCCCGCACGACGACGGCGACGACGACGACGGCGAGGACGGAGCCTTCTCCTTGGATCGAGGGCCCCGAAGATCTGGCCCAGCGCGCGGCCAGCACCCGCAAATTCACCGGCACCATCGTGACGAAGCCGTCGACGCTGCTGCGGCTCTGGCGCAGTCCCACGGCCTTCGGCGCCGTCTTCGTCGCCGGCTTCGCCCTTGCGTTCGGCATGGGAGCACTGGTGCTCTGGGGCCAGGCCGACATCGAGGGCATGTTGGCCAAAGGCCAGGTCGACGCCGCTCTCACCCTGCTCGAGAGCAAGAAGCAGCCGACGCTCCACGACGCGGTCTGGAAGGGCCACGCGCTCTTCCTCAAGGGCAACCGCGACGGCATGCTCAAGTCCTACCAGGCGGCGGGTACAGCCCGCGATGAGCGCGCGCTGCAAAACACCCTCGATGCGCTGGGCGTCGACAAGGTCGCGAGCCTCGCCGTGAAAACGCTGGAGGATTGGCCTGGCGCCGACATCGACGAACGCCTGATGAGCTTGACGAGCGACGGCAGCCTGCGACGACGTCATGCCGCCCTCGAGGCCTTGAACGTGCGCCCGAGCGCGGGTGCCAATCTTCGTTTGACCGGCGCGGTGCGCGTCGCCGTCGCCGATTTGCGCGCCGATGTGTGCGAGGCCAAGCAAGCAGGCCTGGTCGCCATCGCCGCCTTCGTCGTTCGTCCTGAGGCTGCGCCCTTGCTCAAAGCCGCGGGCGCGTGGAAGGCGCTCTACGAGCAAGACAGCGACGTCGTCTTCGCACAGCACCGCTGCCTCGACGCGGCCTTGGTGAAGCGCACCCTCGCGTCTTTGTCGGTCATCGAGCTCTGATCGGTGGCGAGAGCGAGGGCCGCGAAGCTCCCCAAAGACGTCGTCTTGCTGCAGCTGGCGCTGGTGCTCTTGCACGGCGGACGGCTCGACTACGACCGCCTCGCCGACGAATACGGCCTCGAGCGCCGCACCGCCGAGCGCTATCTCGCCTGCATCAAAGCCGCTGGGCTGCCCGTGCACAGTGTGCGGGTCGGTCGCGACGCGGAGTTCGCGCTGCACCATCTGCGCTCGCGCCTCGACCTCGAGGCCGTCGACGTCTCGCCCATGGCCGTGAAGTCTCTCTCGCTCCTGCTCGTGGCCGCGGCCCTCTTGCCGCGCAACCTGGGCGTGCGCGAGGCCGTCGACACCACCGTGCGCGCCGCCCTGCGTCTGCGGGGCCTGAAGATCGCCGGCGAGCTGCGCCGTCTCGAGGACGCCGTCGTCGTCCTCGAGAACGAGGCCAAGGACTACACCGGCCGCGAGGACATCTTCGAGGTGCTCTTCGATGCTGTGTTGGAGGGAAAGCTCGTCGAGATCGATTACACCTCGCCCCGCAGCGGCCCCGAGCGACGACGCCTCCATCCGGCCACCATCGGGCTGTACAAGGGCGGCCTCTATGTGCTCGGCGTCGACGTCGACGACGATGGCAGCCAGGCCCGCTGGTGGGCCATCGAGCGCATCGATCAAGTGCCGCTGGTGGTCGGTGATGCCTTACTGCCCACCGAGGTGCGTCTGCGGGCGTTGGCGAGCGCGGCGCGGCGCTGGGGTCCGGCGCGTCCGTCGTCGTCGTTGGGTGCGGAGCAGGTGGTGACGCTGCATTTTTCGCCGCAGGCCGCGCCCTACGTGCGGGCGCGCCCCTGGCACAGTGCCGTCGACGCCGAGCCCTGGAGCGATGGCGGCTTGCGCGTGTCGGTGCGCCTCTCGGGCGAAACGCTGATGTTCGAGAGTTGGCTCCTGAGCTGGGGCGCGCAGGTGCAGGTCTTGAGACCCCTGGCCCTGGCCCGCCGCCTCGCTGACGAGCATGAGCGGGCCGCTGCCGGACACCGCGCCGCCGCCGCCGCCTTCGCCAAACACGTCCTCGACGAGCCTTGACAGGACGTCGACGACGACACACACCGCCCGCCATGACGAAGCGTGTCATCGCCAGCGACAAAGCCCCCAAAGCCATCGGTCCCTACTCCCAGGCCATCGCGGTGAAGCCCGTCGAGCTGGTCTTTTGTTCGGGCCAGATTCCCCTCGATCCAGCCACCGGCCAGGTGGTCGAGGGCGGTATCGAAGAACAGACCCGGCGGGTGCTCGACAACATCGATGCGGTATTGACGGCAGCGGGCTGCTCCTTCGCCGACGTCGTCAAGGCCACCATCTTCCTGTCTGACCTCTCGGACTTCGCCAAGGTCAACGAGCTTTACGCGACGCGTTTTTCGAGCGAGCAACCGTTCCCGGCGCGCAGCACCGTGCAGGTCGCCCGCTTGCCCCGCGATGTGCGCGTTGAGATCGAAGTCATCGCCGCCAAGCGCTGAGGAGTGAAAGGCGCCTTGCGCGTCCGCTCCTTCTCTCTGAGGGTCGCAGACCTTCTCCCGACGGGTGGAGCCCGATCGGGCCCTGTTCCCGGCTGACGAGGTCCGCGTGAAGAAAAAACCCCGCAAGAAGCCGCCGGCCAAGACCAAGGCCGCCGCCCCCAAAAAGGCCGCCAAGCCCACGGCGAAGACAAAGCGCTCGAAGACAAAGACCGCTGCCGCGCGGCCAGCGGCGCCGTCGAGGAAGAAGAAAGCGCCTGCCAAGAAGTCGGCGAAGAAGCACGCGTTGGCGAGCCTGCAGACGCCCCACAAGCCGTCGGCGTCCGAGCTTGCCGCTCTCGGCGTGATGGCCGAGATCATCGGTGATGTCCCCGCGCTGGCGCCGAGCGCGCGCCCCGAGCCCGCGCGCACCTTTCAAGAGGTGATCTTGCGCCTGCAACGCTTCTGGGCTGATCGCGGCTGTATCATCGTACAACCCACCCGCACCGAAGTCGGCGCAGGCACGCTCAACAAGCACACCTTTCTGCGGGTGTTGGGACCCGAGCCCTGGAACGCCGCCTACGTCGAGCCGACCTCGCGCCCCACGGATGGACGCTATGGTGAAAACCCCAATCGACTGCAGCATTATTATCAGTTCCAAGTGATCTTGAAACCCAGTCCAAAAGACGTACAAGAGCAGTACCTCGAGTCGTTGCGCTCCCTGGGGATCGAGCCCGCCGACTTCGACGTCCGCTTCGTCGAAGACGACTGGGAGCACCCGGCCCTCGGCGCCGCCGGCCTCGGCTGGGAGGTGTGGGCCCAGGGCATGGAGGTCACGCAGTTCACCTATTTCCAACAATGTGGGGGCCTCGAGTTGCCGCGGGTAGCCTGTGAGCTGACCTATGGACTCGAGCGCCTTGCCATGTACCTGCAAAACGTCGAAAACGTCTACGATCTCGTCTGGGCGGTATTGCCCAATGGTCAGCACGTCAGCTACGGCGACATTCACAAGCAGGATGAGTTTGAGTGGTCTCACTATAACTTTAAACAGGCGAATACGGCTGCTCTTCTTCGTCATTTCGATGATTGCGAAAGCGAAGCAGCACGCCTGCTGGCGCTCAGCGATCCCCATCCCCTCGTGCTCCCGGCCTACGAGCACACCCTGAAGTGCTCCCACGCGTTCAATGTGCTGCAGGCCCGCGGCGTCGTCAGCCAGACCGAGCGGGCGGCCTACATCGGTCGCATCCGTGAGCTCGCCCGCGCTTGTGCCGAGGGCTGGTTGGCCAGCCGTGCGGCCAAAGGGTTCCCGATGCTGACGGGGCCCGACCGCGCTCATTTCGTGGCCGCTGCCGCCGCACCGGTGTTGAAGGGCTTGTTCGAGGATGTCGAGCTGACAGCCCTCGCCGGGGCAACGGCGTCGTCGACGTCGTCACCGGCGCCCAGCGCCGCGACCAGCGCCCCCCGCACCGCCACGGAGCATTGAGATGCAAGGCACAGAACTGCTCCTCGAGATCGGTTGCGAAGAGTTGCCCGCGGGCTTCATCGACCCGGCCTTGGCCTTCTTGCAGGCCGAGTTGCCGCGTCTCTGCAAAGAGCAGCGCATCGCCTGCAGCGGCGTCGTCGTCGACGGCACCCCCCGCCGACTGGCGCTCATGGTCGACGCCCTCGCCGAGCGTCAAGAGGACCTCGAAGAAGAGATCACCGGTCCCCAGTGGTCGGTGGCCTTCGACGCCCACGGGCAGCCGACGCCGGCCGGCGCTGGGTTCTTGAACAAGAACAAGATCGATGCTTCTGCTGTCTACCAAAAGGACTCGAAGAAGGGCCCCGTGGTGGCGGGCAAGCGCAAGGAGCTCGGCCGGCCGACCTCGGAGGTTTTGCCACATCTTCTCGAGTCCCTGCTGCCCAGCATCCCGTTTCCAAAGACGATGCGTTGGGGTGATCGACACATGACCAATGGTCAGGTGTTTGGCCGACCCGTGCAGTGGCTGCTGGCGCTCTTTCAGGGCCAACCCCTCTCGATCCGCTTCGCCGACGTCGTCTCTGGCACCACCACGCGCGGACATCGCTATCACGCGCCCGGCGAGGTCAAGGTCAATTCCATTGCGGCCTACAAACGCGCTCTGGTCCAGGGACAGGTGATGCTCTCGCGCCAAGAGCGGGCGGAGCTCATCGTCGCGCGCGTGAACGAGCTGGCGACGGCCGAGTCTGGTCGGCTGGTCGCTGATCCTGCGCTCGTCGATCTGGTGAAGAACCTGGTCGAAAAGCCCTTCCCTCTCTTGGGTCGCTTCGACAGCAAGTTCCTCGTGGTGCCCAAAGAGCTGCTCATCTCTGAAGCCCGCGAGCACCAGAAGTACTTCATGGTGGGCGGCGTCGACGGATCGTTGCTGCCCTGCTTCGTCGTCGTCGCCGGCGCCGACAGCCGGGACAAGGTTGCGTTGGCTGCCGGCAACGCCCGCGTGTTGCGAGCCCGCTTCGAAGACGGCGCCTTCTATTTCCGCACCGACCGCGAGCGCACCCTGGCCTCGCGGGTGGCGGATCTCGACAAGCTCGTGTTTCACAAGGAGCTCGGGCACTACGGCGAAAAGGCCCGGCGCACCGTCGAGCTCGCCGACCGCATCGCCCAGCTGGTGTCGTCGTCGTTGCAGCGGCGCGGCCTCGATGTGCAGCACACCAGCGCCCAAGCAACGCGGGCAGCTCTGCTGGCCAAGGCCGACCTGACCTCGGGGGTGGTGAACGAATTCCCCGAGCTGCAGGGGGTCATGGGGCGCACCTATGCGCTGCACGATGAAGAGAGCGTCGACGTCGCCTGGGCCATCGAGGACCAGTACGCGCCGCGCCACGCCGGAGCCGCCCTGCCGCGCTCCGATATCGGCGCCATCGTGGGCCTCGCCGATCGCCTGGACACGCTGGTGGGCATCTTGGGCATCGGCAAGGCACCCACCGGAAGCGCCGATCCCTTTGCCCTGCGCCGGGCCGCCGTCGCCGTCGTCGGCCTCGCCGTCGAGTTCGGCTACTCCTTTTCTCTCGAGGCCTTGGCCCACAGCGCCGTCGACGCTTTTCAACGGCAGGGCAAGCTGGCCACAGCCGACAAAGCGAAGCTCGTCGCCGAAGCCAAGGGGTTCATCGCGGGGCGCCTGCGCTCGGTGCTCATCGATCGTTGTGCGGCCAAGGGCTTCGTCGACGTCGCGGACCTCGTCGACGCGGCCTGTTCCAAGGACGCCGCCGCGGGGCTCAGCCTCGACGACCTGCCCGACGTCGAAAAGCGCGTGCAGGCTTTGGCCGCCTTGCGCGCGGCCGGTCCCGCGGACTTCACGGGGGTCGCGGCCACCTTCAAGCGGGTGTCGAACATCGTGAAAAAGGCCCGTGACGAGGGCAACGTCGTCGGCGTCGTCGTTCCTGCTGCCGAAGAGCTCGAGCACCCGAGCGAACGCGGCTTGCGCGACGCGGTCGCCGAGCTCGTGGCGGGCAACTCCCACGACGAAACGCTGCGCCAGGTGGTGCAGCTCAAACTCGCGGTCGATCGCTTTTTCGACGACGTCATGGTGATGGCCGACGACGCGCGTTTGCGTTCGGCGCGCTTGGCCTTGCTCGGTGCCATCGTCGCCCGGCTCAGCGGCGTCGCCGATTTCACGCGGCTGCAAGGCTGATGCGTCAGATCCCGCGGGGTCGCTGCCTTCTGCGCGGCGAGCACTTCGGAGGCGTGGTGCTCGATCGCGTGCAGACGCTCGACGGCATCGACGACGTCGACGCAGCCTGGGCCACCCTCGGCGACGACGAACGCATCTTGTTCCTGTGGGGCTATGAGGCCTCCCTCGGTCGCACCGGCGATGCCTCCTTGGGTCCCGACTGCTTCGTCTGGCGCTGCCGCGTCGTCGACGTCGACCTCGCCTCCGTCCCGGTACCCGCGGCGCGCTTGCCCTCTTTGTCGACCAAGGCTCGGGAGCACCAAGCTCACCTCGAGCGGGTGCGTCGTTGTCGTGAGCACCTGCTCGACGGCGTCATCTACCAGGCCAATTTGGCCCACCGCCTCGAGGTCGAGCCCCGCAGCCACGAAGAGGGTCTGGCCTTTTTCCTCGGTGTCGCTCGCCCACCGGTGTGCGCGGCCTTCGTCGACATCGAGGGCTTCGGCTCGTTGGTTTCCCTCTCGCCGGAGCGCTTTCTCGAGGTCGATCTGGCAGCGGGCACGGCCCGCACCTTCCCCATCAAGGGCACCCTGCCGCGTCACCTCGATCCCCAGCAGTTGAGGTCGTCGTCGAAGGATCAGGCCGAGCACGTCATGATCGTCGACCTCCTGAGAAACGATCTCGGCAAGGTGGCCGTCGTCGGCGGCGTCACCGTCGAGAGCTTGATGCATCCGGTGACGACGACCTCGGTGCACCACCTCGAGAGCACCATCAGCGCGCGCCTTCAGCCCGGCACCGGCATCGGCGACTTGCTCAAGGCTTGCGCGCCCGGGGGGAGCATCACGGGGGCCCCGAAGTCCTCCGCCGTCGACGTCATCGCTGCTCTCGAAGCGGGAGCGCGGGGGCCCTACTCGGGGGTGCTGGGGCTGGTGGACCGGGCCGGTGCCCTGCGCTCCTCCCTCTTGATTCGGACCTGGATCCGGCCGGACGCAGGCGCCGGATCCCTGCACGTCGGCGGCGGCATCGTCGTCGACAGCGACCCCGAGAGCGAGTGGAGCGAGACCCTCGACAAAGCCCGCACTTTCGGTCCGGTCAAGCTGGTGTGACGGGAGCAAGGGGCCTCAGGCGCGCGAGCAACTGAGGCACGGAGCACTCAACAAGGCGTCGGCGTCTTGAGCCGCAACACGTTGTCGACCCGGGCAATGAGGCCGTCGTCGTCGAGCTCTTGGGCCATGGCGGCCAGCAACACCGGATCGGGGCCGCCCCAGCAGAGGTCGTCGACGGATTCGCGCAAGGGCACGTCACACACCAGCGTCGTCAGCTTCTTGTAGAGCGCGACTTCGAGCCGCGAGGCTCGCAGGGTGGCTGCGAGCCGGTCGCCGCCGCGCACGCCCGCGTCTTTGGGCCAGGGTCCGTCGGGAATCGCTTCGACGCTTCCATATTTTCGCAAGAGTGCGGCCGCGCTTTTTTCGCCGAAGCCGGGCAGCCCCGGAACCCCATCAGCGGTGTCGCCGGTGAGCGCCAACAGATCGGGGATGCACGACGGTGGAACCCCGAATTTCGAGACGACGCCGTCTTCGTCGAGCGTGGTCTTGCGGATGCGATCGACGAGGACGACGCGGCCGTCGCGCACGCATTGGGCCAGGTCCTTGTCGGGAGAGCAGATGCAGACCCGGCTGACCCGCGCGTCGGCGGCGGCGCGGGTGGCCATGGTGGCGAGGGCGTCGTCGCACTCGTGATCGATCATCGACCAGGTCACCAGACCCAAGGCACGGGTGGCCCTCTCGGCGAGGGGAAACTGCCGATGCAGGTTCGGATCGATGCCGTCACCGGTCTTGTAGCCGGCGAAGAGCTGGTTGCGGAAAGACTCGATGACGGTGTCGAAGGCGACGCCGACGTGGGTGACGCCGGGCTCCTTGAGCAGCGAGAGCAGTGTGGAGATGAGCCCGCGGGTGGCGCCGATCTCGACACCGTCTGAGCGCTGACGCGGCGGGGCTCCGAAAAAGCAGCGGAAGAGCTCAAAGGTGCCGTCGACGACGTGAACTTGCACGGATCACCCCCGGGCCCAAACGCGCACTCGCACAGCAGGCCCTTTGGACTACAGGGCGCGGAGCAGATCAACGAGTGGCTCCGTCGTCGGGACCTCCCCGCGGTCGACGGGACGAGATAGACCGCAGGACGGACCCGCACGCAGGAGCACTCCGTGGGACGCCGCGCCGTCGCTGACGCCTTGAATGAGCTGGCCTTCTGCGCCGAGCTGCTCCAGGACGCGCGGGTGGATCCCAAGGGCGCCACCGGCCTTGCCTGGGCGCTGCGCAGCCTCGAGGTCGACGGCCGCGACCTGTTGCAGGCCCTCCTGCCATTGCCTGAGATGACGCCGCGCTTGGCCGCCGTCGTTGACGACGCACTGGCTGAGCGGGCGTCCCCGTTCGTTCATGAGCTCAAGCGCCAGCTGCCTGCGGGCCTCTTTCAGCTGCGCCGCCTGAAGGGCCTGGGCCCCAAGAAGATCCAGCGCCTCTGGACGGAGCTTGGCATCGAGTCCCTCGGCGAGCTCGAATACGCCTGCAAGGAGAACCGCCTCACCTCCCTCGAGGGCTTCGGCGACAAGACCCAAAGGGCCTTGCTCGAGCAGCTGGCCCGCGCCCAGGGAGAAGCGGAGCTGCTGCGGCGGGATCAAGCCGAGGATCTTGTTTCGTCTTTCCTGAAACTGTGCGTTTCGAAGGGCCTGCGGGCGGAGCTGGCGGGCGATCACCGGCGCGGCTGCGAGCTGGTGGGCGACGTCGTCGTCGTCACCGAGGCTGCTGCTCCAGCTGATCTCGATCCGCGCGTTCGATTCGTCGCTTCAGTAACTCCAGAGATGTTCGGCTGCGCCCTGTTGCTCGCCACAGGCGGCGAAGCCCACATCGCGGCGCTCAAGGCCCACGCGCAAAAACGCTCCCTCGAATTGGATCAGATTGCAGCGCGCACCGAGGCAGACGTCTACGAGCGGCTCGGCTTGTGGCCTGCGGCCCCCGAGCAGCGAGAAGGCTCCGTCGTCGTCGAGAAAAGCAGCGGGCGGCCCCGGCTCCTTCAGCGCGGCGATGTGCGCGGCGCGCTGCACAACCACACCACCGCTTCCGACGGGGTCAACACGCTGGTCGAGATGGCCGCGGCGGCGGGGGCGTGGGGCCTGCAATGGATGGGCATCTCTGACCACAGCCAAAGCGCGGGCTATGCCCACGGACTGGATGCCGGCAGGCTGCGGGCCCAGCGCGCCGACGTCGATGCTGTCAACGCCGCGCTCTTGCCCCAGCGGGTGCATGTGTTCTCGGGGGTCGAGAGCGACATCCTCAAAGACGGTGCCCTCGACTACGACGACCAAGACCTCCTCGACCTCGACGTCGTCGTTGCCTCCATGCACCAGCGCTTCGGCATGAAGGGTCTGGCTTTGACCCAGCGCCTGATCCGGGCCGCCGAGCACCGAGCCGTCGACGTCGTCGGCCACCCCACGGGACGTCTCTTGCTCTCCCGGGCCGCAGCAGATTTCGACGTTTCTGCGTTGTTGGAAGCGTGCCAGCGCAGCGGCTGCGCCGTCGAGCTCAACGCCAATCCGGCGCGTCTCGATCTCGCCGAGCGCTGGCTGCGCGAAGCCAAAGAGCGGGGCGTGCTGGTCTCCATCGCCGCCGACGCCCACGCCGTCGACGAATTCGAGAACCTCCACCATGGACTGGCCTTGGCGCGGCGGGCGGGGCTTGGGGCTGACGACGTCTTGAACAGCCGCTCCGTCGCTGAGCTGCAGGCCTGGGTGAAGGCTCGTCGTCAACGTCACGCTCTCACGGGTGCTGCATGAAGCTCATTGGCCTCACCGGTGGCATCGCCTCGGGCAAGTCCACGGCCGGCAAGATGCTGGCGAAGGCCGGCGTCGCCGTCATCGACGCCGACGTGCTCGCCCGTGATGCCGTGGCCCCGGGGTCGCTGGGCCTCGCCGCCATCGTTGCGCGCTTTGGGCCCGACGTGCTGCTGCCCGAGGGTGGCCTCGATCGGAAAAAGCTTGGATCTATCGTTTTTCAAAATGATGAATCGAGACGAGCGCTCAATCACATCGTCCACCCCGAGGTCGCACGCCTTGCTGCGGCGCGCCTCGAAGAGCTGCGCGCCAAGGGAGCCGACGTCGCCGTCTACGAGGTGCCCCTGCTCTTCGAAAACGGCCTCGACGCCGCCATGGACGGGACCATCCTCATTGCCTGCGCCGACGACGTGCAGTTGCGCCGCACCATGGAGCGCGACGGCCTGCAAGAGGCTGCGGCCCGAGCGCGCGTGGCCGCTCAGATGCCCCTGTCGGAAAAAAGAAAGCGCGCCGCCGTCGTCGTCGAAAACGATGGCTCGCGCGCCGATCTGGCCCAGGCCCTCGCCGCCGCTTTCGAGCAGGTGACCGGGCAGCGCTTGGCGTTGGCGCCGTGAGCCGCGTGCTAAGGAAGCCTCGATGGCGACGAAGAAGAAGCCCGATCAGCCTCCCGAGAAGGTCTTTGCGGCCGGCCTCGTGAAAGACGAGGGCAGGTACCTCTATTACGTCGACAAACGCTGCAACATCGTTCGCATGGAGCGCGGTGTGCCCAAAGCCAAGACCGAGGTCGTCGTCGTCACCGGTCTGCGGCGCGAGAAGGGCTTCGACTACTTCGTCGACGCCGACGGTGACCTGTCCCGTGAGCCCGAGTGATCCCGCGTCCCGTTGATGATCGAGCGCGAGCCGACGAGGTGCGGAACGAAGGCACGCCGCATGCGAGAGTGAGCACCACAGACGGAGACAACGCCGCCGGCGCGATCGGACATCAAGGGGACGGGGGATGACGCTGCTGCGGGTGCGGCTGCAACAAGCCTTCGACCTGTTGCGTCTGCAACACACAGCGGAGGCCCGCGACGTGTTGCAGAGCCTGGTCGACGACGAGCTGGCAGACGCCGTGGTGTGGGAGACCCTTGGCGACGTGCGCGACAAGCTCGGCGACTCCGAGGGCGCCGTCGAAGCCTGGAAGCAGGCCATCGATCTCTATCTCGCGCGCCAGATGATCAAGAGGGCCGAGGGCGTGCTCGAGCTGTTGCTGATCCTGCGCCCCGACGACGTCGATGCCCTGGCGACTCTCGCGGGCCTCAAAGCCTCAGCGGTCGACAGCTGAAGCGCGAATGCCGAAGGAGGCGACGACGGCGGCGACGTCTTCGAGCGTCACGTCGACGAGAGCGGGAGGCAGCGCGGCCACCAGCGCCAGATCGGGGGGGCGCAAACGCAGGCGTTGCACCCGCTGGCCGGCGATGGCCACGAGCGCTGCCGTGGTGCCCGCGGGGCCGCGCACCTGGGCGGTGCCGATGCCATCGGCGACGTCGTGGAGGGTGGGGGGCTCGGCCTCGGGGTCGGGGAGGGCTTGCAAGCGCGTTCGCAGGCGAGCCGCTGCGTCGACTGCGTCGGCATGGCGCACGCGCAGGCGCGACCAGGCACAGCCCCGCAGTCCCTTGCCTTCGATGACCAAAGGTGGGGCAGCTTCGAGATCGATGCCGGGAGTGTCGTCGACGTCGCCGCTGGCGCGCAGCGCCGGTCCGTCGACGCCCAGCCTGCGGGCGATGGCCGGGCCCAGGCGCCCCACGCCCTCGAGCCAGGAAAACGCGCGCGCGGGATCGAGGGCCAAGAGCGGCTCCTCGACATCGCTGAGGAGGCGCAAGAGCATCTCGGCTTCCTCGGCGGGCAAGGGCCGGCGCACGCCAAAAGGAGCGTGAAAGACGTCGTCGGCGCACAACCCGTCCAGCAGTCCAGCGGCGGCGCGCCAGGCTGTGCGCGCGAGGGTGCGAGGTCCCAAACGCCCCCCAGCCGCGCGCAGCGCAGGGCAGGCCAGCAGACGCATGTTCTCGACGATGATCAAAAGATCGAGGGCGATGCGCCGGTGGGCCGTCGTCGACGCCGAGGGCCGGCGCGTTTTGTCGTCACGGCCCCCGAGCCGCTCGACGGCGCAGGCCACCGCCAGGGCGCTCTGCAATCCCGGCTCGGCCCGAGCGATGAGAGCAAAGAGGCCGACGTCGACGGCGCGCCCCTGCGACCGGCGCTCGAGCGCTTGGTGCGTGAAACCCATGTCGACGGCGACGTCGGTGACGCGGATGCCTTCGAGAGAGAGGCGCAGACCCAGGGGCAGGGGCAGGCTGCGATCGAGGGGGCCGATGCTGTGCGAGGTATGCCGCGACAGGGGACTCCGGCGACCGCGGGCGACCTCGCGAGGCAGCTCGTCTTCGACCGTGGGTCGCACGAGATCGTCGTCGACGACGTCGCGCTCGACGCCCGGATCTTCGCTCTCCTTTTGCAGGTCGGGCATCAAGGCGCCTGGCAGCTCCTCGAGGATGGTTCTCATTTGGGGCGCCGGGGGACCGGGCCGCTCACGATGCGCGCGGGTCGGGCCGTGGGGACCTGGGGCTGCGCCTTTTGGATGCGGTAGCTGTTGAGCAGCGGGTGCCCCGCGAAGCCCTCGGGCAGCAAGGCCCGGCGCAACGAAGGATGACCGGTCGGCGTCACGCCGAACATCTCCCAGAGCTCGCGCTCCGCTGACCAGGCGGCGCGCCAGATGCCGGTCAGCGAGGGGAAAGCGGGTTCGTCGTCGTCGAGGGCGGCTCGGATCTGAACGCGACTGCCGTGGGCCCGAGAAGCCAGACACACCACCAACAACAGGGCAGCGGATTGCACGACGGTGACGTCGACGAAGGTGTCGAAGGCCGCGTCGCGATCGGTGTGCAGAAAACGCGCGAGCGGGCGCAGGTCGCCTGGGGTGGTGGTGAAGACGACGACGTCAGCTTCGACGCACGAGGTGAACGACAGCGTCGGCAAGCGGGCCCGCACCAGGGCGACGACGCCCATCATGGGGCAACCCCCGCATCGGCGAAGAGGGCCTGAAGGGCACGCGCCAGGGTCTCATCGTCAGGAGGCATGCCCGGCACCAACACATCGACGTCGACGATGGCATCGGCGCGCGCCACCGCGTAATGGACGTCGTCGTCGTCGTCGAAGGCCAGGACGCGGGCACCGGCGGGCAGGGCGCCGTGCAGGGACAGCAGGGCGGGGGCGAGCTTGTGAGAGATGCGCCCGATGATCACCAGCACGTCGGCCTGGGCGGGGTCTCGGGCATCGGTGGGCAGGGGGAGGGCGTCGCCGTCGGTGACCCGCTCAGCGAAGGCGCGGGCGGCTGGGCTCGACAAGGCTCCGACGACGACGAGGGCACAGCGCCCGCGCAAGGCCGCCCAGCGTTGCAGCTGCACGGGGCTCAGGTGCTCAGCCACGGGGCTCCCGCATCCTCGCGCTGTGGCCGCTGCTTTCGCGCGCGGGAGTGCGATCAGCCAGTGCCATGAAGCTGCCCCGCCACCACATCCACAGCAGGCCGACGACGAGGGCGGCGACGCCGATCTGCACCTCGGCATCGAGGTTCCACGCCGAGATCCCTGCCAGGGCGATGGCCGCGACGCCGGCAAGGACGGCTCGCTCGAGGCCGCGGGCTGGAAAACGACCGCGCCCGCTCAGCTCTCCCGAAGGGTGGGGGGCCCCACGCGCCACCAGCAAGGCGACGACGACGCCGACGACGCCGAAGGCCGATCCCGCTGCCGCCAGGGCCGCTGCCTGCTCGCTCAACATGGCCAGGCGCTAACACGGCGCGCACCGGAGGGCACGTCGCGACGTTGGGAACCCCGACCAGATTTGGGGTGCGGCTTCGTCTCATCGCCGTCCAGGATTCGCTGTTTTGAGGTTCAAAACGACGAGGCGCGCAGCGTCTTGGAGTTTGGACGTTCAAGACGCTGGCGCGTCTTGGAGTTTGGACGTTCAAGACGCTGGCGCGTCTTGAAGTTTGGACGTTCAAGACGCTGGCGCGTCTTGAAGTTCTGATGATTCAAGACGCTGGCGCGTCTTGGAGTTTGGACGTTCAAGACGCTGGCGCGTCTTGAAGTTCTGATGATTCAAGACGCTGGCGCGCCTTGAAATGCGGCACAGTACGCCCGTGCTCACCCTCGCCGACGTCATCGCTGCCCGTTCGCGCCTGAACGGTTTCGTCGTTCGCACCCCGCTGGCGCCTTCGTCGGCTCTCTCGACGCTGGCCGGTGGCGAGGTGAGGCTCAAGCTCGAGAACCTGCAGGTCACCGGATCCTTCAAGGCCCGCGGCGCGCTCAACCGGCTGGTGACCCTCAGCGACGACGACAAGAAGCGCGGCGTGATCGCGGCCTCGGCGGGCAACCACGCCCAGGGCGTCGCGGCCCACGCCACCCGCTTGGGCATCAAGAGCGTGATCGTGATGCCGGTGTCGACCCCGCTCATCAAGGTCAGCCGCACCCAGAATTACGGCGCCGAGGTGGTGCTGTACGGCGAAAACTACGACGACGCCTTCGCCAAAGCGACGGAGCTCGCCGCCCAGCACGGCTACGTCTACGTCCACGCCTACGACGACGATCACGTCATGGCGGGGCAGGGCACCATTGGCCTCGAGATCCTCGAAGACTTCGCCGACGTCGACGACGTGGTCGTGCCGGTGGGCGGCGGCGGCCTGATCGCGGGCATCGGGGTGGCCATCAAGGCCCAGCGTCCTCAGGTGCGTCTCATCGGCGTCGAGCCCAGCGTGCTGCCGTCGATGACCAGGGCCCTGGCCGCGGGCCAGCCGGTGCAGCTGCCGGCGGCGCGCACCCTGGCCGAGGGGATCGCCGTGCGCCTGGTGGGCCAAAAGAACGTCGACGTCTGCAAGCTCGTCGTCGACGACATCGTCACCGTCGAAGACGATCAGATCGCGCGGGCCATCTTGTTCCTGCTCGAGAGCGAAAAGACCGTGGCCGAAGGAGCAGGAGCCGCCGCCGTCGCCGCCTTGCTTGCCGGGCGTTTGCAGACCAAGGGCAGAAAGGTCGCGCTGCTGGTGTGTGGCGGCAACATCGACGTCGGCGTGCTCTCGCGCATCATCGAGCGCGGGTTGGTCGAGAGCGGCCGGCTCACGCGCTTGGAGGTGTTGGTGCCCGACCGACCTGGGGCCCTGGCCGAGGCCCTGACCGAGGTCGCCCGCACGCGCGCCAACGTCATCGAGGTGCACCACGAGCGGGCCTTCTTGAGCGGCAGCCTGGGGCAGGTGCGCGTCGACCTCGTCGTCGAGACGCGCGGTCCGGAGCATGTGCGGGATCTCATCGAAGCGCTCCGCGCCCGCGGCTTTGAGCCCTCCTTCGACCCCCGTGACGCCAAGAGCTCGACGACCCGCATGGACGGGTCGACGCCAGGTGGCTAGCTAGAGGTGCGCACCTCCCACCACCCCGGAAAGATCATGATCACCCGCTCCTTGAACTTTGTCCTCGCCGGGCGCCGCCCCCACTCCGTGTGGTCCCCCCAGGGCGCCCGGCTGCGGAAGAGCTTGGGCACCTCCTTGTTCATCGCCCTCCTCGGCGTCGCTGGCTGCCCGGCTGCGTCGGGTCCGTCGTCGGTGGGTGCAAAGACGACCTGCTCGGCTGCCTCCCTGGCCCTGGCCGATGACGCCGTCGTTGGCGTCTTCGACGGCAAGACCTTGACCTACCAAGACCTCGGCCCCGAGGTGAAACGCGCTGAAGAAAAGGCCCTGCGCCAATACTGCGACGCCGTCTCCGGGGTCCGCCGCGTGGCCTTTGACAACCACGTCACTGAAGCCCTGGTCGGCGCCGAAGCGAAAAAGGCCGGCAAGACCAACGAGGAGTGGGTCCGTGGCGAGGTCGACAAGCGCGTGCCCGAGCCCGCAGACGCCGACGTTCAGGCCTTCTACGACAAGCAAAAGACGGCCATGGGCGATCAGCTCCCGCCCCTCGACGTCGTCAAGCCGCAGGTCGTGGGGTTCTTGAAGCGTGAAAAGAGCGAGGCCGCCGTCGAGGAGGTCATCAGCGGCCTGTTGAAGTCGGCATCGGTGCAAAAGAAGCTCCCCGACGTCCGCAGCCCCCCCCTGGAGTTCCCGGTCGGCAAGAACACCGCCGTCAAGGGCAAGGCCGGCAGCAAGGTCGTCGTCGTCGAATTCGCCGATTTCCAGTGCCCCTACTGCAGCAAGGCCGGCGACAACGTCAAAGAGCTCGTCACCAAATACGGCGACCGCGTCGAGTTCCAGTACCGCAACTTCCCGCTGCGCCAGATGCACCCCAACGCCCAGCGCGCCGGCGAGATCGCCCAGTGCGCGGGCGAGCAGGGCAAGTTCTGGGCGGTGCACGACACGTTCTATGCAAACCAGAGCAGCCTCGAAGAAGAGAACGCCAAGAAGCTCGCCAAAGAAGCCGGCGTCGACGACACCAAGCTCAACGAATGCCTGGCTGCGGGCCGCGGTGCTGCCCAGGTCGACGAAGATGTGGCCAAGGGCGAGCTCGCTGGCATCGAAGGAACGCCGAGCTTCTTCATCAACGGCCGCTCCTACACCGGCAACCCCACGGTCGCCGGCCTGGCCCAAGCCCTCGAGGAAGAGCTCAAGCTCTGAGCGACGCTGGGCGAGCGACGCGGATGCCGACGTCGACAACGTCATCATCCGCGCCTCTCGTCTCGGTGCGCTCGCCGTGGAGCCGCGGAGTCAAGATCCACCTCGGATGATTCACCCCCTTCCCCCTGCGACCACAGCCGCCCTGGAGCGCGTCGACGACGTCGATGTGCCTTTTCGGCGTCGGGTGTCGCGGCGTCTGGCCTCCTGGGCGGCCGGGACGGCCTTGGTGCTGGGCGCCGTGGGCTTCGCCTTGCTCGCCCCCTACCAAAACCTGGAGGCCGAACGTGTGGCCGCCGACCACATCGGCCTCTTGGCCGAGGCCGTGGCCGCCACCTACGAGCAAGACGAACCGGGCCAGCAGAAAAAACCCGCCGTCGACGACGACATCGAGCGCGAGGCCGCCGACCCCGCCGACGTCGAGCGCGAACACATTCACCGTGCGCGCGAGATTCTGGTGCAGCTGCAGCGCGCCGACGGCATCATCGCCATCGACGTCGCCGACCACCAGGGCAAGGTGAAGCAATCCACCAAAGCGGCACGATTGGGCTTGAGCCAGCCCGCCCCCGACCGGCTGCGCCAATCCCACGTCGACGGCGACACCTTGACCGTCAGCTATGCCATTCCGTTCACGCGCCGCTGCGCCGCCTGCCACGACAGCAGCCAAGACCCAGTAGGCGCCGTCCACGTCGTCGTCGACAAAGCCGCGGCGTTCTCCTCCCTCGATCGCTACCGCACCGTCATGGGCTTGGTGCTGATCGGGACCTACGTGATCCTGGTGCTGCTCATCGTGGTCTTTGCCGATCGCCTCGTGGGCAAGCCGGTCTTTGCTCTCGCGCGGCTGATGAAGCGAGCCGAGCGCGGTGATTTCCTGGTGCGCGCGCGCGTGGCCGGCGACGACGAATTGGGTGCCTTGGCCATGGCCTTCAACCGCATGCTCCGCGCCATCACCTCGATGAAAGCCGATGAGCTCGAGCGCGAGCGCAAGCTGAATGCCGCCGAGCTCGAGCTCTCGATGAAGCAAGAGCTCGCCGTCGTCGCCGAGCGGCTGCAGCAGAGCAATGCCGCCCTCGAGCGCCGCGTGCGAGCGCAGGAGCTCTTGATGGAGGCCGCCCACCGCCTCGGCTCCACCCTCGACAAAGCCGCCCTGCTCGAGCGCTTGAGCCGCGTCATCCGCGAGAAGCTCGGACGGCCAGATTTCTTGATCTACCTCGTCGTCGAAGCCGAAGACCGCGAGGCCCGCCTCGAGGTGGTGCGGGCTTCGGGTCTGCTCGATCGCGACGACGTCCGTGGCCGGCGCTTTCGGGTCGGCGAGGGCATCACGGGACTGGTCGCCGAGACCGGGGCGCCGCTGCTCGTGCACGACCTGCGCGACCCTTTCGCGCGCACGGCAACGCCGCCCACGGTGCAGACGCCGCCGCTCATCGAAGAAGGATCCCTGGTGGCCGTGCCCATGCTGCACAAGGGCCGCGTCGTCGGCGTCTTCGAATTCTACGACCCGCGCATCGGGGCCTTCGACGACGACGACGGCAAGCTGCTGGAGGCCCTCGGAGCCCAGGCCGCCATGGCCGTCGTCAACGCCGACCTCTACCAGACCACCCTGGAGCTTTCGGTCACCGACAGTCTCACCAAGCTGATGAACCGCCGGGCGCTCAACCGGCTGCTCGACGCCGAGCTTGAACGGGCCCGCCGTTTCAACACGCCCCTCGCGGTGCTCATGCTCGATGTCGATCACTTCAAGCAATACAACGATCGCATGGGCCATCTGCTCGGCGACGACGCCCTCAAGGGAGTGGCGGTGGCCCTGGCTCAATCCGTGCGCAAGGTCGACGCCGTGGCCCGCTTCGGGGGCGAGGAATTCTGTGTGGTGCTGCCGCGCACCGACGAGGTGGCCGGTCTCGAGGTCGCCGACAAGCTGCTCAAGGCGGTGCGCGCCCTCGAGCTCCCGGGGGGCAGCTCCCAACCCTTGGGACGCATGAGCATCTCCGTCGGCGTCGCCGTCTACCCCGACGACATGCCTCCCGCCTTCGACGAGCCGCCCATCAAGGTGCTGGTCGACGTCGCCGACCAGGCCGCCTACGAGGCCAAGCGCCGGGGCCGCGATCGCATCGTCGCCGCCGGAGAAACGCGTCCCAAGAAGCCCAAACTGCACGAACCGGTCACCGGGCCACTGAAAAAAGAGCCACCGTCGGCCTAGGCCGTCCGTGCTGTGACGCCGCTCGAAGCGCGGGCGCTCAGGCTGAGGAACCCGTGGCCGGATGCACGCGCAGGTCGTAGGCTGCCCCTATGGATCCAGTGATTGCAGTGGTGATGGTCGTCGTCGCTGGCACCGTCGCCGTCTACGGGCCCATTGCGGCCGGGTCGTGGCTCATGCGCAAAGGGCGGCTGCGCGAAGCGTGGCGTGTGGAGCCGAACCTGCTCCCCCCGCGCCGCCGCACCCAGATGGCCCGACTGCTCTTTCAGGAGGCCGTGCGTGCGCACCAGGCGGGCGACCACAACAAGGCAGCCGAGACCTGCCGCCGGGTGCTTCGCTTCGAATCCGAGGATCAACAGGCGAGCCGCCTCCTGGTCGCCAGCCTCTTCGCCGGCGGCCGCTTCGACGAAGCCCGCCAGGCCCTCGAGCGCCACCTGCAGGCGAACCCCACCGATGAAGCGGCCAAATTGGTGCCCGCTGCAATCTATTGTGAAAGAGGCGATCTCCCCTCGGCGCGCCAAGCCCTGGATGCCATCGACCCGGCCAAGCTTCCGACGGCCGACCGCGCGCTGTGGTACAATAATTACGCCTTCACACTGTCAGGTCTTGGTAGCGATCTCGATCTCGCAAAAGAGTACGGTGAAAAGGCACTCCAGTTGGCATCACAGGCCGACCGACAGTTCGCGCTGCGCACCCTGGGCGTGGTGCATCTCGCGCGCAAAGAGCCCGAGGCTGCCATCGAGAGGCTCGACGCGGCCCTGAAGGAGCGCCAGCACCTGCGCCCCGGCGACATCGAATTTACGCGCTACCACCTCGCCACGGCCTATTTCGAGCTTGGGCGCGATCGCGAAGCCCGGGCGCAGCTGCAGCTCATCGAAAGCGGCCGTACCGTCTACGCCGAAAAAGCCCGCGACCTCTCGCGCAAGATGACGGTCCCCCAAGCAGCCTGACGCCGGCGGCTGGACGTGTTCTTCGCGAAGCGACAGCTTGACGTCTTGATGTTCAAGACGCTGGCGCGTCTCGAAGGGCTAAGGCAGATCGGAGTAGCCGATGAGCGCGCGGTCGTAGGCGTCGCCCCGGGCGAGCTCGACGATGGAGACGAAGAAGTCGGCGCTTTTGTCGTCGCCTTCGCGACGGGCGAGCACGATGCGCTCGATGTGTCCTTCTTTGACGTCGAGGATGATCCCACAGCGATCGGGGGTGAAGTTGAACCGACCCCGATCTTCCCAATCAAAGAAACAAGCCATGCCGGCGACGGCTTCGGGTCGGCTGCCGCGCGGCACGTAGAAGCCCGCGCGTTTGAGGTAGTGGATCAGGTTCCCCGATGAGCGGAAAAAATAGGCCTGACCCGGCGTGTTCGCGCCACCACCGATCTTTCGGTAGCCCGCTTCGTCTTTGGCGAAATCGCGCTCGAGTCCATCCTGCAGCCACGGTGATCCCGCGACCATGACGACGTCGATGGCGCACAAGGCGGAGCGAGCAGCGTTGAAGTCGTCGGGTGCGCGGGCTTTCACCAGCGCGCTCGCCGCCTCGACGATGTGGGCCCGCCGCGCCAATCGCGCGGGACTCGCCACCATGTCGCTCGGATGCACCATTGCGCGGGAGTATCGAGGGTTCTGCTTGCGAAGCAAGTCGACGGAGGAGATGATGCACCTCGACTCTGGGGACTCTGCTGTCGGGGCGTAGCTCAGCTTGGTAGAGCGCCAGTTTTGGGAACTGGAAGTCGCACGTTCGAATCGTGTCGCCCCGACCACCCGCCCTCCCGCCGGTCCAGCGGCTGGTGGGTACGGCCGCCTGCGTGCCCATAGCTCAGCTGGATAGAGCACCTGCCTTCTAAGCAGGGGGTCCCAGGTTCGAGTCCTGGTGGGTGCGATTTTTCTCCGTCTTTGGTCCAACGACGCCGTGACCCACCTGACCAACCCAGACGGGGTCGACGTCGTCGTCATCGGCGGCGGCGTCGTCGGGTGTGCCGTCGCCGAGGCCCTGTCTCGCAGGTCCTTGAGCGTCTTCCTGCTCGAGAGCGAGCGCGGCCTTGGGTTGAGGGGCTCGAGCCGCAACAGCGGCGTCGTGCACTCTGGCCTCTACTACCCACCGGCCTCCCTCAAAGCGGGCAGCTGCGTCGACGGCAACCAGCGGCTCTACGCCTGGTGCGAGCAAGCCGGCGTCGCCTTCCGCAAGACGGGCAAGCTGGTCCTCGCGCGCACCGTGGAGGAGCTGCCGCATCTCCAGCGCTTGTTCGACAACGCCCAGGCGAGCGGCGCGCCGGGGCTCTCCCTCGTCGACGGAGCCGCCATCGCGCGCTTGGAGCCACAAGTGCACGGGCTGTGCGCCCTGCACTGCGAGCAATCAGGCATCGTCGACGCTGTGGGGTTCACGCGCTCGCTGGCCAGCGCAGCAGCGTCCCGGGGCGCCCACGTCGTCGTCGGCGCGCGGGTGCTGGGGGCCGCCCCGGTCGGTGGTGACCATCTCCTGGATACGACGCTGGGCCCCCTCCGGGCGGCGCGCATCGTCAACGCGGGGGGCTTTGGGGCTCCAGCCATCGCGGGCTTCTTCGGCGTCCACCACTGGCGTCATTGGGCCTGCCGCGGCGACTACTTCCGTCTGCGCTCGAGCGCCGCCTACCGACGCCTGGTGTACCCGGTGAAGGTGCCGGGGGATCCGGGGCTGGGCATCCACCTGACCCTCGGCCTCGACGGCAGCGCGCGCCTGGGTCCCGACGCCCGCTACGTCGACGACGCCGACGACGTCACGCCCGCGGAGCACCTGCGGTCGACCTTCGCGGCCGCGGCGAGCCGTCTGCTCGGGCCCGTGGCCGCAGAAGACCTCATCTACGACGGCTGCGGCGTGCGCTCGAAGCTGGCCGGCCCCGGCGCCGCCGACGTCGACTTCGTCCTTCACGAGGAGCCTGCGGGCGTGATCCACCTCGTGGGCATCGAATCGCCGGGGCTGACCGCCAGCCTGTCCCTCGCCGCCGACGTCAGCCAGCGGGTCTGAGGCTGAGACCCTACGGGTCCAGATCTGCACGAAAAAGCAGGCGAGCTGCGCAGGGAAGTACGCAGTGGGCGCTGCGGCGCGTTACATTGGGGAAGCCCCAAATATGCAGTCCGCCCTTCGCCTCAACGACATCCTCGACGCAGTCGCCGCCTACCACCCGCGGGCCGACGTCGACCTGATCAAGAAGGCCTACGTCTACTGCGCGAAAGTGCACGCCGGTCAGGTGCGAAAAACCGGCGAGCCCTATCTCATTCACCCCCTCGCTGTCGCCGGCATCCTGAGCCAGCTCAAGCTCGACGACGCCAGCATCTGCGCCGGGCTGCTGCACGACACCGTCGAAGACACCCTGGCCACCCTCGAAGAGGTGCAGGAGCTCTTTGGCAAAGACATCGCCGACATCGTCGACGGCGTCACCAAGCTGGGCCAGGTGAAATTCCAGACCAGCGAAGAAAAGCTGGCCGAGAATTTCCGCAAGATGCTCGTGGCGATGAGCAAGGATATTCGTGTTCTCTTGGTCAAGTTGGCTGATCGCGTTCACAATATGAGAACGCTCGAGCACATGAAGCCAGATCGGCAGGTTGCTATCGCCCGAGAGACGATGGATATCTATGCGCCATTGGCCAATCGTCTCGGGCTTTCATGGGTGAAAATTGAGCTCGAAGATCTGAGTTTCCGTTACCTAAATCCGCGGGACTGGGACGCCTTGACCGAGGCCCTTGGCAAGACCGAAAAAGACCGCAAGCGCTTCATCGACACCGTCGTCGGAGACATCTCGGGCGTGCTCAAGAAGAGCGGCATGGAGGGCTTCGAGGTGCTCGGGCGGCCCAAGCACCTGTGGTCCATCCACAAGAAAATGACCTCCAAGGGCATTCCCCTCGAAGAAGTCTATGACCTGATCGCATTCCGCGTCGTCGTCGACAGCATTGGGCAGTGCTACGAGACGCTCGGGCATATTCATGGGCTGTGGCGTCCGATTCCAGGGCGGTTCAAAGACTATATCTCGCTACCGAAACCAAACGGTTACAAGAGTCTGCACACCACGGTGATCGGTCCGCGCGCCGAGCGCATCGAGCTGCAGATCCGCACACCCGAGATGCACCTCGTCGCCGAAGAAGGCATCGCGGCCCACTGGAAATACAAAGAGAAGGGATCGGTCGAGACCAAGGCCAACGACGGCGAACACGGTTTTCGTTGGTTGCGCCAGCTCATGGACTGGCAGCGCGATCTCAAGGATCCCAACGAGTTCCTGGACTCGGTGAAGTTCGAGCTCTTCTCCGACGAGGTCTACGTCTTCACGCCCAACGGCGACGTGCTCGAGCTGCCCCGCGGCGCCTCCGCCGTCGACTTCGCCTTCGCCGTCCACTCCGATGTCGGCATGCACTGCGCCGGGGCCAAGGTGAACGGGCGCATCGTGCCGTTGCGCTATGAGTTCCGCAACGGTGACACCTGCGAAATCATCACCAGCAAGACACAAAAACCCAACAAAGATTGGCTGGACTTCGTCAAGACGTCACGGGCGCGCACCAAGATCCGTGCAGTGCTGCGCGCCGCCGAGCACGAGCGCGCCACCCAGATCGGCCGCGAGTTGCTCGAGCGTGAGTTCAAGCGCTTTGGCGAGAGCGCACAAAAATACATTAAATCCGAAGCCATTCTAGAGGCTTTCAAGTCGGAGAAATACCACTCCGTCGACGACGTCCTGGTGGCGGTGGGCTTTGGGAAGCTGCAGCCTGGGGTCGTCGTCGAAAAGGTCCTGCCCGAAGAAGTGCGCGAGAAACCGCAGCAGCCGGTGGCGCAGAAGTCGCGGCTCTCCCAGCTCATCGATCGCGTGGCACGGCGGGCTCCCTCTGGTGTGCGCATCGAGGGCATCGAGGACATGCTCGTGCACTACGCGCGCTGCTGCTCGCCGGTGAAGGGCGATCCCATCGCGGGCTTCGTCTCTCGGGGTCGTGGGCTGATCGTGCACCGCCGAGACTGCGCGAAGATCATGGAGCTCGATCCCGAGCGCCGCATCGACGTCTCCTGGGACGCAAACTCGACCTTCGCCCGGCCGATCCATTTGCGGGTGCTCACCGACGATCGCGAGGGCATGCTGGCCGATCTCTCGGGCGTGTTCTCGAAGAACTCGGTGAACATCAGCGAGGCCAACTGCAAGGTGACCAACGACGGCACCGCCGTGAACACGTTCAAATGCGGCATCAGCGACCTCGAACAGCTGCGTCGCATCGTGAAGGCTCTCGAAGGCGTGAAGGGCGTCCACGCCGTCGAACGCGCTCGCGCCCTCGACGTTTGAGCCCCGGGTCTCCTTCACAACGCGCGGCGGGTGGCTTTCTCGAGGTCCAGGGCAGCAGCCCACTCCTGCGCGGACCAGCCGAGCCCTTCGTAGTCGGCCCGGGTGTCGGTGGGCAGCGCGCTCCAGCTCTTGCCCCGCGCGAGCTCGGGTGGCGCGTCGAAGAAGCCGACCTCGCTCGTCGACACGAAGGCGTCGGCGTCGTCGTTGCTCACCCCTTGGAGCCCGACGAAGGCACCCAGCTCGAGCTTGATGCCGCCGAGCTCGTTTTTCGCTTCCATCTCCTTGGCAACGCCGAACTCCATGCTGTCGCCGTTGAAGGCCGCTTTCACCGTGGTCGCCGCCGCCGTGGCGGACAGCTTCACGCCTTTGTTGCCCAGCACCACCGAGCCACCGTTGCCATCGATCAAGACCTCCGCACCCGCGTCTTTGGGGCCGCTCAGCGCTTTGGCCTTCACCCGGTCGATCTCGGCTGTGACAGCGAAGACGTCATCGGTGGCCTTGATGGTGACGCCGTCGACCTTCACCTGCACCGCAGGCGTTCCCTTCGCCTCGGTGCGGCCGTCGGCGGTGCGACGCAGGGAGCCCTCGGCACCGACGCCGACCTTGGCCAGCGTGACCATCACCTTGGCCTCGACGCCGACGGAGACGCCAGCCACCGGCCGCCCTGTGAGCGCGCGGGCCTGGTCGGCGACGACGACGGCGGTCCTAACGTCCGCGCTGTTCGATCCGCGCAATCTTTCGTATTTGATGCTGCTTGGATCGTCATAGGACAAGCCAGGTGCATGTTCCGGCGTCTGCGGCGCGCTGATCGGGCCAAGGGCGCGCAGCTCACCGATGCTCTTGGTGTTCTGGGCCGCTTCTTGGTAGCAGGCCCGGTAGGCGGCGTAGTCGTCGTTGTATTGTCTTACGGCCGTTGAGTTGCGGATAAAAATGACATCACGCAGCGGCTGAGCGAGGTGGGGATCATCGCGCAAGATAGGCGGCGACGAAGGCGGCGTCGGCGCGCGAGGCGACGCAGGAGGCGGGGGACGTGCGAGCTCGAAGCCAACCACGCCCTTGCGGGCGAGCAAGTCGACGAAGGTGGTCTGCTCGCTTGGGCGCAGCGCGCGGTAGACCCGCTCGAGGTGGGGAGCGCGGGACATCTCGTCGATCACGTTTCTGAAGTCGGCGACGGGCAGGCCGGCCAGCACGCCGACGACGTCAAAGGCCTGGTCGTTGGTGAGCACGCTCGGAACGAGCGAGAGCCTGAGGCTGGCGCGAGCGTGGTTGAGGGCGTCGAGCGAAAGATGTCGGGCGGGGGCGGCCGGGGGGCGGGCGAGGTCTTCGGCGTCGGTCGGTGCCGGCTTGGCGGTGGACGCCGTCGTCGCCACCGTCGCCGTGGGCGTGGCGCAGGTGCTTTTGGTGGGCTTCAGGCTGGGATCGTTTCTGACGGGCATGTTCGACTCCGTGGATGCAGCTGCCCATAGACAGCGCCGTGCCAGCCCTTGGAGGGCTCTCGCATGCGCTTTCCTGGGTGGGGCTCGTTCCGGGTGGAACAGGGGCTGGAACGACGATACAAGAAGCCGTCCGGAGGTCTGCATGCGACGCGCATTGGTTCTTGCCCTCTTTGCCGCCTTGTCCGTGCCCGCGCTCTATGGGCCGGTGGCGCTGGCCCAGGACTCCGTCGAGGCCGACAAGACTGTCTATTCGAAGAAGACCGTCATCGACTTCTCCGACGTCAACATCGAGGGCGAGCTGACCAAGCCGGAGGGCAGCTACATCAAGAACCGCAAAAAGACGCGCTTTCGCAACTTGATCGAGCTGCGCGGCAACTTCCGACCGGAGCTCGCCCGCTCGGTCTCGAAGCTCTGATTCCGGAGCCGGGTGATGCAGTCGGCTGCGCCGACTGCATCACCCGGCTCCGGAATATTCCTGCCCTTGCGGGCGCACTTCTTCCGCTGCGCTCCGCTCGCGTGAAGCCCCGAAATCAAGATCCAGCTGGGGTGAGCAGGCTTAGCAGGCTGCTGAAAAACGAGGTCTTGAGGCAGACGCGTCCTTGGGAGGGAGGCTCGTCGAGGCTTCGCCTCGACGAGGGAGGGTCTGGGACCCTCCGGAGGTACAGCAGGGTGCGGAGTTTTCCGCACCCTGTTAGGGCGACGTCGACGTCGATGTCGCGACCTGGTCCTCGAGGGACGCAAAAGGCACGTCGAGGACGGCGATGGGATCCAAGAACACCCCTAGCTGGTCGGTCACCGCGAAATGCAGGTGCGGACCGGTGCTGCGGCCGGTGCTGCCGACGTAGCCGACGACGTCGCCTTCGATGACCAGGGTGCCCAGCGCAACGTTGATCTCCGAGAGGTGAGCGTAGTGGGTGCGGACGCCGTCGCCGTGGTCCAAGACGACGTAGCGCCCGTAGCCACCTTGGGACCCGGCGTAGACAATGATTCCCGATGCCGAGGCAAAGACAGGAGCGCCCTTCGGGGCGTCGAGATCGACGCCGGCGTGGTAGCGGACGCCGCCGTCGAAGGGATCGTGACGACGTCCGAAGGGGGAGCTCACGACCATCGACGACAAGGGCGCCCGCAGCACGAGGTCACCATCGTCGAGGCGTGGCATGGGGGCCAGGGTGGTGCCCGGGGCGTTGGCGGCGCGCAGCTCCTGCACGCTCTCGTCGACCAGGGTGAGTGAGCTCTGCACGCGATGGGGAATCCAAGCGGGGAGGGTCGCGCCGCCCTCGAGATCGCGCTGCAGTTCGACCTCGAGGGTGACGCGGGCGCGCACGAACGCGCCGAGGTCCGAGGCCAGGGGAGCCCGCGTGACAGCGTCGTCGATGGCATCCAGGCAATCGATCCACGCCGTCGACCACAGCGTGCTCAGGGGGCCCTGCGAACGCGCGTGAGCCCGCTTGGCGTTCATGTCGACCAGAGCGGCGTCGATGAGCGCCCCCGACGAAGTAGAACGGGTCTTCGCCGTCAGGCTGGCGACGCGCGTGGTGCCGACGGCGCCGACGCTCTCAGGGCTCGCTCGTGTCACCGGCTCCACCGGGAGATCCTCCCAGGTGGGCGGACGCGCCACGGCGCAAGCCACCACGGGCCCAAGGACGAGGACGACGACGAAGCGCACGACCCCAGTCATAGCGCGCTCAGGGGCAGCCGTTGTCTGCCTACACCCCAGGTGGCGAAGCTGCGGACAGGTCGTGTGATCCGCTGTGTCGCCGTTGCACGTCGAGGCGCGGGTTGCGTTTGACGGTGTCGTCCGGAGAGACTGGCGGTGCATGCGCGCCCTCATCGTCGACGATTCGTCCACAGCTCGGGCCCACGCCCGGGTCGCGCTCGAGGAGGCCATGGCCGAGCTGCACCTGGTGCTCGACGTCGACGAAGCAGGCGGCGGGGTCGAAGCGCTGCGGGTGCTGGCTTGCGAAGACGTCGCGGTCTTGATCGTCGACCTGCACATGCCCGATGTGCACGGGCTCGAGGTGCTGGCGTTCTGGCGCTCGCGCGTGCAGCAGGACGGTGGTCGTTGTGCCGTCATCGTCAGCACCGAGGTCTCGCCGCGGGATCGGGAACGAGCGCTCGAGCGCGGCGCCGTCGTGTTCATCGAAAAACCCATCTCGACCCAGGCGCTGGTGGCAGCCTTGGCCGGACTGTCGTCGACGCCGCTGCCGCCGCCGTCGGGGGCGTGATGGGTCCCGATCGATCCCTGCGCGAGTTCATCGCCGAAGCCACAGAGATCGTCGAGCACCTCGAGCAGGGTCTCGCCGTCATCCACGACGAGAAAAAGCGCGGCAAGAGCGCGCCGGCGATGCTCAACGAAGTGTTTCGGCACGCCCACTCGCTCAAGGGTCTCGCCGGCATGTTCGGCGTCGACAGCATGGGCAAGCTCGCCCACCAGATGGAGAGCCTGCTCGACGGGCTGAGGCTGGGCAAGCTGGCCCTCGACGACGAATTGCTCGAGGTGCTTTACGCCTGCGCCGACACCTTTTCGACGCTGCTGGCCGCGGTCAGCGAAGGCAAGACCGGCGACGCTGCCGTCGTCGACGCCCTGGTCCGTCGCATCGCGCGCAAAGCGGGGGAGGCGCCGACGGCCACCCCGGTACCAGGGCCCGAGCTGCAGCTGCCGGCTGAAGCACTGTCGTCGCTCACCGAGTACGAGGAGCACCGGCTCAAGGACAATCTGCGCAATGGCGTCCCCCTCTTTCGCGTGCACGCCCCGCTGCCGATGGCCTCGTTTGAGAGCGATCTGGGTGCGTTGACGTCGGCGGTGCAGGGCGTCGGCGAGCTCATCACCAGCCTGCCGTCAACGGAGCCCACCGGCCGCTTCCTGGTGTTCGATCTCCTGATCGCCACGGCCGCTGAGCCGGCGGCGCTCGACACTCTCCTCAGCCCCTTGGGGGCGGCCAGCGTCGAGCGCATCGACAAGGGTCGCAAGAGCCCGGCCCCGGAAGCCGCCCTTCCCGCCGACGACGGCGACGAAGACGTCGCGGTCTCCACCATGCGACAGGTCGCCGAGACGGTGCGCGTGGACATCAAGAAGCTCGATGAGCTGATGGGCATCGTCGGCGAGCTAGTGCTGGCGCGGGGCGGTCTCACCCGAGTGACCAACGAGCTGAAGTCCGACATGGGATTTCGCGGCGTCGCCGTCGACCTGCACCGCCTCGTGCGCACCATCGAACGGCGCATCGTCGACCTGCAGCTGGCCATCATGCAGGTGCGCATGGTGCCGCTGGGGCAGGTGTTCGAACGCCTCGCCCGGGCGGTGAAGCGCACGGCTCAGAGCTTGGGAAAAGAGGTCGACCTCGTCGTCGGCGGCGAAGAGACCGAGCTGGACAAGCTGATCGTCGAGGACCTCGTCGACCCCCTCATGCACTTGGTCCGCAACGCCATCGATCACGGGCTCGAGACGCCTGAAGCCCGCACAGCCTCCGGCAAGTCCAAGCGCGGCACTCTCGAGCTGCGTGCCTATCCGCGTGGCAACCAGGTCGTCATCGACATCGTCGACGACGGTCGCGGCATCGATGAGGTGGCGGTCAAGCGGACGGCCCTGGATCGCGGCCTCGTCGACGACGAGCACATCGGGCAGCTCTCGCGCCGCGAAGTCTGGAATCTGATTTTTCTCCCGGGGTTCTCGACGCGCAAAGAGGTCTCGGCCACGAGCGGGCGGGGCGTCGGCCTCGACGTCGTCAAGACCAACATCTCACGCCTCTCTGGTCTGGTCGATGTCGACAGCGCCAACGGCAAGGGCACCCGCTTCACCATCACGCTGCCGATGACCCTGGCCATCATCCAAGCGGTCATCGTCAAGAGCGCCCACCGCGTCTACGCCTTGCCCCTCGCCAGCGTGCTCGAGATGGTGGCCGTTACCAAGAGAGACCTCTGCACCGTCGAGGGACGCGAGATGATCACCCTGCGCGGGCAAACCCTGCCACTGCTGCGCCTCGATCGCGTCTTTCACCCCGATCACCGCCCGAGGGCGACAGCCATCAACGACGACGAAGTCGGCTACGCTGCGGTGGTCGGCCTCGTGCAGCACCGGGCCGCCTTGCTCATTGACGACGTGCTCGGGCAGCAGGACATCGTCATCAAGACTCTAGGCGCCTACCTGCAGGGCGTGCGAGGCATCGCGGGGGCGACCCACCTGGGCGATCACGAGACGATTTTGGTCCTCGACGTCAGCGCCTTGATGGACGACCTCATCGAGGGCGACGGCGCGCTGAGCATCGCCTCGCTGCGCTCTCACGCCGACGGTCCCGCGGTGTTGCCCTGATGTACGAGTCCTTCTACGGCTTGAACGCTCGGCCCTTTGGCAAGTCGCCCGACCCGGCTTTCTTGTTTCACAGCCCGGCCCACGCTGAGGCCCTGGCCCGCATCGTCACGGCCGCCGAGGATCGCGATCTCGCCGTGCTCACCGGCGTCGTCGGCGCCGGCAAGACCACGCTCACCCGCGCTCTCGTCGACCGGCTGGCCGATGCCTTTGGTGAGCGGGCCCGCGTGGTGTTGTTGGTGAACCCACGCTTGTCCCCCAACGAGCTGCTCGGCGTGTTCGCGGATCGCCTCGGCATCGAAGGTGGGCGCAAGACCAAGACGAAGCTGCTCGATGCCTTGTTGGGCCGGCTCTTCGAGATCCACCAAAGCGGTGGCTTGACCCTGCTCGTCGTCGACGAAGCCCACCTCATCCCTTCGCGGGGCGTCTTTGAGGAGCTGCGGCTGCTCTTGAACCTCACCCTCGACGACAGCGCGCTGCTGGGTTTGTTGCTCGTGGGCCAAGACGAGCTGCGCACCCGCCTCGCCAAGAAAGACCTGCGCAGCTTCGCCCAGCGCATTGGCGTGGCCTTTCACCTCGAAGCCTTGGGCAGCGCCGACGTCGGCGCCTACATCGAGCACCGCCTCGCCGTCGCAGGACGCGCGGAGCCGCTCTTCAGCGCTGATGCCGTCGAGCTGGTCCACGAGGCCAGCGGCGGCGTTCCCCGTCGCATCAACGTGCTCTGCCAGGCGGCGCTGCTGGTGGGCTACGGACTCGAAGCCCGCCGCATCAACAAGGCCATCGTCGACGACGTGTGGCGCGACCTCCGCACCCACCTCGGTGTCGCCTTCGAAGGAGTGGGCTGATGGACATCCTGTCGATCCGCAAGAAAGCGCGGCGCGCCGATCAGCCGATCGCGGTCTCCTCGCACCAAACGGAAGGCGCGTCGTCGTCGACGTCGGACACGCTGATCCCGACGGAAGCAGCCACGGCGCTGCCCACCGACAATGATGGAGCCCCGCTGCGCACCGAAGCGCCCGCGCCGCCACCCCGCCGATCAGCGCGGCCGGAAAGCCTGGAGCCAGAATCGGCAGCCGGCGCCGACGATCCTTTGCAGGGCTTCTTGGCTCGTTACGACCTCGACGACCGCAGCGAGGATCGCTCGGCTCCTCTTGCCTTTCACGGCGGCAGCGACGCCACGCGCCGCTTCCTCAGCTTTCGGCTGGCGGACGAGGACTACGCTGCCAGCATCATGGACATTCGCGAGATCTTGACGATCCGCAGCCTGACCGAGGTGCCGCGCGCCCCCAAAGAGGTGCTCGGCGTGCTGAGCAAGCGCGGCGTGGTGTTGCCGGTGATCGACCTCGCCACCAGCCTCGGACTGCGCGCGGCCGAGCGGCGGCTGCGGGCAGCGCAGCGGGTGCTCGTCGTTGGGGACGGCGATCGGGTGTGCGGCTTGCGAGTCGACGCCATCTCGGAGGTGATCAAGCTGCAGCACACGCAGATCGAAGCGGTCCCCGCGAGCCTGGGTCAGAAAAACGCGGGGCTGCTGGTGGGTCTGGGGCGCGTGCAGGCGACCCTGTACATCCTCCTCGACATCAATGCCGTTCTCGATGCCTTCGCCATCGCCATGGGTGTGACCCCGACGCCTCGACCGGAGGTTGGATGAGCCCTCCGGATCCCAACGAAGCGCTCCGCTTGGCCACCTTCGCCGTCGGCGCCGACCTCTTCGCTGTCGACATCATGCGCATCCGAGAGATCGCCCGACCGCTGCCCATCACCCCGGTGCCGCGCGCACCCCACGGCATGGTCGGCGTCATCGACTTGCGGGGCGTGGTCTTGCCCCTCTTCGACCTCCGTGAGCGCTTCGATCTCCCCGCGCGCTCCGCCGCCGAAGCGCTGACGATCCGTCACCTCATCGTGAAGCTCGACGGGCGCACCTTCGGCATCGTCGTCGACGCGATGCATGACGTCATCGGCATCACGCGCGCGCAGATGCGCGTCGGTCCAGGTGTGCTGGTGGGGGAGGCCGCCGAGGTCTTCTTCGGCGTCGTTCCCGCCGGCGAGCGGCTCGCGTTGCTCTTGAATCTGCGGCGCGTGATCACCCGGCACGATCGCCTCGCCCTCAACGAGTTGTTGGGACCGTCGTCGGCGCTCGCGCCCCAGACTCCCCCGCGCGCCCAGAGGTCCCCGTGACGAGCGCCGACGCCGAGGAAGCAAACGTCGAACAGGTGGTGTTCTGCCCCGCCTGCAGCGCTCGTTATGTCAGCGAGAGCAGGATTCTCTCAGCGCCCGACGTCGTCCTGCTCTGCACCAGCTGCGGGAAAGGATCGAGACTGAGTGACGTCGAGCGCCTCGAACAGAGCGCCCTCGATGAGGCGCTGGACGCCATCGACGAGGCGCTGCGCCCCCGCGTCGTCGTCGGACATGAAGTGCCGGCCGCCGCGCGCTCCATCGCCGACACCCTGCGGCGCGGCGGCTACGCGCCGGTCTGCGTGCGCAGCGGTGATCAAGTGCTCGCGGCCTGCGATCCCGCGATGCCGGCACCCGCAGTCGCCGTCATTCTCGACGTCGGCATTCCAGATGTGCTCGCTTTCGAGGTCGTCGAAGTCCTGCGGGCCCAGCCGGCGACGTCCTCGCTGCCGGTGATCTTGCTGGCCTCGGTGTTCGAGCGAACGCGTTACAAGCGCAGCCCCAACCGCCTGTACGGCGCCGACGCCTACATCGAGTTGCACCACGTGCCCGATCGCCTGGTCGACGTCGTCAAATCGCTGCTGAAGCACGACGACAGCCCGGCTGCCCCAGTCGACGAGGGCCGCGCGGCCCAAGACGCAGCCGGCAGCCGCGCGCTCGCGCGTCGCCTCATCTCCGACGTCGCCCTCCACCATGGCGACGAGCTCGCTGTGGGTTTGCGGGCGGGCGATCCCTTCGGACGAGTGCCCGATGCCTTGGCCGCGGGGCGCGATCTCCATGCCCGGGCCGGAGGAGCTCAGAGCGACTTCGACGATGAGCTGCAGGCCTTCTCGCGCCGTTTGCTCGAACGCGGCGGCCGGCGTGGCTGAGTCCCTCGTCGTCCTGCGCGCCCTCGCGGAGCGGGACGTGCCGCGGCGCCGTCTTTTGGTGCGCACGGTTCAGATGGCGGCTCCCTCAACCATTGGCGTCGAGGTGGAGCAGCGTCTCGAAGGAGCGTTGCGCGCGGGCGACATCGATGCCCGCCTCGCCGCCACGGAGGTGCTGGCCGCGCTCGGCGACGCCGCCCTGCCGTTGTTGCGCCGTTTGCTGGGTGATCCCAGCAACGGCGTCCGCCGCCTCGTCGTCGACGCTCTGGGCGCCATGGCGGGGGAGCCGGCCCTCATCGAGCTTCAGCGCGCCGCAGGCGATGAGAGCGTGGCGGTGCGATCTGCGGCCCTCGACAGCATCACGCGCATCGGCGGGCCTTTGGCGGAGGCCGCCCTGCAGCGGCAGCTCCTCGACGACGATTTGCCAGCCTCGGTGGCATTGGCCGCGCTGTTGGGCCTGGAGCAGCTGGGCAGTGTGTCGCCGCCAGTGGGCGATGCCCCGACCTCTCCCTCGCGGCTGCGGCGTTGGCTCGAGGACCCGCTGACCGCCGGGGCTGCGTTGCGGTTGCTGGGCCGCGTGGGTGACATCGACGCCATCCTGCCTTCGCTCACGTCGGCGTCCACGACCCGCCAACGCGCCGCCGCCCTGGGTTTGGTCGAGGCCCTCGAGCGCGGTGCTCCGGTGCCCTCGGGTCTGGCCCAGCCCATGATCAAGGACGTGCTGCTGCACCACGTCGTCAAGGGCGACTGGATCGTGGCGTCCGCCGCCCTCGTGCTGCTGGGTCACACCGGTGATTTGTCGGCCTTGGTGGTGGCGGTGACGCGCGATGATCGCGGACGTTTGATGCCGGCGTTGCACCGCGTCGTCGAGCTTTGTGGCAAGGCCGAGGCGGTGGCCCCGCGGCTGCATTCCTTGGCGGCGGTTCATCCCGATGCTGCTGACGAGCTGCTGGAGCTGGCGTCGTCGGCGGGTCGACAGGCGGGTGGCCTGCCTCGCACCATCACGGGGAGTCGGCGGCCGGCACGGGCGGTGTTGGGCGAGGCCGAATTCTTGCGCCTGTCGAGGTGGTTCGAACGCGTTGCGGGCCTGCTGCTCACGTCGGAGGCGCGGGCGCGCGTCGAGGCCCGCCTGGCCGCACGGCTCGAGGTGACCCGACGGCCCGACTTCAACCGCTACATCGCCCTGCTCGAGTCCGGCGACGTCGATGAGCGCGCTGCAGCCATCGAGAGCGTGACCGTCCACGAGACCTACTTCTTTCGCGAGCCTGCCAGCCTCGACGGCTTCCGCGACGAGCTGGTGCCCACCCTCGCCGATCGCACCCGACCCTTTCGCGTTTGGTCGGCGGGCTGCTCGACCGGCGAAGAAGCCTTCACGCTGGCGATCTTGCTCGAAGGGCTCCGCAGCCGCGGCGTCGTCGCCAACTACGAGGTCTGGGGCACTGACGTCTCCACGGGTGTGGTGGCGCGCGCGCGCGAAGCTGTCTACCAACCCCGCAGCTTTCGCCGTCCCCTCCAAGCAGAGGAGGCAACCTGGTTCGTCGTCGTCGAGGCTGCGGCTGCTGGCGTGGCTGGGCATTCACCGCTGGCCCGTCTGCAAAAGCAGGTGCGCTTCGAAACTGTGAACCTCATCGACGCCGCCGCTGTCGCCGCTCTGCCCGTCTTCGACGTCATCTTCTGTCGCAACGTGTTGATCTACATCTCGCCCGCGGCCCGCGCGCGCGCCGTCGACGCCTTCCACGATCGACTGCGTCCCGGCGGAGCGCTGGTGCTCGGCCATTCGGAGTCGTTGCTGCACGTCGAGAACCCCTTCACGCCGTGGCCGATGCAGCGCGGGCTGGCCTACCGTCGCAGCCTCGATGGATCGGTGGGGCAAGAAGGAATCCGGACGCCTTCGGGTCGCTTCAGCGTTTCGCGAGGTGCTCGATGAGCGACCCTCGCGACGAGCCAGCGGCCGCATACCGCCCGAGGGTGCTCGTCGTCGACGACAGCGCCCCCCAGCGCGGGGCCATCGCCCAGTTTCTCGAAGACGGCGGCTGCGACGTCGTCGGCCGGGCCATGGACGGCGTGGCCGCGCTGAGCATGGTCGACGAGCTGAACCCCGACGTCATCACCTGTGATCTCGAGATGCCGCGGATGGACGGGTTCACCTTCTTGCGCGTCTTGTCGAAGCTGCGCGCGACACCGGTGATCGTGATCACCTGCGACGCGCGGCCCGAGTCGGCGCTGATGGCTCTCGAGCTGGGTGCCCGCGACTTCGTCGTCAAGCCCGCGCGCGTGTCGGATTTGCACCAAATGGAGCAGCAGCTGATCGCGCGCATTCGCGGACTCGTCTTGCCCCACGTCGATGACGGGCGCGCGCTGTCACGGAGCGCACCCGCCATGCCCCTGCACTGCAGCGTCGTCGTCATCGGCGCGTCGACGGGCGGGCCCAAGGCGCTGCGCGACATCTTTGGCCAGGTGAAATCGCCGCCGATCATGCCCGTGCTGATCGCTCAGCACATGCCGCCGCGTTTCACCGAGGCCTTCGCCGACCGACTGCGCAAGGCGAGCCACCTCGAGATCAAGGAAGCAGTCGCAGGCGAGATCGTTCGGCCCGGCCATATCCGCGTCGCTCCCGGCGGCAAGCACCTGCGGGTCGAAGGCTTCGTCGACGACGCCGTGAAAGTGGGCATCCTCGAGGCGCAGGCGCAGGATCGATGGATCCCCAGCGTCGACATCTTGCTGCGATCGGCCGCCGCCTTTGCGCGCGACAAGCTGCTCGGCGTCGTGCTCACCGGCATGGGCAAAGACGGCACCGAGGGCGCGCGGGCACTGAGAGACGTCGGCGCTCCCCTGTGGACGGAGTCGTCGATCTCCGCGGCCATTGACGGCATGCCCCAATCGGCAGCCGCTGCGCACGGAGCCGCCGACCGCATCCCTCTGCAAGAGATGGCCACGCATTTGGCGAGGGTCTTTCGCGGCGAAGGCCGTACGGCACCTGCTGTGCTTCAGCCCGGCCGCTCAATTGTGTGACATTGCTGAGGTTGCGATGACAGGAGCGACGCGATGACGATGAAGACCGACGCCGACGGCCATGAGGAGTTCGTCAACCTTTTCGAAAAGGGCCTCAGCTTCACCAAAGAGATCCTCGCCGAGAACGAGCGCCTGCGCTTCCGCATGGCCACCCTCGAAGCCGAAGTCGAGCTCGCTCGTCGCCAGTCCGGCACGGCGGGTCCCGCCGGTGATCCCCTGGTCGATTCGTTGAGGCGCCAGCTCGCCGAGCTCGAAGCAGAGCGCACGCGGCTCTTGTCCTCGTTTCGCGAGGTCGAGACGCTGAACCGCGACTACCAACAGCGTTACTCGGAGATCGAAAACGAGCACAACAATCTCGCCCACCTCTACATCGCCAGCTATCAGCTCCACTCGACGCTGAGCTTCCGCGAGGTGGTGCAGGTCGTCTCTGAGATCGTCATCAATCTCATCGGCGTCGCGCGCTTTGCCCTGTACCTCTTCGACGGCAAATCGGAGCTGCTGGAGCCCATCGCGGCCGAGGGCGTCGAGCTCTCCGCGCTGCGGCCCATCGATCTCAAGGACCCGATCGTTGGCAAAGCGGCCCGCACCAAAGAGCGCTATCTGCGCGACGCGGCGGCGCCGGCGACGGGACCGGTGGCGGTGGTGCCCTTGGCGACGTTGGAGTCGTTGGTCGGCGCCATCGTCATCGACAAGCTGCTGGTGCAAAAAGCCGAGCTCTCGCCCGTCGACTTCGAGCTCTTCAACTTGCTCGGGGTGCACGCAGCGACGGCGTTGTCGTCGGCGCTCTTGCGCGAACAGACGGGGCCCGAGGGTCAAAGCCTGCACCTCTCTCGTGCCCGTGCCTTGCTCGCCTGACGCTCAACGGGACATCAGGCTGGCGACGACGGCGGATTTTTGCTTTTCTTTCTGCCTTGGGCGATGCCATCTGAGGTCGCCGCGTAGAATTTGCCTCGGCACTTCGGGTCGCAGCGACCCAGCGCGCCAGTTTCGAGAAGGTAGTCATGGCCGATACGCAGCTCCATGCACTCGTGGTCGAAGACTCCCCGACGATGAGGCAGCTCATCGTCTTCGCCTTATCGCGGGTGAAGGCGCTGAAGGTGGTCGAAGCCGACGACGGCGTGGATGCGCTCAAGAAGCTCTCGCAGCAGCACTTCGACGTCCTCATCACTGACATCAATATGCCGATGATGGATGGGCTGAAGCTCGTTTCGATGGTTCGTAAAGATGAGGTCCACAAGGACATTCCGATCATTATTATCACGACGGAAGGCGCCCAAGAGGATCGGCAACGTGCGCTTTCCCTCGGCGCAAACGCCTATATCACCAAGCCCATCCAGGCGCCTCAGGTCATCTCGAAGGTGAAAGAGCTCCTCAAGCTCACGTGAGGGGCGGCGTCGGCGTCTGGGTCCACTCCCGCGCGAGCACCGACATCCGAACCATGTCGCGGTGGCGGTCCTCGTGCAGGTACTCCTCGCGCAGGATGCCCTCCTCGACGAAACCGATGCGCCCATACATCCGTCGGGCCCGCTCGTTCTCGCGGAAACACATCAACCACATCTTGTGCAGGCCCTCGCCCCCCGGCGCAGGAGTGAAGGCGATGTCGAGCAGCCGCGCCAGCGCCGCTGAACCGATGCCCCGTCCCATGTCGGCACGGTCGGCGACGATGAGGGAGGCGCGGGCGAGACCACTGCGGCGAAAGATTTGGTGGATGCCGCACTGCCCCAGATATCGGCGTTCCTCTTTCGTGCCTTCTGTCGTCGGCGAGAAGATTGAAAAGACACGATCGTCCTTCGAGGCGATCATTTTTTCGATGTATTGGAGCTCGTCGTCGCGGGTGAATGGTTTGCCGGAAAAGGCGGCAAGATTGCCCACGATCTCCCGATCGTTCACCCAGCTCATGATGTGGTCGACGTGGGCGGTCTCGAGGGGAACCAGCTCGACCAGCGCGCGTTGGGGAACGAAGTTCTCGACGGCGGGCAGGCTCACGCGATCTCCGCCTGACCGGCCTTGAGTACGACGACGCCGTCTTGGTTTCTCATCTGGAACGCGAGCCGCTGCGCACTACCCCGCGCCTCGATGGTGAGTCGATCGCCCATCAAGACGGGCCGGTTGAAGCGGACAGCGAGGCGCCTCACGCACAGGGGATCGGGGCCGAAGCGCCGCACCAGCGCGTCGTGAACAAAGGCCATGGTGCACAGACCGTGGAGGATGATCGATGGTAGCCCAGCCATCTTGGCGACGTCGTCGTCGAGGTGGATGGGGTTGTGATCGCCCGAGGCGGCGGCGTAGCGCTTGGATTGATCGGCGGCGACGACGACGACCTCTTCGAAGAGCCGGGGCAGCGCTTGCCACTCCGCTTCTTCGCGCGCCTTCTCCGCCTGTTCGCCTTCGAGGTGCTCCTTCTTGCGGGGCCCACGGATGAAGAGCGCGCTCTTGGCCTCGAGCACGATCTCGCCGCGTTGGTTCTGGGAGGTGATGGCGACGACGAGGAGCTCACCGCTGGTCTTTGGCTCGATGGCAAAGACGCTGCTCTTGGAGGTGATGACGTCGCCCGGCCGTACCGCCTTCACAAAGCGCATCTCCTGCTCGCCGTGCACCAGACGCATCATCTCGACGCCGAGCTCGGGGTCTAGGATGGGCGCCCCCAGGGCTCCAAAGGAGTAGGCGACGCCGTACATGGGGGGAGCCACGGATCCGTCGACGTAGGCCGTGAGGGTCTGCCCTCCGACGCCCACGGTGGCGGCGGCGTAGGCGAGGGCGGCTTCCGTGCTGACCGTGATCGACTCGGCCTGGGTATAGGTCTTTCCGATCAGGCTCTGGTTCATGGGCATGAGCCGGTATAGGCCGAGGGCATGTCCGTCGTCGACGAGCTGCCCGAGCCGCCAGAGGAGGCTGCGCTGTGAGCGCAGTCACCCCGCGCCGAATGCCGTGGGCGCAGCACAGCGTCTGTCTCGACGTGCACTCCTTCCCCGGCCCCTCACTCGACGTGTTGTTGCTCGACAACCGCGACTCCTTCACCTTCAACCTGGCCCAGGCCCTCGGCGAGATGGGCTGTTCCGTCGACGTCGTCGACAGCGGTCTGGTCACTGCCGCCCAGATCGTCGTCGCGCGCGAAACCGGGCTCGGGCCGCGCATCGTCGTCGTCGGTCCTGGGCCCCGCGGACCCGCGGACCTGCCGCAGCTCGTCGGGTTGGTACAAGAGCTCGACGGCGTCGTACCCCTCTTTGGCGTCTGCTTGGGATTGCAGGTCGTGGTGCGCGCCAGGGGCGGCCAGATCGGCCGGGCCCGTGCCGCCGTGCATGGCAAGCGTGACTGCATCAGGCACGACGGCCGAGGTTGCTTTGGCGCTCTTCCCTCACCGCTGTGGGTCATGCGTTATCACTCGCTCACCGCCACCGAAGTGCCGGCCTCGTTGACCGTGACCGCCACCGACGCCGACGGGCAGGTGATGGCCGTGCGCGATCCCAAGAGTCGTATCGAGGCTGTGCAATTTCATCCCGAGTCCATTGGCACCGCCGGGGGGCTCGAGCTACTGCGCAACGTCGTCGTCGGCGCTGGCATCGACGTCGGAGCTTTGGCACATCGAGCAGGCAGCGTGCCGGCAGCGACGTCGGCTGGACCAGGGTTCGGTTATGTTCAAGGCGCGCCAGCGTCTTGACCCAGCAGACCTTCAAGGCGCGCCAGCGTCTTGAACCATCGGAAGTTGGCGACGTCCGGAGCGCGAGGTGAGCATGAGACGACGAGATGTGCTGCAGACCGGTCTTCTCACCACCGCAGCCTTGTCGACGACAGGCTGCGCGACCTTGCTGGACGTACTCTGCGGCCTGGTGAAGACCCCCGAGATGTCGTTGAAGAGCTTCAAGGTCAAAAAGATGACCTTGACGTCGCTGCAGGTGGACATCGTCGCCCTGATCAAGAATCCCAATCCCTTCGGCTTCAACCTCGCGGGGCTGGATTGGGCCGTTTCCCTGGCGGGGGGCCAGACGGCCCAGGGCAAGGCGCCGCGCGGCATCAACTTGAAGGCAAAAGGTACGGAGGAAACCGAGATCGATCTCGATTTCAACCTGGCAAAAACAGCCGAAGCAATCCTCGAGCTCCTCGATAAGAAAAGCGTGCCCTTGAAGATCGATGCGGTCGGGCACCTGCGCGCCAACAAATACAAATTCGACATCCCTGCGCAGTTCGAAAGCAAGTTGCCGTTGCCGGTCATCCCCCGCTTCGACGTGCCGACGTTCAAGGTGAAAAACGCCAACCTCTCGGGCATCACCTTCCTGGTCGAGCCCCTGGTTACGAACTCCAACGGTTTCGACATCAACATCGACGCCTTCGACTTCGACGTGAAGCTCGATGGCAAGCAGGTGTTGAAGAACAAGAACGCCAAGAAGATCAAGCTCGAGTCCAAGGGGCACGAGCGGGTGCCCTTTCAGTTCGACGTCGGCCTCGCCGAGATCGGCATGACCTTGGCGAAGCTCGCCCAAAACCCGCGCCTCGATTGGGAGCTGGCCGCGAACCTGAAAAGCGGCATCTTGAACATGCCCTTCAAACAAAAGGGCCGGGTCACGCTGTGAAAAGCCCCGAGCGAAATTCACCGACAGCGCTTCGCGTGTCGGTGAATTCACCGACAGCGCTTCGCGTGTCGGTGAATTGTCTGCAGGTTCATCGCCTGGCGGCGATGAATTCACCGACAGCGCTTCGCGTGTCGGTGAATTGTCTACAGGTTCATCGCCTGGCGGCGATGAATTCACCGACAGCGCTTCGCGTGTCGGTGAATTGTCTACAGGTTCATCGCCTGGCGGCGATGAATGGGCGAGCTGTACTTGAATTGGTGCACCATGGGTGAGCGCGGTCTGACGGCTTTCATCGTCACTCTCCACACGCCGTCGGCAACCCTGGCGTTGGCCATCGGCCTGTTGGCATCGGCGGTGGCGATGATCGTCGCCCGCGGACGGCCGCTGCCCCTGCGGGCCTGGATCAGCGCCCTGTGGTTCGTCGGCGTCGGCGTCGGCGGCTACGCCGGCATCACGCATCTCCTGGACGTCCGTGGCTTTGACGCCGAGCAGATCTCGATCCTGCCATGAGCCCGGTGTTTGCTCGCTTCGTGCCGGACTCGGGCCGGGGCCTCATCGACGACGACGGCCCGGCGCTGCTCTCGGGTCAACTGCTGTCGCGTTACGCCGCGCGCATCTGTGGGCCCGTGCTCGAGATGACCGCGACCAAGGCCAGTGCGTTGGTCGGTTTCCTGCGGGCGTGCCGGCACGAAGAAGCCCTCGTCGTCGTCGCCGTCACGGGCGAAGTCCGCGCTCGCTCCCCGCGCGCAGCGGAGTTGGCGCGCGCAGGCGTGCTCCATGCTGCGTTGCTGGCCGGCTACGGCGGACCCCTGGTGCTGGTGGCCCGGGCCGTCGTCGACGCTGCTGGGCCTGACGCCGACACGCGTCTGCGAGAACGCATCGCACGCGACATCGATGCCGGCTACACGTCCATCGGCATTTCGGCGCGAGCGCTGAACGACGCCGACGAGTGGGCCCGGGTGGCGCCGATGTTGGGCGAGCTCGACCTCGGCATCGAGCTCGAGGTCGGCGCCAGCGAAGAAGCGGCCCTCTTGTTGGCCCAGGTCGATGACCTTGGGCTGCCGATTTCCGCGGTGCGGGGCGCCGGACTCTTTGACGAGATCGGCGCCGCCGTACGCGTCGTCGACGCCGCCGACCTGCCGCCCGATGGTCGCGACAGCGACGTGCCTCTGCCGCTGCGGGTGTGCATCGACGGCCTGCTGCGCGTCGGGGGCGACGACGACAGCGTCGAGGCGCGGGCCTGGATGGCGACCACGCGTCTGCTGGCCCGTCTCGGGGGCAGAGACACTGCCGTGCGCCTCGAGGAAGCCCTCGCGGCTGTGCTCGCCGAGGTCCCGGGATGAGCGGGCGCCTGCGCATCACCGGTGGGATCCTGGTGCGCCGCCTCATCGACGTACCTGCCGCAGCGGATCGAGGTGTGCTGCGCCCCACGTCGGACAAAGTGCGCCAAGCCGTGTTTGGATCGCTGCAAAGTCGTTTCGACCTCGAGGATCGCCACGTCGTCGACGTCTGCTGCGGTTCGGGCGCCCTGGGTTTCGAGGCCCTGTCGCGGGGGGCTCGCTCCTGCGTCTTCGTGGACACGGACAAAAAGACCCTGAGCACGGTGCAGCACAATGCCCAGCAGCTCGGCGTGCGGGATCACTGCCGCTTCGTCGTCGACGACGCTGTCCGCTTTCTCTTTTCGACCGCGGAGCGCTTCGATCTCGTGCTCATCGACCCGCCTTATGCCCGTGCCTTTGACCCCGAGCTCGTGCAGGGGATCGGGCGGGTGTGCCGACCCGGTGCCATCGTCGTCGTCGAACGCGCCGCCCGCAGCCCGGATCTCGTTGCCGATGGCCTTTCCCGTTGCGACCAGCGCCGCTATGGCGATACCCGCGTCGACGTCTTCGTCTGCGACGCGCCGGGAGATTCTGTGACGGTGAAGCCACGCAACCAAAGTGCCGCGATCTACCCGGGCAGCTTCGATCCCCTCACCAACGGCCACGTCGACATCGTCAAGCGCGGGCTGAAGATGTTCGATCGGGTCATCATCGCCATCACCAACAACCCGCAAAAGACCCATTTCTTCTCCGCCGCCGAACGCATCGCTTTGTGCAAGCAATCCATCGGCGACCACGAGGGGCTGGAGTACGAGGCCTTCGAGGGGCTCATCGTCGACTTCGCCAAGAGCAAGAACGTGCACGTGCTGATGCGCGGCGTGCGGGCGGTCTCGGACTTCGAATACGAGTTCCAGCTCGCCGGCATGAACCGCAAGCTCAGCGGCGTCGAGACGGTGTTCATGGTGACCAGCGAAGACAGCTTCTACGTCGCGTCGCGTTTGGTGCGGGAGGTCGCCAGCTACGGCGGTGACGTGTCGTCGATGGTGCCGCCGCCGGTGCTCGCCGCTCTGAGCCAGCGCTACCAGGATGCCCAAAAGGCCAAGGCCACAGCGACGGTGAAGCTCTGATGCCGCTGCGCTTGAACGAAGTGCGCATGAGCGCAGTGAAACCCTCGGCGACGCTGGCGATGGCGGCGAAGGCCAAGGCCCTCATCAAAGCCGGTGTGCCGGTGATGAACCTCTCCGCCGGGGAGCCCGATTTTCCGACGCCGGCCTGCATCGTCGAAGCAGCGCGCGCGGCCATTGGTCTGCGCTCGTCCCACGCCTATACCAATCCCCGAGGCACCGACGAGCTGATCGCAGCGATGCAGCAGAAGCTGAGCCGCGAGCAGGGCGTCGACTACAAAGACAATGAAGTCATTGCCACGGTGGGAACCAAGGGTGCATTGATGTTGGCCCTCGATGCCCTGGTGGGCCCGGGTGACGAGGTCGTGCTCTTTGCTCCCTATTGGGTGACGTACGCCGATCTCGTGCGTCTTGCTGGTGCACGACCCGTCGTCGTCTCCACCGATCGCGAGCGCGGCTACCAACCCAGCATGCAGGAATTCGAAGCGGCCCTGTCCCCGTCGACGAAGCTGGTGGTGCTCAATTCTCCCAACAACCCCACGGGAGCGGGCTGGCCGGAGTCCATGCTGCGCGCCATCCTCGAGCGGGTCCGCGGCACCGGCATCTGGGTGATCTCCGACGAGATCTACGAAAAGCTGGTCTACGGCGACTTCAAGCACGTTTCGCCCGCGTCCTTCGACGACGACGCGCGGGGCCGCACTCTCTTTGTGGGTGGGGTCGCCAAGGCCTATGCCATGACGGGGTGGCGCGTCGGCGTCGCCGCGGGTCCCAAGCTCGTCATCGATGCGCTGATGACCCTGCAAGGACAGCGCACCACCTGTGCGACGGCGGTGGCCCAGGTCGCTGCGGCCTATGCCTTGCGCGAAGGTCCCGATGTGCAGGCGGCGGTGGCCGAGATGCGGGCGGCCTACACCAAGAGGCGCGCGCTGGTGCTCGAGCGCGCCCGCGCCATTCCTGGCGTGAAAGTGCACGATCCCGAGGGCGCCTTCTACGTATTTCTCGACGTCAACGAGCGCATTCCCGCCCGCCGGGCTCTTCCGGCGGGCGGCGGGGGCAGCGTCATCGCCGACGATGTGGTGCTGGCCAACCGCCTGCTCGAGGAATCCAACGTCGCCACCGTCATGGGGTCGGCGTTTCAAGGGCCAGGCTGTTTGCGGGTGAGCTATGCGGCCAGCGAAGACACGCTCAACCAGGGCTTCGATCGCATCGCCGCCTTCTTCGCGTCGACGACGTCGGCCTAGTCCTTTTCGTGTTGCCTGCAGGAGTCGCCATGCGTGAAGTCGCCATCGTCGCCGCCGTTCGCACGCCCATCGCTCGCGCTGGTCGGGGCACTCTCAAGGACACCCGCCCCGACACTCTCGCCGCTCACGTCATGAAGGCCGCGCTGGCACGCTCCAAGCTCAGCGGCGCCGACATCGAAGACATCATCTTCGGCTGCGCCATGCCCGAGGCCGAGCAGGGCATGAACGTGGCGCGCATCGCGGCCTTGTTGGCGGGACTGCCCCACACGACGTCGGCGGCCACGGTGAACCGCTTTTGCAGCTCCGGGCTGCACGCTGTGGCCGACGTCGCCAAGGCCATCGCCGTGGGTGAGATCGACATCGGCATCGGCGGCGGCGTCGAGAGCATGTCGCTGGTGCCCATGGGGGGCCACAAGCCCTCGGCCAACCCCGAGCTCATGCACATGAACCCCGCGGCTTACGCGCCCATGGGCATCACCGCCGAAAATGTCGCTCAGAAATATAAGATTTCTCGCGAAGACCAAGACACCTTTGCTTACGAGAGCCACAAGAAGGCCGTCGCCGCCATCGACGCGGGTCGCTTCAACGACGAGATCGTGGCTCTCGATGTCAATGTGTACGATGACGCGGGCAAAAAAATGGTCAATTTTGTAACCGACGAAGGTCCGCGCCGCGATACCTCGATGGAGGGCCTAAAGAAGCTCAAGCCGGTGTTCGACAAAGACGGCACCGTCACCGCCGGCAACGCCAGCCCCATCAACGACGGCGCCGCAGCCGTGATTCTCGTCGAGGGTGCGCGCGCGAAGGCGCTCGGTCTGCCGGTGCTCGGCTTCTTCCGCTCCTTCGCCACCGCGGGCGTCCCGCCGGAGCTCATGGGCATCGGTCCCATCCCGGCCATCACCAAGCTGCTGCAGAAGGCCGGCAAGAGCGTCGGCGACGTCGACGTCTACGAGCTCAACGAGGCCTTTGCGGCCCAAGCGTTGGCCTGCGTGCGCGAGCTCAAGCTCGATGCTGCGCGCGTGAACCCCAACGGCGGCGCCATTGCTCTGGGGCATCCGCTCGGCTGCACGGGGGCGCGCCAGGTGGCCACGCTCTTGCCCGAGCTCGGCCGTCGCAATGCGCGTTGGGGGGTCATCTCGATGTGCGTCGGCGGCGGCATGGGTGCTGCGGGCCTGATCGAGCGCGTGTAGCTTTCATGCGCGGGGTTCTCTTCGCCGGCCTGCTGGTGTGCTGCGCTCCCCCCGTCGTCGACGTCGACGCTGACGGCTGCGATCCCTTCGTCGTCGACGTCGTCTCTTTTTTGCCCGGATCTGGTGCCGGTTTCGGTGCCGATCAAATGCCCGAGATTGTGCGGGGGCCTCCTGCGTCCGAGAAGGACAGCCAGGGCTCCTTTGACGTCGTCAGCCTGGGTTCGGGCGGGGTGATCACGCTTGAGCTTGGTTGTCCGATCATCGATGGCGAGGGTGTGGATTTCATCGTCTACGAAAACGCCTTCTTCGTCGCCGTGCCGACGGAGGACAACGGACTGGCCGAAGCCGTGGTCTTCAGCGAGCCCGGCGAGGTCGCCGTCTCTGCCGATGGCGAGGAGTTCGTGGCTTTTCCCTGCACGCCGAGCGGACAGCGCGACGACGGCGTCAACGGCTGCGCGGGCACGGCACCCGTGCGGGCCAACGCGCGCAACGGCTTGGCCGGCGACTTCGAAGACGGCGGCGGCGACGGCTTCGATCTGGCGGCCCTCGACGTCGACCAAGCGCGCTTCGTGCGCATCACCGATCGCTCCGCAGGCGGCGGCGGCGACAACGCCGGCTTCGACCTCGACGCCGTGGCGGTCGTATCGCGCTTTTGAGCCGTGCCAACGGCTCAAAGCAGGAAGCACTTTGAGCCGTGCCAACGGCTCAAAGCAGGAAGCACTTTGAGCCGTGCCAACGGCTCAAAGCAGGAAGCACTTTGAGC
>JAHFED010000099.1 GCA_023248635.1 Myxococcales bacterium
CCCTCCCGTCGTCGAGCAAGTCGCCGACGGGGCCCTCCCCATCCGTGGTCGCTCCGCTCCCGAAGATGCAGATTCAACTGATCTCTGGGATTAGTAGAGCCGCTCGACGAGGTCCTTGGCCTCTTTGAGGGGCAGCCGGGTCAGCTCGCGCACCCGGCGGATGGCGTTGATCTTCTGGTTGTCGCGAACGAACCCCATGACCTCGGCGTCGGCCCGCATGCGATCGTCGAGGCTGCCCGCCTCAGACCCTGGCGGCGGAACGGACGTCGACGGTGGGGGCGAAAGCGTCACCGGGACCGCGGGCGGCGAAAAAGTGGGGAAGGCCGAGACCGGGACCGCGCTCGATCGCAGCCGCTGCACCTCGTCCTTCAAGGTGCGCACTTCGCTTTCGAGGGTTTGCACCCGCCTTTCCAGTTTCTCCACGAGGCCCACGAGCTTCTTGCTGTCGGCATCTCCGAACAAAGCCATGCATCTCCCTGTGACGCGCTGAGCGCCGTGCGGTGGAGCGTCGAGGTACCAGAGGAATCGCGTCCAAGCGGGTGGGTGCGCTAAGAAACGCAAGGCGTGCAGACCGCCGCCCCACCAAGGAGCAAGCAATGGCCAAGGGAACCGAGAAACCAGGCAAGAACAACAAGCCCAAGCTCACGCAGAAGGAAAAAGAGGAGAAGAAGAAGGCGAAGAAGGAAAAAGCGGGCAGCTGATTTCGGCGCGGAGGTCGCTGCTCCACGACTGCCCGCTTCCGCGTCGTTCACCAGCGACCCGGAGTGCTCAGGGGATTGCGGAGTTGGTGCTGGCCCGACGGACGACGGCGGGCCCAGCGACGAGCGCTTCACCTGCAGGGGCATCACATGGAATTCGCTGAAGCCATCGACATCGTCGGCCGCACCATCGAGGTGGTCGGCATCGCGGCCATCGTCTTGGGCATCGCGGCGTCGACGACGCGCTGGCTTTTTCACATCCGCATCCCGACCGCCTACCACGACTACCGCCGCAGCCTCGGACGGGCCTTGCTGCTGGGGCTCGAGCTGTTGGTCGCCGCCGACATCATCCGGACCGTGACGACGACGGCGTCGTGGGAGAGCGTGGGCGTGCTGGGGGTCATCGTCCTCATCCGCACGGTGCTGAGCTGGTCCATCACCCTCGAGGTCGAAGGGCGCTTTCCCTGGCAAAAAGAAGGGCACTGAGCAGGTCGGCCCTCTGACGGCATTTTTCGAGATCTGCCGTCCAGCCTGCTAAGCCTGACCCCGTGATGGTCTTTTCCGAGCCAAGCGTTGCCCCTGCTCCGCGTGCCCCCCCCAGAACGCTTCGCTCGTCCATGAGATTTTCCGAGCCAAGCGTTGCCCCTGCTCCGCCCCCCAGAACGCTTGGCTCGTCATGAAATCCATCCACCTCATCGGCGTCGCCGGCACAGGGATGGGCGCCTTCGCCGGGCTGCTCAAAGCGGCGGGCTACGACGTCCGCGGCTCCGACGAAAACGTCTACCCTCCGATGAGCACCAAGCTCACAGACTGGGGCATCGAGACCCAGACGCCCTACGCCGCGGCCAACCTCGATCCCGCGCCCGACCTCGTCGTTGTTGGCAACGTCGTCAAGAAGGACAACGTCGAAGCCAGCGCCATGCGCGAGCGCCACCTGCGCCACCAGAGCTTTCCGGCGACGCTGGGCGACCTCTTTTTGAGCAAGCGCCTCTCGGTCGTCGTCGCCGGCACCCATGGCAAGACGACGACGTCGGCGCTGCTTGCTTGGACGCTGCAATCCGCCGGACGCGACCCTGGCTACCTCGTAGGCGGCATCCCCCTCGCCGGCACCAACGGCGCCCAAGAGGAGAGCTTTCGCCTCGGCGCTCCCGGACCCATGTCGCCCTTTGTCGTCGAGGGCGACGAATACGACACGGCCTATTTCGACAAGGGACCCAAGTTCCTGCACTACCGCCCGCGCTCGCTGCTGTGCACCAGCCTGGAGTACGACCACGCCGACATTTATCCCAACGTGGCGGCCATCGAGGCGCGCTTCTCCGAGCTCATGAGCTTGGTCCCCGACGTCAAAGAGGGCGGCCACATCGTCTTGTGCGCCGAGGAGCTCCACCTCAAGAAGGCCCGAAACGGCGCCAGCGTTCGCGCCCGCATCACGACCTATGCGTCTTCGTCGGCAGAAGGCGCCAACGTGTTTTGCCAGCGCCACAGCGAAGACGAGCAGGGACTGCAGTTCGAGGTCGTCGTCGACGACGTCGTCGCGGGCCCTTGCACCTTGCCTTTGTCGGGACGCCACAACCTGCTCAACGCGCTGGGCGCTTACGCGGTGCTCTCTGGGCTCGGCCTCTCGCACGCCGAAATCGCCCTGGGCTTTGCCAGCTTCCCCGGCGTGAAGAGGCGCATGGAGGTCAAGGGACAGCAGCAAGGCGTCGTCGTCGTCGACGACTTCGCCCACCATCCTACTGCTGTGCGCACGACCCTCGATGGAGCCAAGCAGCGCTACGGCCCACGTCCGGTGTGGGCCATCTTTGAGCCCCGCTCGGCCACCAGCTGCCGCAAGATCTTCCAAGACGACTACGCCCGCGCCTTCGACGCCGCCACCAAGGTGTTGTTGGCACCGCCGGGACGACAGCTCGATCCGGCGGTGGCTCTCGACGTCGAAAAGCTCGCCCTCGATCTGCGCGAACGTGGCATCGATGCGGTCGCCTGCGCCTCCGTCGACGAGATCGTGGCCCTGGCGCACAGCAGCGCGCCGCGCGGGGACCAAGGCGCGGTGCTTCTGTGCATGAGCAACGGCGCTTTCGGCGGCATCCACGACAGGCTGCTCGCGGCTCTCGCAGTGCCGCTGGGTGAGCCGTTGGCACGGCCCACCAGGTGAAGCGCCGGACCTTCTTGTCGTCGTCGACGCAGGCCTTGGCGCTGCTCGGGGCGGGCTGCGCGACCGTCGACGCCGTCGCCGTGCCTGCGACCGAGGTGCCCTCGCATCCCCTGCAGGGACTCACCACCTTCGACGGTCACACCCCCCTCGAGAAACTGCCGGCCATCCTCGATCGCCCCGCCACCGTCATCGATTTTTGGGCCAGTTGGTGCGTGCCTTGTCGCCAGAGCTTCCCCCACCTCGACCAGCTCTACCGCACGTGGCTCGGCCGTGGCTTCGACCTCATTGGCGTCTCCGTCGACGACGATCCCGTTGCTGCCCGCCGTTTCTTCACCCAGTTTCGCCCGCGCTTTCCGGTGGCCTGGGACGCAACGGCGGTGGTGCGCGAGCGTTTTGGCGTCGTCAGTCTGCCGACGACGGTGCTGCTCGACAAAGAGGGCAGCACGGTGTTGCGCAACGTTGGCTTCGAGCTCTCGGATCATCGCTACCTCGCCGAACAGGTGAGGCGCCTCGTCGAAGGCGGCTGAGGATCCTTGGGAGTCGTCGCCGTCCTCGATGCCGCGGTGGCAGATCAGATCGCGGCGGGCGAGGTCGTCGAACGGCCGGCCTCCGTCGTCAAGGAGCTGGTGGAAAACGCCCTCGACGCGGGAGCCACCCGGGTCGACGTCGACGTCGTCGAAGGAGGCCTCGGTCGCCTCACTGTCGTCGATGATGGCTGCGGCATGGACGACGACGACGCCGTCTTGTGCTTTTCGCGTCACGCCACCTCCAAGCTCAAGCTCGCCAGCGATCTGCGCTCGATGGGTACCTTCGGCTTTCGCGGTGAGGCGTTGGCGGCCATCTCCTCGGTGGCGCGCGTGCGCTTGCTCACCAAGAGAGCGGGCAGCCCCCGGGCCTTCGCCGTCGACGTCGAAGGCGGCCGCATCACCGCGGTGGGCGAGGCCGGGGGACCACCCGGCACCCGCGTCGACGTCGTCGATCTCTTCTTCTGTGTTCCGGCCCGCAAGAAATTCCTCAAGACCTTGCGCACCGAGGCTGGCCACATCGAAGACGCGCTCTTATCGACGGCCTTGTGCAAGCCCGGCCTCGCGCTGCGTTTGCACGTCGACGGCAAGCTGGTGCTCGATCTCCCCGGTGTAGCGCCCAACGCCGCCCTCGACGACGCCGCCTCCTTGGACCGGGTGGTGCGCTGCTTGGGCAAGCACGTGCGGCCCTTGCTCTATCCAATCCGGGGCCAGACCGACCTGCTGACCCTGAGCGGCTACGTCGTCGCGCCTCTCGAAACCCGCCGCGATCTGCAGGGCGTGCACTTGAGTGTCAACGGTCGGCCGGTGAGCGATCGCGCCCTCGTGCAAGCGGTGCGGGCCGCCTTTCGCACCCTGCTTGAGGTCGGACGTCAGCCCATCGTCTCCCTCGATCTCGCCATCGACAAAGAGCTGGTCGACGTCAACGTGCACCCGCGCAAGGCCGAGGTGCGCTTCGCCGATCCCCGCCGCATCTCGGGCCACCTGATCTCTCTGCTCAGCGAATTCCTGGTGACCACGCCCTGGCTCGATCCCCAACAACAGGGAGCGACCTATCGCTTGGGCCGAGCGGTGTCGCCGTCGTCGTCGTCGTCGCCGTCGTCGTCAGAGGTGAGCGATCTTCATCGCGAACGCGTGCGGGCCGCCCTCGCGCGTTTTGGAGCCGGCACCATCGGCCAGAGCGCGACCACCACGTCGCTGCCCGAGGTGCATCCCGCGCTGCCCACTCTGACGTCGTCGCCGGGGCGGGGCGGAGCGTCGTCGTTCGCCATGCTGCGCGTGGTGGGACAAGTGGGCACCACTTACCTCGTGCTCGAAGGACCCCAGGGCATGGTCGTCATCGACCAACACGCCGCCCACGAGCGCGTGGTGTTCGAGCGCCTCAAGGCTGCTCGCACCCAACGAAGCAGCGCCGCCTGCCAACCCCTGCTGCTGCCGCTCACGGTCGATCTCTCGCCCACCGAGCGCGCCGCCGTCGACGACGACGTCGTGCGGGCCGAGCTGCTCTCCCACGGCATCGAGGTCGAGGGCTTCTCGGGCACCACCGCGCTGGTGCGGGCCCTGCCGCCGGGGCTCGATGGACGCAAGGCCGCCGCCATCGTGCGCGACGCCCTGGCCGAGCTTTCGTCATCGGGACGCACGGGGGCCCTGGACGACCGCAGCGACGCCGTCTGCGCCCGCCTCGCCTGCCACGCCGCCATCCGGGCTGGCGACGTGTTGGCGCCCGTGCAGATGCGCGCCTTGCTCAGCGACCTCGATGCCATCGACCTCGGTGCCCACTGCCCCCACGGCCGACCGGTGGTGCGCACCCTGGACTACACCGAGCTCGCCGACTGGTTCGACCGCGGCTGAGGGAGCGCTCGACAAGCGCGCAGCACGACGCCAAGACGGTAGACCGGACACCGCACATGGGCGCACACAACGATGACACCACGCTGACGCTGCAGGTCCCGCGCAAGGCCCTCGCCTTCGCGGTCGCCGTCGTCGGCCACGTCGTCGTCGTCGTCTTGGTGGCCCAGCTGCCAGAGCCCAAGCCAGAGCCCCAGCGCATCTCGATCACCGTGCAGCGCCCGCCTCCGCCCCCGTCGCCGCCCGCGGTCCGGCCCCCGCCCAAGGGAGCTCCTGCGCGACGGGCCTCGCCGACGACGGCGCCGCCGCAGACATCACCCGTGGTGCCAGTGCTGCCACCGTCGGAACAGCCGCCCGACAACCGCGCCGTGCTGCCCGTCGTCGAAGAAGCCCCGACGCCAGCCCCTACTCCGTCGCCCGCGGCCTGGAAGGACCGCCTCTTGGCCTCGCTGGCAGCCAACGCACCCAAGGCCCCCGTCGGCGCGTTGGCCCCCTCGTTGTCGACCCTCGAGCGCGTGGCCTTCGACGACGCCCGGCTGCACGACGACGAAAACGAAGCGCGCTTGCAGACCGACTACGGGCCCTTCTTTCGCCGCGGCATCGAAGCGCTGCGCGGGCACTGGCACCCCGACGACGCCCTGCGCGCCGACCGCTTCGCCTCCGTGAAGCGCTGCAGCAACAAGACCCGCACCACTTTCGCCATCGCTGTCATCAACAGGTCCGGCGACGTCATCGACGTCGAGCTGCGCAATCCGTCGGGCTGTCCCGAGCTCGACGAAGAAGCCGTCGCTGCCTTCCGCCGGGTGGCCATGTTCCCCAATCCGCCCGAGGGGCTGTTCGTGAATCCGAACGGGACGCCAGCGGCGACGGCGCGCTACCCGGTGCGTTTCGTGGTGAGCTTCGACGGCCGCCTGCGCCTCGATTGGGGATAGCAGTGTCCCGCGGACGGTCGGTCGTCCTTGACCCAATAACGGCAGGAGCGACGTCCCATCGGCGTGGACCACGGCGCCTCTGATAGCAAGGAGGCATGCGCTCTTCATTCCCTCTGTGTCTGCTGCTTCTCGCTGGTCCGGCCGCTGCGGCCGATCTCGTCGTCGACGGGACCACGGTCACGCTCTCGGGGACCCAGACCTTCGACCACGTCATCGTGCGCAACCGCGGCATCCTGCAGGTCGCCGATTTCAACGGCACCGAGGGCGGACGCCTGGAGCTCAGCGCCGACACCATCACAATCGAGCAGGGCTCAGCCATCAAAGCCAACGGTGCGGGCTTTCGGGGCGGCCCCGCACAAAGTGGAGGAGCAGATGGTGAGGGACCTGGAAGCGGTGGCTCCGGCGCGTCGTCGGATCCTGGCGACAGCGCTGGCGGTGGCGGAGGACATGGTGGTGCCGGCGGTGGGAGCGGGGGCGGCGAACGCTTCGGCGCCCCTCCGGAGGTCCCGGACGTTGAGTTCGGCAGCGGGGGCGGCAGCGGATTCAATGGCAGTGGTGCCGGCGGTGATGGTGGCGGGGCCATTCTCGTGCGGGCGCGGGTGCTCGCACTGTCCGGTCTCATCCAGGCCAACGGTGCGCGCGGCAATGAGAACGGTGGAGGGGGAGCTGGAGGCGGCATCCTCCTCGTCGTCACCGAGCTGGCCTGTTCGGGGAACCTCCAAGCGGTGAGTGGCTTCGACACCGCCGGTGCCGACGGCGGGGGGGGGGTGATCAAAGTCTTCTTCCAGCGCGGCGTGGGCCTGACCAGCTCCCCGTTCGGTCAGGGCAGGGCCATCACCGATTCGGGCTGCGTCCTTGAAGTCATCGGGGGCGGGGGCAGCAGCGAGGACGGGGTGTTGCACATGCAGGATCCCGACGCCGACGACGACGGCGTCTGCGACACGGCCCTCACGGTGGCGCCCCTGTGCGACGACGGGGGCGGCAGCGGCGACCCCGCCCCCAATGATGCTTGCGTTCCCAGCACCTTTTCTCCGAACTGCGATCCCGATGGCGACGGACTCAGCAACCCCGACGAAGCCGCCAGCGGCACCAACCCGAACGACCCGGACTCCGACGACGACGGCCTCTGCGACGGCGAGGCCGAGATCCTCGACGTCTGTCACGCACCGGGCGGCGACCTGGACAGCGACGGAATCGACAACGCCATCGAGCTCGCTTCGGGCACTGATTTGGACGACGACGACAGCGACGACGACGGCCTGCTCGATGGCAGCGAAGACACCGACGGCAACGGGCTGGTCGATGGCGTCGAGAGCGATCCCCGGGCCGCCGACTCCGACGACGACGGCATCTGCGACGGCGTCATCGAGGTGGTCGGCGCGTGCCTCTCACCGGGCGGCGACGCCGACGCCGACGGGCTGCCAAACGCTCTCGAGGTCGCCAGCGGCACCGGACCGCAGGACAGCGACAGCGACGACGACGGCCTGAGCGACGGCGGCGAAGACACCAATCTCGACGGCAGCGTCGACGGCAGCGAAAGCGATCCCCGCGTTGCCGATTCCAATGGTGACGGCATCTGTGACGGCACGGTTGACGTCGGCAGCATCTGCTTTTCACCCGGCGGCGACGCCGACGACGACGACATTTCCAACGCCCTCGAGGTCGCCACCGGCACCAACCAGAACCAAAGCGACAGCGACGGCGACGACATCGACGACGGCGTCGAAGACGCCAACCACAACGGCTCCGTCGACGCCGGCGAGACCAACCCCCGCGAGGACGACAGCGACGGCGACGGCCTGGACGACGGCTTCGAGGATCAAAACCACAACGGGGTGGTCGATCCGGGCGAGGCCGATCCCCGGGACACCGACAGCGACGACGACGGCATCGGCGACGCCACCGAGGTCATCAATGGCGCCGATCCTGCCGACCCCTGCAATCCGCTCTCGACCTTCGGCGCTTGCCTGGCCTTCGACAGCGACGGCGATGGCCTCACCAATACCGAAGAAGACGCCGCCGGCACCGACCGCAACCGCAGCGACAGCGACGACGACGGCGAGGGCGACAGCAGCGATGCGAGTCCCGCCGATCCCTGCTCCCCGACCCAGCAAGCGCTGAGCTGCGATGCTGGTGACAGCGACGACGACGGCGTCGACAACGGCGACGAGCGGGCACTCGACACCGATCCCAGCGAGCCCGACACCGACGGCGATGGCGTGGGCGACGCAGACGAGATCGGCGACGTCAACGATCCCCTGGACAGCGACGGCGATGACACCATCGACGCCTGCGACGACGACGACGACGGCGACGGCGTGCCCACCGCCGACGAGCTCGGGGATCCCAGCGAACCCGACGACCAGAACGACGACGACGTCCCGGATTTCCTCGATCCCTGTTTCCCCGTCGCGTGCGAAGGCGAAGAGGGCGAAGGCGAAGGCGAAGAGGGTGAGGGCGAAGGCGAAGGCGAAGGCGAGGAAGGCGAAGGCGAGGGCGAAGCGGGAGAAGGGGAAGGCGAGGGCGAAGGAGGCGAGGGCGAGGGCGAAGGTGAAGGTGAAGGTGAAGGTGAAGGTGAAGGTGAAGCGGGAGGTGATGGCGGAGGCGGAAACGGCAGCGACCAACCGAAAGAAGGCGGCTTCTGCGCCAGCGGCGGCAGCGGCTCGCCTCTGCTCGGGCTCGGGGTGCTGCTCTCGGTCCGACGTCGTCACCGGCAGCGCTGAGCCGCACCCGCTCACTTTTTTTGCTGCACCCAGGTCGCGATGGTGTCGATCACTTTGTCAAAATAGGGCACATCCAGCAGGCCGCGCGTCGACGACATCGACTCGCGCAGCTTGTAGTGCTGGTGCAGGGCCTTCTGGCCCGCGGTGGCCAGATCAATGTTCAAGGCGCGGGCGTCTTCGTAGCCGTCTTTGACCATCAACAAACCCAGGGTCAGCCACTTAACCTGCTTGCCATAGAGCCAGGCCGCCTTGGGCAGCGACAGCTTCTCGAGCAGCGAGGGCAAGTAGAGCACGGCGATGGCGGTGTGCTTCTTCTCGTCGCGGGCGACGTATTCGAGCACCTGACGCACGACGGGGTCATCGATCCCCTCACGCAGCGCGCTGAAACTGTGGTTCGCGATGTTCTCCACGAACAAGTGCATGCCAACCAGCTTGGCGACGGCATCGTCGGTCTCGATCAAATCCACCAGAAGCTTGCGGGCGAAATACGAAGGCGGATGGATTCGGTCTAAGCGCTTCAACAGACGCTGAAAGGCGCCGACGTGCTTGGCTTCTTCGATCACCTGACAAGACAAGACCTGGCGGGCTTCTTCGTCGGGGACGGAAGCCACCAATTGGGCGGCGATGGTCATGGCCGCACGCTCGCCGTAGTAGGTGATCGACAGCAGGCGGGCGAGGCGCACGCGGTGATCGCTGCTCAGCGTCGAAGGCTGGTCCCAATCGATGGCCGTGGTCTCGTTCCAAAAATCGCGCTTGGCCTTTTCATAGAGGTTAACGAGCTTGGGGAAACGGTCGGGCAACCGCTCCTCGAACAAAGTCGCTTCCGCGAAGGACACCACAACCTCTTAGACCGCCGAAAACCCCTTGGCATCTGGCATCGGCGCTGCAGAGGTCCTCAGCATGTCGTACCCGACTTCCTTCTCCGCGCTGTCAACGGCGCAAACATCAGCAGTGCGACGTGGCATCCTCGACGTCGTGGTGCGCCCGCTGCTCCCTTTGCTCGCGCTGGGGTTGCTGCTTTCAGGCAGCAGCTGCGACGGCACCCAAGGAGAAGCTGAGGGCGAAGGGGAAGGCGACGTCGACGACGGCTTCGCCGACCACACGCTTCCCTCGCTCGGTGACGTTGCCGCCTACGCCGCGGTGGCCGCGGTCGGACCCTCGTCGGAGTCCGTCAAGCTCGTCATCACGCGCTTTGGAGCCGACAACGCCCGCTTGCGCTTCTTCGACAGCGCCTTCTACGGCTTGCACGACGAGTGGTACTGGTTTCGCCTCTTGAACGGCGCGGGCATCGAAGGACTCGCGACCCCAGCCGACGCCCCGCTGACGACGTCGCACGGGCCCTTCGCCAGCGTCCGCGAGATCTTCGACTGGGCCACGACCGAGCGCGCGGCCACGCGAGAGCTGCCCCTCGACCTCACCTTCGTCGAGGGCGGCGAACGTCTCTACTCGCCCCGCTTCTACGACCTCGCGCTCTTTGACAAGCCGCGAGAGCTCGGCATCGCGACGCTGGTGCACTTCCCCGCTGTCACCGGCACCCGCGAGGAGATTTGGGCGTTGGAGCTCGAGTTCTCCGACACCCCCAACGCCGACGACCTGCGGGTGTTCTTTGCCCAGGTGGAAGCCGCCGTCGGCGCCGAGATCGGCGCGCACCTGCTGTGGATCACGCGCTCGCGGGCCCAAGAGGAGATCGCCCAGGGACTGCCTGACGATCTGCGCGCCCGCACCATCTCCTTCGCCGACGTTGTCGTCCCGGGCCAGATCGAGGTCTACGCCGAGGGGCTCACCGCTGGACGCTTGCTCAGCGTCCGCCGCGGAGACGAGGCCCTGCTTGCCACCACGCGCGCCACCGATGTCCTCGTCGTCGAAGATGTCCCCGACTTCTTGCCGGCTTGTGCTGCGCTCCTGACCGCCAAGCCCCAGACCGCCCTCGCGCACGTCAATCTGCTGGCCCGAAACCGCGGGATTCCCAATGCCTTCATCGCCGGCGTCGACGTCGACGCCAACCTCGATCAGTTGGCGCGGGTGCGGGCTCCGGTGATCGTGTCGGCGCACCACGTCGAAGGCGGCGTCGACACGCTCGTGGTCAAGGCCATGGACGAAAGCGACTTCACCACCTGGCGCAGCCTCACCGCCGCCGCACCCGCCGCTGTCCCCGCCATCGACCTCAGTGGCGTCGACGACGTCTACGATTTGCAGGCGCTCGACTTCGCCGACGCCGATGCGCTGCGGCCCATTCTTGGTGGCAAGTCCACGGGCTTTCTGGCCCTGCTCGACGCGGGGGTGTCCAGCGTCGACACGCCGCAGGCCATCTCGATCAAGCCCTACCAGGAGCATTTGACGACGACGGCGCTGGAGCCTCGCTTGGTGGCCATGCTGGAGGATCGCTCCTTTCAGGGTGACGTCACCGTGCGCAAGCTCGTGCTCGAAGGACCCGCGGCCGTCGATCCCGCGTTCGTCGCCGCCTTTCGTGCGGGCCGACCCGCGGGCAACGTCTTGCGCGATCTCGTCGACGAGGGCGGCGTGCAGGGCATCCTCTTGAACACCCCCATGGCCCCATCGACCTTGGCCTCGATCCTCGATGCCCTCGAGTTGAAGTTCGGCCGCTATGCCGACGAGCAGGGACTGCGCTTTCGCAGCTCGTCCAACATCGAAGACGCCGAGGGCTTCAACGGCGCGGGCCTCTACACCAGCAACACCGGACGCTTGCACCCCGACAACGACGACGACGACGTCGAAGCCGCCATCTTGCTCACCTGGGCCAGCTATTGGGGGGCCGAGGCCTTCGAAGAGCGCCGCCTCGCCGCCGTCGACCACCTCTCGGGTTCCATGGGCGTCACCGTCCACGCCAACTTCGACGACCGCTTCGAGCGCAACAACGGCGTCGCCCTTTTCACCGTGCCCCCGGCCGTCGGTGGCCCCTTCGTTCTCGAGGTCAACCAACAAGAGGGCGCCTTGAGCGTCACCAATCCGCCGCCGGGTTCGCCGCACCTGCCCGAGATCGATCGGGTCATCCTCGACGCCGGTGCGGCGCTGCCCCACATCGAGCGCGCGCGCGACAGCACGGTGCTCTTGCCCGGCGACCACGTGCTCGACGACGACACCCTGCTGCAGATGTTCGACGACGCCCGCACCCTCACCGAGCGCTGGCTCGCCGTCGACAACGCCGCGCTCCCGTCGGCACAGCGGCGCTCGACCTTGACGCTGGATTTCGAGACCCGCTTCGTGGAGCCCGGTTGGCCGGCCTTGCGCTCCGGATTGCAACGGGAGGCCCGGCTGGTGTGGAAGCAGGCCCGCACCCTCGAGCCGACGTCGACGCGGGCCCCGGCTGCCGTGCAGGGCTTGCCCATTCCCAAAGACATCTTGGCCCGCGCCCGGCGGGTGGTGCGCCACTCGTGCGAGGGCGACAGCGTCGCGGTCTTTGTCACCGAGGTCGTCACCGACGTGGCCTTGGCGCCCGACATGGGCTTCGCGCTCGAACCCTTCACCAGCTTCGTGATCGTCGACGTCAAAGAGGATGCTCCCGAGATCGGCGCGGCGGCCGGGACCCGACGCTCCGCTGTGCACACCGCCTTTGCCAGCGTCGATCACCCGACGATTGCATCCGGTGCAGACCCTTGGTCCATCGACATTGAAATCGCTGATGACCGCCAAGCCACACTGCAATTGCAACACATCGCAGTTGACGAAGCCGGCACGGTGATCGTGGAGAACGGGGGCACGCTGTCGTCGTCATCGACGTGCGAAAGCACCTTGGTGTTCGCCGCCCCCGCAGGTTTTCTGGCTGGGCTGCTGGAGTGACGTGAGGCCCACGAGAATGAGAATCATTCTCACATTTCCCCCACCACCCGCCCCCCGCCCTTTAGGGAGGGGCCCAGCTAACTTGGCCTGAAAAATCTGTCAATGATTATTTCTTGTGAGAGATGTTTTTTATTCGCGTGAGATCATTGCTGGGTCGGAAATGATCTCATCCCGGGTCCGCTTGATGTTCGACCGCGTTCCGAGCTGGGAAGGACGCGGGATGATGCGCGTGAAGCGCGCCCGCGGAACGCGGAGTTGGTGGGGGGGCCCGCGTCCGGCTCCGCCGG
>JAHFED010000100.1 GCA_023248635.1 Myxococcales bacterium
TTTCGACCACCGCGTCGACGTCTTCGCCGCTGGCATCGTGCTGTGGGAGCTCGTCTCTGGGCGCGTGCTTTTTCCCGGCGATGACGAGCTCAAGGTCTACGACGACATCACCGACGGTCGCACGCCCAACCTCGCCGCCGAGGGCCTGTGTGACGCCGCGCTGATGAAGATCATCGACCGTGCACTCACCAGACAGCTGGCCCAGCGCTATCCCGACGCCGAAGAATTCGCCGACGACCTGCGCTCCTATGTGTACCGATCGGATCCGGGCTTCACGCACAAGCGCGTGGCCGCGATCCTCGATCGCGCTTTTCCCGACGAGAAGGCTGAGCTCACCTCGCTCGAACGAGGGCACACCGCCGAGGTACCGGCGACAGCAAAGAGCAAAGCAGCCACGCTGCCGCCGCCCGACACGCGCCACATGCGCTCGGACAAGAATTCGGTCAGCCACCCGACGACGATTCCGCCAGGACAGCGCGCCGCCGCGACCACCGATCAGGCGACCCAGCTGGCCGACTTCAGCGCCTTGGCGGGTCGAGAGCTCGATGCGGGCGCGGACCTTCGCAAAGAGCTCACCGTCGTCACCTTGGTGTCACGGGATCGCGTCGTGGCCGCCGCCGCGCCGCGATCTGAAACGGGCGGGGGGGTGTTTTCCCATCCCGACGAGGCCACCCAGGCCGTGCCCGCCGACAGCCTGCGCGCCGCGATCGCCAAGCTCGATGCCCGCGCGGTTGCACCGGCTCTCGCCCCGGCGATGCGCGCCGTCAAGCTGAGCAGCGAACGCAACGAACGACCCCGGGTTGTCACGGGACCCGGGGGCCCCGCTGGGCCGGCGCGGGTGGGCCCGGGCGTGAACCTCGACGCCACCATGGTCAGCAGCGGCGACGAAGCACGCGGTCATCAGACGCGCCGCCGCCTCATCCTGCTCTCCGCTGCCGTCGGGGTGGTGCTGGCCTTCGCCATTGTTGCGCTCGTCGAGGTCTTCGATGGCAAAGGGCGGGGCGTCGTTGTCGGTCCGACTCCGGCGGCGGTGCCTGCGGCGGCAGCCACCGTCAAAGTGACGCTGAAAAGCTCCCTCCCCGATGCCATCGTCATCGTCGGCGACGAACGCGGTCCGGCTCCCTTCGTCGTGCAGGCTCGGCCTGGGGAGATGCTGCCCGTGCGTGTCGATGCCTTCGGCGCGCACAGCGAGACCGAGAGCCTCTTGATACCTGCCGAACAGCAAGACTTCGCCGTCGACGTCGTTCCCCGCTTCAAGCAGGTGCCCGTCGAGACTCGCATCGAGCCGGCCTCGGCTGAAGTGCTGGTGAACGGTGAGCTCGTCGACAAGACCACCACCGTCGCCGTCGCCGTCGCCGTCGTCGTCGACGTTTCGGCCCCGGGTTTCATGTCCGTGCGCCAAGAGCTCACGCCACCCGGAAACGGCCCGCTGATCGTCAAGGTCAAGCTGCAGCCCCTGGACGAAAAAGGGCTTGGGAGCCGGAAGCCACCCGCCCGCGGCACCGGCACCCTGTCGCTCAAGACCACTCGATGGTGGGGACAAGTCAGCATCGACGGCAAGGTCTACGAGGAACAGACGCCGCTGTCGGTGCGCCTCCCCGCCGGCAGCCACGACGTCGTCGTCTCCCACCCGCCCAAGGGTCTGGTGAGCCGCTTCAAGGTCGTGATCCGACCCAACGACACGGTCACCCGCACCATCACCTTCGACTGAGCTTCGGCGCGGCCCCTCAGGCATCGGCGCGCGCTCGACGTCTTGCAACCTGACGCTCGACACAGCATCTGACGTCGACGCGGTGGCGAGGGTCTGAGCCCTTGGCACCACGTGCCGAGGGTTTGAGCCGCCCGCACGGCTCTCACGTCCAGCGTCAAGGAACCCGTGACCGACTACACCGGCCTCCCCCATCGGCAGAAGGTCATCACCCTGGTGGGCACGCTGCTCGCCATGCTGCTGGCCGCCCTCGATCAAACCATCGTCTCGACGGCGGGCCCCGCGATCCAGAGGGATCTGCACATCGATCCCTCTCTCTACGTCTGGCTGACGACGTCGTATCTGGTGGCGTCGACGGTCATGACGCCGATGTGGGGCAAGCTCTCGGACCTCTTTGGCCGCCGCAAGATCCTCGTCGCAGGCATCAGCATCTTCCTCGTCGGCTCGTTGTGCTGTGGCGCCGCCCAGAACACCGCCGAGCTGATCACCGCCCGCGTGGTGCAGGGGATCGGCTCGGCGTCGTTGTTCACGACGGCCTTCGCGATCATCGCCGATCTCTTTTCTCCTCGAGAGCGGGGCAAGTTTGCCGGCTTGTTCGGCGCCGTCTTTGGATTGTCGTCGGTGGTTGGGCCGCTGGTCGGCGGTTTCATCACCGACACGCTGAGCTGGCACTGGTGCTTCTTCATCAATCTGCCCATCGGCGCAGTCGCCCTCGGGGTCATCCTCACGCGCATGCCGCCGTTGACGCAGGTGCAAGAGCACGAGGCCAAGGTCGATTTTCTGGGCGCATTGCTCTTTGCCCTCGCCATCGTGCCCCTGCTGCTGGCCCTCTCCTTCGGCAAGCTCGAGCTCAAGCCCGGCACGCCTGGGTGGCTGTGGGGGAGCCCCGAGATCATCGGCATGTTCGCTGCCTTCGTCGTCTTTCTGGCCGCGTTCATCATCTGGGAATTGCGGGTGCGCGATCCCATGATCGATCTGCGCTTGTTCAAGAGCCGGCCCTACGCCATCGGCAACGCAGCCAGCTTCTGCGTTGGCATGGCCTTCTTGGGTGCCATCGTCTTTCTGCCCCTGTTCATGGTGAACGTCGTCGGCTTGTCGGCCACTGCTTCGGGTTTGACGACGACGCCCCTGACCTTTGGCATCGTCTTTGGCAACATCTTTGCGGGCCAGGTGTCGTCGAGAACCGGGCGCTACAAGCCGATCATCCTTGGCGCCTTGTGCGTGCTGATGAGCGGCTTCGCAGTCATGGCCTTCACCGTGGACTCGAGCGCCACCCAGATGGGCATGACCTTGCGCATGATGTTGCTCGGGCTGGGCCTCGGACCCTCGATCCCCTTGTTCAACCTGCACATCTCCAACGCTGTTTCGCCCGATCGCATCGGGGCGGCGACGTCGACGGCGACGCTGGCGCGATCCCTGGGCAGCACCATGGGGCTGGCGATCTTCGGGACCGTTTTCGGCGCCACGCTCACCCACGCGATGGAGGATCGCATGGCCGTCGCCACCGCTGGAGTGCCCCCGCAGTTCCTGGCTCGCCTGATGGAGCGGCCGACCACGACGGAAGAGGGGCACCCATCGACGCACTTCGACGAAGCCGCCGTGCAGGCCCGCATGCATGGCAGCTTCGCGGAGCAACGCGCCTTGATTGAAAAAGCCTTCGGCCACGACGACGTCGACGCCTTGGCCCGCTTGGCCAAGAGTCCGACCCTCGATGAGCGCCTGCGCGCGCTGGTTGCTCAGGGGGGCATCGCCAAGTCCATCGGCGGCGGCATCGCCCTCACCAAGGTGAAGATGGCGACGGCGGTCGAGGGGGGCCCGGCGGGGATAGCAGCTTTGGAGACCGACCCAAGCGTGTCGCCGGAGCTCCGGCAGCGGCTCAGCGCCATCTCGCCGGCGGCCCTCGCGACGTCGGCCGATCGCACCACGGTGATCACGGCGATGAACATTCAGCTCGACGCCGTCGCTGAGCACGCCATTGCTGGGGCGCGGGCCGCGACGTTGGCGGGCGCGAACAAGGGCCTCGACGACGCCGAGCAGCAGGCTCGTTTCACGCTGAGCAAGGTCGCTCAGGCGATGAAGGAGGCCTTCACCGACGCCATCACCCGCGTCTACTTCGTCGGCATCTTCTTCGCCTTGCTCGGTTTGTTGGTCTCGATGACGCTGCCCGAGCTGCCTCTGCGTGGGGGCCGAGCCGCGCCCTCGCCGCCGTCGGAGTAGCCCTGAGTCTTGATGTTCAAGCCGCTCGCGCGTCTGGAAGGCTCAGGCCGGCGACGCGGTCTGCGATCGGGCGACCGTCATGGGGATGCCGTGGCGGGCGCGAATGCTGACCGCGAGCATGGGCTCGACCTTGGGCTCGGGCAGAGAGGTGAAACGCACGCGCTGGAGCATGCGAGCCATGCACACCTTCTGCTCGAGGCGCGCGAAGACGTCACCGATGCATTTGCGGGGGCCGCCGGCGAAGGGAAAGTAGGCGTACTTCGGGCGTCCCTCCTGGTGGGCTTCGCCGCCTTCGAGGAAGCGCGTGGGATCGAAGCGCGCGGGATTCTTCCACCAGCGCGCGAGACGATGGGTGACGTAGGGGCTGAGAAACACCAGGCTCTGTGGCGGAATGGCGAAGCCGTCGACGACGTCGCCATCGTTACAGCGCCGGGCCAAGAGCGGCACCGGCGGCAACACCCGCATGGCTTCGCTGAACACAGCATCGAGGTAGGGCATGCGCATGACGCTGCCGACGTCGACGTCGCCCTGCTCGCCACAGACCTGCTGGATCTCTTGTCTCACCTGCGCTTCGATCTCGGGGTGTTCTGACAAGAGCCAGAGCGTGAAACCCAACGACGACGCGGTGGTCTCGTGCCCAGCCAAGAACAGGGTCATCACCTCGTCGCGCAACTGGCGATCGCTCATGCTCTCGCCGGTCTCTTCGTCGGTGGCGTCCATCAACATCGAGAGGAGATCGGGCCTCGATGCTCCCGCGCGGCGCGTGCGGATGATGCCCAGAATGATGTCGTCGAGGGTGTGCCGCGCTTTGGTGAAGCGGCGGTTCATCGGCGTCGGCACCGACATGGGCAGCTCGAAGGGCAGGGTCACGCGCTGAAAGACTTGACGCTCGACCAGCTCGGTGAGCGCGGCGCCGACGTCGGAGGTGTTTTCGTCGACGTCGGTGGACAAGAGCGTCAGGCCCGCGATGCGCATGGTGAGCGACATCATCTCTTTGTCGACGTCGAAGGCGCCTCCCTGCAGATGAGTCTGCCCCCAACGCGCGAGCATGTCGTCGGTGCAGCGCTGCATGGTCACGGCGAAGCCAGCGATCTTCTCCCGGTGAAAGGCCGGCGCAGCGATGCGTCGCTGGCGCAGCCAGAAGTTCCCCTCGGAGGTGACGAGCCCATTGCCGAGCAGCTTGCGCATCACCGCATAGCCACGGGTTTGCTTGACGTAATTCTTCACGTTGGTGACGAGCGCGCGCTCGACGGCGGTGGGGCTCGCGAGCAGCGTGATCTTGCGAACGCCGAAGTTGATCTGGACGACGTCGCCTTGTTCTTTGGCCGCCAGCAACAGGCCCAAGGCGTCCCGCCTCATCCAGGGCAACGCGCCGATGAAGGGGAGCCCGCCCTGAAAGAGCGGGGGTCTCAAAGGTGCCGTCGTCGTCATCTCGGTGGTTGTCATGGCTTCACCTCGCCTGCTTGCAACGTGCCGACAACCGGAGAATCGCTCGCTGGTTGTTGCTCTCGTCGACGTTCGCTAACGCGCTGAGATGACCGAGCACAAGACCTTCAAAGTCACCTTCTTGCCGCTCGGGCGAACGGTCGAGGTGCGTGAGGGGCACAGCGTGCTCGACGGCGCCCTCAACAACGACATCGACCTCGACCACGCTTGCGGCGGCGTCTGCGCCTGCTCAACCTGTCACGTCATCGTCAAAGAGGGCTTCGCTTCTTTGGCGCCGGCGGACGAGAAAGAAGAGGACATGCTCGACAACGCCCCCTTCTTGACCCGCACCTCCCGCCTCGCTTGCCAGGCCGAAGTGCACGCCGACCTCGTCGTCGAGATCCCGCCGATGAACCGCAATCTGGTGTCCGAGGGCAAGCACTGATCGGCCTCCTTCTCTTTCTCCTGCGCCTCAGTCGTGGTGCTGGGCGAACCCCGACCTCTCCCACAGGCGCTTCAGCGGTCCGGGGGCCCACCAATTCCAACGCCCCATCAGGCGCATGGTGGCCGGCACGAGCAGCGCGCGGATGATGGTGGCATCGAGCCCCACAGCCAGCGCCATGCCGACGCCGAGCGTCTTCATGAAGAGAATGTCGGAGGTAATGAAGGCCAAGACGACGACGACGAGCAGGGCGGCGGCGTTGGTGATCAAGCGTCCGGTGCGGGCCAAGCCCTTGGCGACGCTGGCCTCGTTGTCGTTGGTGCGCTCGTACTCTTCGCGCACTCGCGACAGCAGCAGCACCTCGTAATCCATCGAGAGGCCGAAGACGACGGCGAAGAGGATCAGGGGTTGGGTCGCATCCGAGAGGTAGAGCGGTTCGTAGTGCAGCAGCCGTGCAAAGCGCCCATCCTGGAAAATCCAGACCAAGGCGCCAAAGCTCGCCGTCAAAGAGAGCGAGTTCATGATCATCGCCTTGATGGGGATGGTCACTGAGCCAAAAACCAGAAAGAGCACGAAGAACATCACCGAGGCGACGAAGCCGATCATCATCGGGGCTCGGGTCCTCACCGTTGCCTTAAGGTCATAGAGCACTGCGCTGACGCCGCCGACATGCACGGTGACGCCGGGTGGAGCCGCGATGGCCCGCAGGGCCGCGACCTGACGGACGCTGACGTCGGCGTTGAAGACCTGCGTTGAGACCACGCCGATGCGGATGCGATGGGCCTCGCTGATCTCGTCGAGGAGCAAGAGCAGGTTGGGATCCTGCTTGCCCCGCTCTTGGCGCAACACCTGAAAGGCCCGCTCTTTGCCGACGAGGTCGACGATCGACATGGGGTCGTCGACGCGGGCGACGCCTTCGATGCCCTTGATCTGGTTGTGCAAGGTAAGGAGCACGTCGAGATGGCGCTCGACCAGGGCCGGGGCGAAGACGTCGCCGTCGGTGAAGGTCACGACGACGTCGTGGGCTGACATCTGGTGCGGCAGGAAGGACTCGTTCAAGACCTCCATCGCCGTGCGGGCGGGCGTGCCCTTGGGCAGGATGCGGTGATCGGGCAACGAAGGCTCGAAGCGTCGAAAGGGCGCGGCCAAGAGCAGCAAGGGCACGACGACGACGACGACGACGACGATGGGTCTCTTCATCACCCCGCGGGCCACCACCACCCAAAAGCCGCGGTCGTCGGTGATGGGTCGCGGCGGAAAGAGGGGCACGCGCAAAGCATCGACGCGCACACCGAGGATGGCGAGCATGGCGGGCAGCAGCGTCAGCGCCATCATCAAAGAGCCGCTGACGACGGCGATGGCCCCGTAGGCAACGGAGCGCAGAAACATCTGTGGAAAAACAAAGAGCCCGCACGCCGACGCCAACACGGTGACGCCCGAGAAGGCCACGGCTCGTCCCGTCGTCGACAAGGTACGCACGAGAGCGTCTTCGACGTGCAGCCCCAGCGCGAGCTCCTCGCGAAAGCGGGCCACGAGAAAAAGCGAGTAGTCGATGGCCAACCCGAGCCCGAGGATGGAGATGACGTTGGCGGAAAAGATGGAGACGTCAGTGAGCATCACCAACAAGCGCATGGCAAACATGGCGAAGACGACGGAGCAGATGCCGAGGATCATGGGCAACGCCGCCGAGGCCACGGATTGGAAGATGACCACCAACAAGAGGCCGGTGAGGGGCACCGCCACCATCTCGGCGAACCAGAGATCGCGCTCGATGATCTGGTAGAGCGCCTGGTTGACGGGCGCGATGCCACCAAAGACGACGCTGAGCCCGTCCATGCTCTTGGCGGCCGCGCCGAACAAGGGCGCGAGGCGCAGATAAGCGCGGGTCTTGTCTTCGTCGTCGCCGGCGAGGCTCACCACGATGAAGGTCTTCGACCGATCAGCAGAGACGAAGGCCGCAGAGCCGTTGTCGAAGGTCGAGGTCACCCGCACCACCTCCGGCTCATGCTTCACCAGCTCGATCACCGGCAGCAGCGCAGCGAGCACTTCGACGTCGTCGATGGTGCCTGATGCCACGGAGTAAACGGCGATGAGGTCGGCGTTGCCCAGCTTCATCTCGCCGGTGAGCACGTCGCGCACTTGCCAGGACTCGGCGGTGGGATCCTCGAATCCGCCCGAGCGCAGCAGGGGCAGCACGCCGCGCGAGCACAACGCACCCAAGGGCACGATCAGCGCGTAGACGACGACGATGGCCATCCGGTTGCGAAAGGTGAACCGTCCCAAACGGCCGAACATGCTCACTCCTCGCTGGACGGGGCGGGCGCCGCAAGAGGAGCAGGGGCAGAGCTCGGCAGCTCGGGGATCTCGACCGGATCGGCCGGGGCGCGGCGGATGGCAGCAGCGTCGTCGTCGTCGTCGTCCTCTGGCGGTGGCGGCGGCGGAGGGGGGGCGGGTCTGGCGCAGGCCGGCGACGAGGGCGCGAGCACGGCTTGCCCGGCACACAGCGCGGCAAAGCTCTGCTCGGCGGCCCGTCGCACCAAGGCGCTCTCGTCGTAGAGGTGGGCTGCGACCCGGGGCGCATCGCCGAGCACCCCGACCGCGGCGAGATCAATGAGGGCGGCGGCGACGTCGTTGACGGCCTTCGCTGAGGTGGCCGAGACGCTGCGGTCGAGCTTGTCGATGGCCCGCCGCCGTTGCTCCTTGCGCGAGAGGCTGCGCTCCTGGGCGCTGAAGCCGGGTCCCGCCGCGTCGTCGATGGCCGCATCTTCGGGGCGCGCGTCGAAGGCGACGGCGTCGAAGGCCGCCGAGCAAGCGCTCAGCACGGCCTCGTGAACGTCGTCGCTCGAGAGCAGCGGGATGCGTCCGCCGCTGTCCTTCATCTGGTCGCGCAGCCGCTCGAGCTCGATCAGGGAGAGGTTGCGGGCCTGCACCAGGCGCAGGACGTCGGCTTCGGCTTCGGCAACGACCGCGCCGTCGACGTCAAGACGCAGCCGGCAATCAGCGCGGTAGCGGTGTTGTTGCCGACCCGGGGCGGCCCTGACGCGCGCGCGCACCACGAACAGCCGACCGACGCGGGGTGTCGCCGTCGGCCCCGCCACCTCGAGTCGCGCCGAGATGTGGTTCTTCAAGTCTTGCTCGAGCTGCAAGAGCTCGCTGTCGGTCGCCGCCTCCCGCCCAATGGCAACCTGCAGCCCGGGGGCGAGGGTCGCGGGAACGACGACAGCGTCGCGCAACGCGCCGGCTCGGGTGACGACACGGACGCGGGCTTCGGTGCTCACACAGCTGGTCACGAGCCAGAGCAGCACGCTCGCACCCACGGTGCTAGCTCTCGCAGCGAACGCCCGGCGAGGACGAAGTCTTGAGCGCTCCAGAACGGCATCGGTCGACATGGCGATTCGTCGTCGCGTATCACGGCGCGCGCTTCTCGGGCTGGCAGAAGCAGGACCGCGCGCGCACGGTGCAAGGCGTGCTCGAGGACGCCCTGTCTCGTCTCGCGGGAGAACCTGTGCTCACGCGCGCAGCGGGGCGCACCGACGCCGGCGTTCATGCACGGGGTCAGCTGGTGTCGTCGACCTTTGCCTCGCGGGTGCCGCCGGAAAAGATGGTGCTGGCGCTGGGATCCCAACTCCCCGACGACCTATCGGTGCTGGAGGCCGCCGTCGTCGACGCCTCCTTCGACGCCAAACGCACGAGCATCGGCAAGCGCTACGTCTATCGTGTGCACGCCGCCATCCCCCGTGACCCTTTCGCCGGTGCCTTTCGCTGGCATGTGCGCGGCAAGATCGATGTCGAGCAGATGGCCCGGGCCGCTCCGGCGCTGGTCGGGGAGCACGACTACGAGAGCTTTCGCTCGGCCTTGTGCGACGCCGCCCACGCCCGCCGCTGCCTGTGGAAGGTCGAGATCAAGGCCTCGCTCCCGCTCATCGAGATTGAGGTCCGCGGCAATGCTTTCTGCCGCAACATGGTGCGCATCATCGCCGGCACGCTCGTCGACGTCGGCCGCGGTCGCTTCGCCGCCGACGCCATCCCCCAGATCCTGGCCGCGCGCGATCGCACCCGCGCCGGCATCACGGCACCTCCTGAGGGGCTGACGCTCGAGGAGGTCTACTTGCCCTCGGATGGGGTGCGCGCAGGAATTCCCGACGGCGTCGTCTTTCCGGGTTGGCCGCCCGTCGGGGTCGAGGTCTGAGCTCAGCAAAGCGACTATCGCGGCTGCCAGACCGGCACCTGCAACCAAAGTGCGCAGCGGATCTCGCCCTCGGTCGAGAGATCTTCGTAGGCGCCGACCCTTACGCCCGCCTCGAGGATGGCGACATCGCTGAGGTCCCAATAGGCGCCGACGACGCCGGAGGCCAGGCCGCTGCCGGCGGTGCTGTCGACGTCGTACCAGCCCTCGATGTAGGGCCGCAGCGTCCAGGCCCGCGGTCCTTCGTAGGCCAGCGAAACGAAGAGCTCGGCCACGCGATCCGAGGTCAAGCTCACGAAATCGTTGTGGTGCAGGGTCCCCAACGGAAGCGACCACGAGGCGACCAAGCCCACGGACATGCCGAAGTCGCCAGCGAGGCTGGGTTGGGGGAGGAACGAGGCTGTCGGCAAGACGGGGCCGGCGACGAGCTGCAGACTGGGGCCGCTCTCGTCGTTGTAGCTGCCGCGGCGGAGCATGGCGCGCACGAAGACGGCGCTCTCCCGGGTCTCGACCAGCGGTTTTGCCGAGGCGATCTCGTTGTACAGACGCGAGATGAACAAAACGTCGAAGTCATTGGCAAAGCCGATATAGGCGATCAATGATGGGGCAATCAGCTGATTGTGAAAGGATTCGTCCTGCTCGAACCCATAACCCATCGGCTGCAGCTCAAGCTCGAGAGTACCAAGGTCTGCGACGCGCGCGTCGTAGGAGTCCGCGAGATAGGCGCGAGCTGGAAGGCAGGGGAACAGGAGCACGCTGAGTCCCCACCACCAGGCAATGGCCGTGAAGGTCCTTCGGGGGTTGGTCGCGGTGATCAAGGGACTGCTCCGCCGGCTTCGACGACGTCCGCGTACACCACGATGACCGAGTCATCGGGCCCGAGGTCAAGGGCCCGGTCGCGCGGGGGATTGAGCTCGACCCTGAGGTCGCCCCCGCGTCGACCCGTCTTGGTGAGCACGCCGATGGCAACTTCGTTTCGCTGGCAGGCTGCGGCCGCGATGTTTCTAAAGGTCGCGGCCGCTCCAGGGGGAACGTAGAGATTTGCGGGTTTCAGATGAAATTCTTCATGCTGGGCGCCCAGCAGCTGATCATACACTGTTTGCAGCATCTGCTGCAGGGCGACCTGAGACAGGATCATGCTGACCAGCTGGGATCCGCAGACGATGTCGGGAGTCCGAGAATCGACGAGCAAGTCACGGTTGCTCAACGAGGCGATCTCAGAGACGACGCGCGTCGCGGCCGCCGGCGGATGGGTGCGTCGCAGCTCGCGCAACAGGAGCAGGGTCATCATCAGGCGCGACTCCGTGTCGGCGTCGGGAGCAGAATGATCGGCCAACACCAGGACGCTGTCGTGGGTGTCGTCGAGCAGCGCTTTGAGCTGGTCGTCCTTCAGGTAGTTGGCCTTCACGTAAGAGACCGCGGCGCGGCGCAGAGGCACCGGCAGATGCTCCTCCAGCAGCGCCGTGGCGCTCGCTTCGTCATGGTGGGCAGCGATGGTGATGCGAGCACCGCTGGCGACGTGGGCGTCGAACTCCGTCAATACTCGATATAAATGATCATTCCACCCGAGAATCAACAAGCGTTCGAGTTTCGGTTTGGTAGGTGGAGGCGGCGCGTACGTAATCTTCGGATAGGGAGCAGCATCAGGATTGCAGACGACGTCGCGATTTCTGGCCAGCAATACCAGCCACTCGTCATGGGCGACGACGTGGTCGCCAGGAGGATTCAGCAGTGGTACGAAGCTGGTGCGTCCCTGCGCAGTGACAGCGCGGCTGATGCCGATGGGAACGGCAGTTTCGAAGCAAGGCAGGATGCTGTCGAAGCGGCGGCCAGCGAGGCTCGGAAACGACATTATTTGTAATGTATTATCACCGAGACCGAAAATAGATTGATAGACCAAAGACAGTCCAGGCTGGCGAGAACACTGCACAAGGATCTTGCTGATGATGTCGCCCGTGAAGACAAGTGGGATCGCCCTGTTGCTGGCGATGGTTGCGACATGTCGACTGTCCTGACGCGTGACCTCGCCCACCATCTTTGGCGGGGGCCCGGGGAAGCGGTGGGCTGACAAGAGCATCAACGCCTTGATGACGCCGATGTCGGCGTTCTCGGCCTGCGGCGTGGCCACTTCATCGGCGACCACGATGATGCTGCGCGCAGACTCGAAGCACACGCGCTTGAGCTCCGACACCACGCTGGGCGCGCCGGACCGCAGCGCCACGGCGCGCAAGGCGCGGCTCGATAGGGCGACGCGCAACGCCTCTTGCATCGATTCCACGTCGTGCTCCGCGAGGACGACGAAGCGCAGCCTGGCGTCGATGGAGTGCAGGAGCGAGATGATCGCGCCTACGTCCGGCGAGAATCCAAGCACCAAGATGTGATTGCTCTCGACCACGGGGCCGTTGCCTTTGCGCAAGGCATCGAGGCGCTCCTCGACGGCGGAGGAGACGAAGCCGACGAGGCTGCCGAAGATGACGACGCCCATCAGCGTCACGAGCAGGGAAAAAATGACGATGGGAACGGTGGCGCCGTAGGAGTAGTCGAAGAACGTCGGGTCGAAGATGTGCTTGCCGGACCACCAGATCGCATCGACGAAGCCGCCGCCGTAGACGCGCGCGATGCCCTCGATGTGCTCGTTCTCTTCCGAGAACAAGCCGAAGAAGATTGACAGGGTGCCGAAGGCCACGACGAGAACGGACATCAGCGCCAAGAGCGCGAATCGTGCTGCCGGTCCACGGGCGAAGGCCCGATCGATGCGGTACCGGACGAGACGCAGCAGTCCTCGAAACGACATCCGGCCACCCTAGTCCCTGGATTCAGTTGAGTTTGCACTCAACTGAACCCAGGGACTGTGTTTCAAAGGGGGCTGCGCCCCCTCCCGTCGTCGAGCAAGTCGCCGACGGGGCCCTCCCCATCCGTGGTCGC
>JAHFED010000042.1 GCA_023248635.1 Myxococcales bacterium
GACGTCGCCCCGGGCGAGCGGGCTCGTGAGGTTGAACCTCTTCAGGTTCTACGACTGTGCTGGTCATATGTCCGTCCTATGCGTAACGGACCTGTTCGGTCGATCGGGGGGCTACACCACACCACCTGAGCTTCGCCGCCGCGCGAAGCGCGATGTTGCGAGACATTGCCGATGACGGCGACGACAACGAAGACGAAGCCATCAGGCGGTACTGCATCTCCAAGTCCGCGTTCGGCGCCCGGAGTCCGCGGCGCTATGGCCACGTCGCGGCTACCACCGCCGAGATCGCTCGGCGCGAAATGCGCTCCATGGTGGCGACCGCGACGGCGGGGATCGCGCCATCCTCAGCCATCGTGCACGAAATAAGCCTCTGCCCCTCACCCCGTGGGCGCGGCAACAGCTGACCAATTCCCGAGGTCAGGCGCGGAGTTCATCGAGGTGGAAGTGTCGTCGGGCCTCCTCCAGATTGCCTTCGAAACGCACTGCGTCCGTCTTGCCGTCGACGTGAACAAGGCAGAAGTCATCCGCGTTGCCCGTGCCGTTGTACTCAACCCAGATGATTCGATCGATGTTGATAAGTGCGATTCCGCCCTCAATCTTCACGTTCACGAAACGCGCCGCCATGGGTACTCCAGTCGTTTCAACCGTGGAACTCGCGCGCTTCGTGCTGGTCCTTGCCCTCGTGGTCAACCCAGTCGATGACGACACGGACGGGCAGTGCACCGTTGCCTTTGAAGTGTTCCTTCTGGCCAGCGGGTAGCCGCGCGATGGGATCCCGGGGAACGCGAATCGCACTGCTGCCAGTTTTCAAGTAGGTAGCGATCAAGCGAACCTTGAACATGTCGAAGTGTCCACGGTTCTCTAGCCACAAGAGGTGGTCGGTGCCCTTCTCCCACGACAGCAGGATCCGTGGCGCGGCCATCGAGGCGTAGACCTTCGTCTGAAGCGCGCTGAGGGCAGCGCCGTCGGTCTGCTGCCGTTTCGCAATGCGCTTCGACACGACGATGGCCCAAATCGAGATGCCGATGGCCACGACCGCCAGCACCGCGGCCACTATGATGCCTATGACTTCAATCTGATCCGACAGTGGCATCCGCACAGGCTACCGCCATCAAAAGGAGCAGGTTCCGCGTTGTCCGCGCTGCCGCGAAGCGCGCATAAGGCATGGCCGTTGTTGGCGACAGGTTCGACTCGGAAGCCGCAGCACTTGCCGAGCTGACGTCGTCATGCGTGTGCGAACTGCACCTTCAAGGCGCCGACGTCCTTCTTCGACTCAAACAGTAGACCATTGAGGGAAAGCGTCCACTTGTCGCCGTTGCGCCAGACTTCCTTGATCGTGCTGAGGGACATCCACGCGGCGTGGTTCTTCACGGCCATCCTGAAGCTACTGCCCATGTGGTCAATCTCGATGATCTGCCCAACGGTGATAGCCTGTTTCAATCGTTCGGCTGCAAAGGCGCCTGTGTGCTTGATTTCAATCTCACCGGACTTCATCGCCAAAGTGAGCAGCTGAATCTTGCTTCGTAACTGAACATCCATAAGCAACACCAGTTGTTCGGGTGAGTAGAAAACCGTCTGGGTGCCGACCCGGACCGGAAATTTCCAAGGGTCCTCTACACTCCCACCTTGGTGCACGCCAACCGCTTGGCCCGGGAATGGCTGGACCTCGACGATGAGCACGACGTTGTTGCCGTCGACGGAAACGGGGTCCGGGAAGTCGACCACCGGAGCCGGTCGCACGAACTCCCGCAGGGCGTTCTCCATTGCCTTGCGAGTCCGGTTCGCTTCGTCCTTCGTGATGCCGGGATGTGCCGTGATGAATCCCCCGACCTCGATGGAACCAACAAGTATGTGACCTCCGTTGGCATTGCCGAACGCAGCAATGTCCTTAGCCATCTCTTTCTGGATGTCTTTCATGTCTAGCTTGTAGTGGGCCTTTGCATCGAACCGATGTCTTTCAACCGAGGTGTTCACGGGCGGAAGCTTCATTACGATGAGGATGGCCCCGTTCGTTCTTCGCCTCAACCCTGCCCGAGCGCCGACCGTTGTGCTCGACATGAAGCGAGGCCGTGGCGGATTTCGTGAAGCCCACCCATGAACCAGAGCCTTCGGAAACTATCTCTCGACGTCGATCGCCTGTGTGCTGCCGGATAAGGCGGACCCCCGTGATGAGCGAGCGGCATCCACGCAACCTTGAGGCCGGCTACGCCGTAGTGTTGCCCGCCCGGGGCACCCGGCATCATTGTGAGGCAACCACGAGAGACCAAGCGCCCGGACTGCCGACGGCGTGCGCCAGTGGGGCGGCCCAACAGCGACCTGGGACCTCACCACCGTCTGGTGTGGGCTGAATTTAGCCCCATCCCTATCGTGGCTTCACGATGGCGGCAGGTCGCGCATCGTGAATTTCGCGGCGGCAACGACGTCGACCACCTTGTTGGTGAGGTCGATCTCGTCGGCCACCAGCTTCTTCACCACCGGTTCGAGCCAATCCCATTGCTCCAAGCGCGAGAGCCTCTGTGCCCGGAGGATGATGAGGCCAGCATGGATCTCGGCGGACCTGGCGATACTCATGAAGTCGGCCACGTTGGCGGTAACGACAACGGCGGAGCGGCTCAGGGCCTCAGCGAAGACCACGTGGTCGGGTGCGCCACTCAAGCCAACCCGTGCCACGTGCTCTGCGAAGACGCCGATGTCCCCCAGCTTTCGCACGAGGATCGGCGACAGCTGTTCATCAAGGAGGAGCCGCAAAGAGGTCACCCTGCTTTGCGTAGCTGAACCTTCCGACGAGGACGACCGGGTCGACGGCCGAGGGCAACGTGCATCTCGGCGTAGCGGACATCGTCATCATCGAGGGCGGGGAAGTCCTCCAGCAGGTCCTTTGTCGGCGTTCCGTTGGTGGCAAGAGCGCCGACCAGAGCCACGGGGATTCGGGTGCCGGTGAAGGTCTCTTCACCTCCCAGGATCTTGGGGTCGCGAACGACACGAGCCCGACCACGCAGGTAGATGCGAACCCGCTCACGGACTTCGCGCTCGATCTCGTCCACGGAGAAATGCACGGACACTTCGCCATCGAGGGCGAGCCCTGTTGGATCCCGGTGCCAGGTCGAAGCTGCAGGCCCACCCTTTGGCTTCTTGGTCCGGGTCGTCGTTGGTGGCACGAACAGGTCGTAAAGAGCCCGCCGTTGTTCAGGCGAGATCGAGACTGGCAGGGCATCAATGACCCGGAGGAAGACCGCTACCTCGGGTGGCAGGGCATGGCGTCCCTTCGGGGCTGCCGGCAACACCCGCAGCTCGATCTCCTTGCGGATGCGCTTTTCGGCCACTCCGGCCACGACAGCTGCTTCCTTGAGACCCAGAGAAACGGTGGCAGAAACCATGACCACCTCCGGGTCATATTTTCCCATCTCGGCTCTGGCAGCGCAAGCAGGCAGGCGGGTAACGACCGGGTCCGACGGCACCATTTGGCGCTCATCGACCCCCTCCCGGTACGTAATCGGTACGTAATCGACCGAACGTGCGCGAACGCAGCTGAACGCCGACGACCACAACTTCAAGGACTTAGGTGCTGGGGCTCATGGCGCCGAGTGGTCTGCCGAGATTACGAATCAGCTGCTCTACCAACTGAGCTATGTCGGCATCTCACCTAGCCACCCGTTTACGCTCACGATTTTGGCCGGGTCTCTCTGTACGTAATCGACGCGGAACGGTCAAGAGACCTGGGTCGAGGAGTTCGCCCATCGACGGGACGTTGCGGGGCGCCGGAACCGATCGGCGACGACGACGGACCCCCGCTTCCCTGTCTCAGCGTCGGCGGCGCAGCAGCGGGACGAGGGCCATGGCCAACCCCGAGGATGCGCCGGCGCAGCCACCGGTGTTGCCGCCGTCGTCGCTGTCCTCGCCTTCGCCTTCGCCTTCCCCTTCGTCCCCTTCCCCTTCGTCCCCTTCCCCCTCGCCCTCGCCCTCGCCGATGGCCGCGCAGCCCGAGGCTGCCTCACCGCAGGTGAAGCCCGCGTTGACGGCGGAGCAGTTGGCATTGCAGCCGTCGGTGTCGAGCTCGTCGCAGGCTTCGTCGTCGGCCTTCCAACCATCGCCACACGTCGATGACATGCATTGGTCGTTCTGGTGTTCCCAGGGCACATCCCCCGGGGGACAGCCGTCGGTGACGCAAGCCGTGAACTCCGCGGTGTCGCAGTCGTCGTCGGGGGCGTCACAGCCGCAGTCGCAGATGCCGTCGCCGAAGGCCTCTGGAGCGCAGTCCCAGTTCGCGGGCACTTGCGTGGGGGCGGCCAGCAAAAGCACAAGAGCGATCATCGGAGTACTCCTTCGTCGGTGAGGCGGGCGTCTATGAGGTCGGCCGAAACGGCCGCCTCGTTGACGACGCGTTGGTTGATGGTGAGGGTGGTGAGGCGGTAGCCGAAAGCGTGGATGAACTGCGCGTCAGAAAACACCGCGCTCGACGTCAAATCGTGACGAGCCGACGTGAACCCTTCGGGGCTCGGCGTCAGCGTCGAGCGCCCCAGTGCTGCCGCCCGCGCCGGTGCCGCCGCGTGGCAGGTGGCGCAGTCGATGGTTCCCGCTGAATAGAAGTCCGGGTTCTCGACGCGTGCAGCGCGATCGAAGGCCGCTTGTTGATCGGCGAGCGGGGCGGCGCGTGCCGTCTCGTCGTTCAAGAGGAGCGAGAACTCATCGGGCGATGCCGACACGGGGGTGATGCTGATGTCGATGGCCGCGGGGCTGACCGAGAGCAAATGTTGCTGCCGCGCTTCACCGCCGGCGACGACGCCATCGACGAAGGTGCGCTCCTCGAACGTCCAGGCGGCGTTGCCCCCGTGCACGGTGATTTCGGTGATGTGATCCAGCCGCGCCCGGCCCAGAACCTCGGTGATCACAGCCGCTGCGGCTTCGCGCCCCTCGACGGTGGTCAAGGCCGGCGAAACGCCCAGGGCGTGCCGACCGTCGTCGCCGGCGCCGAGGCGCAGCGCGATCAGTTGGGCCGCCGCCCTCAAGGTGGTCGCCTCATCGACGTCGAAAAATGCGTGGAGGGCCGCATCGCGGGCGCTGCCCTCAAACACCGGTTGCAACGAGAGCCTGAGCTGCGGCTGGCAGACCGAGTCCGGACCGAACTCGCGAAAGCAGGGATCGAGGCGCGCGGCGGTGACGGTCAACGCTCCGCACAGAGCAGCGGGCTCATCATCTCGGGTCAAAGCCTCGAAGACACTGATGACGTCGCAGTCCAGGATGGGCCCGAGGAAGCCGGGTTCGCTGGCGCCGGTGCCGCCGGGCAAGGGCCAGGCTACCGCGACGTCGGCCAGCTCGACGCGGGCCCCCGCGGGCAGCTCTGGAAAAACATCGTCAACGGGCAGCGCGCCCGGCAGGCAGCCAGCTGCCGCAGCTGCAAGGAACAACGACGTCGCCGTGGCCTTCGCGGACTTTCTGGACGCTGGCGCGCGCTGGTCGACCACGGTGCAGAGCGTGCCCGACGACGGCCTGTCTTCCAAGCTGCGAATCCGGGATCCTGGACGATTTTACCGCTGACGGGTCGGTCGCAGATCCGATCTGCTTCAGGATCGTTGCTTCGGCGCTGCGGGCACAATTCCGTCCCGTGCCAGCTCGTCTTGGGCGGCAATGGTGGCGACGGTGCCCTCGGGGTGGCTGTACCAGCTCGAGGCCGTGTGCTCGTCGACGACGTCGCGCACCTTGAGAATGGTGAACATGCCGCCCATGTCGATGTAGTCGAAGGGCCCCGGGGCGCCAACCATGGGCAAGCTGTTGTTCGGCACCGGCATGCCCATCGCCCCCATGCCGCCCATGCCCTCGTGGCCCATCGTCATGTACCGCGGCAGCAGCTTCCGCACCCGCGCGTCAACGCCCTTGACGTCGACGCCGATGAGATTCGGTAGCTCGTGGCCCATCTGGTTCATCACATGGTGGGTCATGTGACAATGAAAGGGCCAGTCGCCGGGGTTGTCGGCGATGAACTCGATGTCCCGCGTGCTCCCCACCGGCACCAGCACCGTGGTCTCGGGCCAGCGCGCGCTCGCCGGCACGGGGCCGCCGTCGGTGCCGCTCAGCTCGAAAGAGTGGCCATGCAGGTGAATGGGGTGGTGATCCATCGCGCCCAGGTTGCCGAGGCGGATGCGCACGCGATCTCCCCGACGAGCCACGAGCGGCGATGTCCCCGGGAAGGCCTTGCTGTTCATGGTGAGGACGTTGAAGTCCATCATGGCCGCCGGGTTGGGCTTGCGCGTGCCGGGAACCAACTGCCACTCCGACAACATCAACGCGTAGTCGCGGTCGACCCGGGTGGTCGGACGGCGGGGATGCACGATGAACATGCCCATCAGGCCCAGCGCCATCTGCGTCATCTCGTCGAAGTGCGGGTGGTACATGAAGGTGCCGGCGTAGCGCAGCACGAACTCGTACTTGAAGGTCTCGCCGGGCCCGATGCCTTTCTGCGTCAATCCTGAGACGCCATCCATGCCGTTTTCGAGGATGACGCCGTGCCAATGCACCGTCGTCGCCTCCGGCAGGTTGTTGGTCACATAGATGCGCACGCGATCGCCTTCGACGCATTCGATGGTCGGACCAGGGGTCGAGCCGTTGTAGCCCCAGCAGGTGGCGTCGAGCCCGGGCGCAAAGCTGTGCGCCACTTCTTCAGCGACGAGGTGAAACACCTTGGCGCCACCCGAGAGCTTCCACGGCAGGGATCCCACCGGTGGTGTCTCCACCGGCGCGTAGTCCTTCCCGGGCAACCCGGGACCTGCCTCTGAGGCCGGCGGCGACGACGCCCGCGTCTTCGTCGACGTCAAAGCCAGCGTGCCGGCGGCGGCGCTTCCCGCCTGCAACATGCCTCGTCGCGTGATCATGGGTGCTCTCCTTCGTCGCTCGATGGCATCGCGCCCTCGACCTCGAGGGGCACCCTGCTGTCGCCGCCCGCCAAGAGCGTATCGAACTCGATCCGCAGCAGATGCGAGATGCGCAAGGCCTGCACGTGGACGACGTCGGCTTCGATCTGGCTCTTGCGGGCGTCGAGCAGGGCGAAGACTCCGATGAGCATGCCGTTGTAGCTCTTCTGTGCTTCCTCGACGACGGCGGCGCGGGTCGGGCGCAGCTCGTCTTGCACGAAGTGCTCGCGGTCGCTGGCGTTTTGCGCGCGCACCAGCAGCTCGCGCGAGCGAGAGCGCAGCTCGCTGGCGACGGCGGCATATTCGGCTCCGCGCTGCCGCAGCCGCGATTCGGCGGCCAAGAGCTCGCCCTGCCCCAGGTCGAACACCGGAAAAGCGATGGTGGCGCGCGGCCCGGCTTCGAGCGTCCCGTCGTCGCGGCCGACGGCGACGCCGACATCGAGGTCGGGCAAAAAGCGCCGTGCGCTCTGGTAACCGAGCCGCTGCGCCAGGGCGTCCATGTCGGCGCGCATCGACGACAAGCGCAGGCTCGCGCTCACCGCTTTGCTCTCGAGGTGGGCACGCTGGTCCTCAGCAGCAGCCGCAGCGAGCGCCCCCTCGGCCAGGCGCGCTGGCGCCTTCCAGTTGGTCTCGTTGCCAAAGAGGCCGGCTGCGGCGTTCAAGCGCTCACGGGTTACGCGCTCATCCTGCTCTGCGGCCGCGAGAGCGAGCAGCGCTTCTTGGTAGCGCGCCTTCTGCGTGACCCAGGCCAGGTCGCTGATGTTGCCGGCGTCGTGCTGTCGACGGGCGAGGTCCCAGGCGGCCTCCTCCGCCTCGGCGACGCTCGAGCGTAATTCGAAGAGCTGCCGGGCAGCGACGACATCCACGAAGGCGCGACGAGCCTGGGCGGCGACGTTGATCACCTGCAGGGTCGTTCGTCGCTGCGCCGCCTCGACCTCTGCTTGGGCCCCGGCGATTCGCGCGGGCAGGAACACCAAGGAGAGAAAATCTTGTTCGACGCCGATGTCGAAATCAGGGCTCGAGCCATCGGCCGAGAAAGACAGGCCGACGCCGAAGACTGGATTCGCCAACAGCCCGGCCTGGATCAGCGTTGCTTGAGAGACGCCGAGCGCTTCGTAGCCCGCGACCAACCCGCGGTTGCGCAAGAGCGCGACCTGCACCGCACCGTCTTCGCTGAGCTCGCGGGCCAAGAGCTGGCGCACGGCGTCGTCGACGGCGGCCCCTTCCTGGGTCTCGTCTCGCCACTGCACGCTGCGGCCGAGGCGCTGGCGCACAGCTTCTTGGACCGGAGACAGCATCGCTGGCCGGGACGGCGCGCAGCCGAGGTGCAGCGCGGCGAGGGCGACGACGACGATGCGCTTCACGGTGTGCCGCCGTGGTGATGATGGTGGCCTTCGACCGCTGCGTTCTTGTCCGGCAGGAACAGCGGCCCTTGCTCTGCCCGCGCCAACACCGAGGGCGCGGGTGCAGCAGCTTCGGCGGCTTCGGCGCTCGCTGGATGCGACGCCGTCAGCGGCAACGACGTCGTGGCACAAGCGGCCGGCAGCAGGGCAATCACCACCGAGCTCAGGATCCTCATCGAGCGTTGCATGCCGCCCAGGGTGCCCGACTGGTGGCGCAGTTCCAAGCGACTTCGCCGACGCCGTTGGTGCCGGTTGTCGCCGTTGACGACGATGCATGGCGGCCCTGGCGCCAGGACCCATCACCGGAGCGCTCGGACTCAGCCGGAGAATCCATCGACGTCGATGCTTGTGAGCGCGCCGCCCAGCGTCGCCAGCACCTCCCGCAGATCGAGTCGCTCCCGCTCGATGCGATCCGCCGATCGACCCCGCGTCGCGGGGGCGAGCACCCCCGTCAAGCGCGTCCAGCCCGCCGAGGTGCGATGCAGCGTCAACGATGATGCCGTGAAGAGCTCCAGCTCCTGCAGGCCGACGTCGACACAGGCCGAGAGTTGGGCGTGCCATTGGGGCAGCGCCGAGGGGTCCGCATTGAGCCGCAGCACGCGCAGTCGACGCCCCTGCCCCGTCTCCCACAGCCAGGCGTAGGGAGCGGTGCTGCGACCTCCGTGCGCATAGGACAGCGTCACATCCACCAGCGCCGGCAGGCCGCCGCCGACGCCGAAGCTCTGGCGCAGCTCCCCGATCTCTTCCCGCTCGTGCTCGATCCCCGCGGGGCCGCCGCCGCCCTCTGCCGGGCAAGAGATGCGCTGCAACGCCCAGGGCGGGTGCGACCTCGACAGTGGGGCGAGCAACGCCCGCGGCAACCCCAGGAGCGTCTCCAGACCTCGCAACGGAGTCCCCCACAAGAAGCGCTCGCACCAAGCGCGGGGCTGGACGACGTTGCTCTTGCCCAGATCCAGCGAGCGCAGGGTCGCGAACGCGCGGCAGCCCACCAGTCGATCGCGATCCTGGCTGCTGCGGCCATAGTTGAGCGCGCCGGCGACCGGAAAACCGCGCTCCCATGTCACCGAGCGCGCAACCAGGACGCCATCGACGGCGGCGAGCCATTGCGCAGCATGGGCTTTCAGCAGCGCGCGTGCTTCGGCCTGTTGGGCCTTGGCCAGCCCCCCGCTTTGCAACTGCAGGGCGATGAAGCGTCCGCGGGGATCTCCGGCGGCGCTGAGGTATTGCCCAAGGGCTGCGCGGGGGGCGTCGTCGTTGGGGGCTTGGTAGACGCCCTCCCACAGACCCGCGGTGTCTGGTCCCATCACGCCTCCCAGGCGATGGGCGACGTTCACCTCAGCTGCTGCCTTGGGGCAAGGGCCTGGGATCAGCGACGCGCACCGGGGGAGGAGCTGGCCGGGCGCAGCCTGGAGAGCTCGACGACATCGAGCACGTTTTCGGGGGTGATCATGCCCACCAATCCGCCGTCGTCGACCACCAGGGCCGCCGACGCCTGCCGATCGCGCATGCGGGACAGGACGTCTTCGAGTGCTTCGGCGGGCGACGCCGTCACCACTTCGTGATCCATGATGGGCGCGATGTAATTGGCCCGGCCTTCGTGGGCCAGCGCGCGCAAGAGCGCCGAGCGCGTGAGCAACCCCCGCACGACGCCATCTTCGACGACGGGGAAGTCGCGCTGCCAACCATCCAGCGCGAAGGCCGCCGCATCGCCCAGGGTCATCGACGGCGTCAACTCTCGAAAATCGTGCATCATCGCGCCGCTCGCCGAAATGCCCGCGAGCGCACCGCTGAGCTCGGTCTGGCGCGCCTCTTCGGCGGCACCAATCCAGATGAAGAGGGCGATGAGCACCAGCAAGGGATTGGCAACGAGGCCGACGACGCCGAAGACGACGGCCAGCCCTTGACCCGTCCGCGCTGCGATCCGGGTGGCGCGATCCCGGTTCATCATCGTCGCCAAGAGCGCTCGAAAGACGCGGCCACCATCCATGGGGAAGGCCGGCAGCAGGTTGAAGACGGCGAGGGACACGTTGATCCACGCCAGCTGAATCACCAGCCCGCCGCGCACCAGCCCAAGGGCTTCGATGGACATCGCTCCGCCTCGCAGCGCCGTCGCCCCAAAGAGCAGCCCGGCCAGCACCAGGTTGGTCGCTGGTCCCGCCAAGGCCACGAGGAGCTCCTGCGCGGGCCGCTGCGGCAAGTGGTCCATGCTGGCGACGCCACCGATGGGCAGCAGGATGATGTCGCGGGTGCGCACACCGAAGCGACGCCCGACCAGCGCGTGGCTCAGCTCGTGGAGCACGACCGCGGCAAAGACCAGGCACATCAGCAGCACAGCTTCGACAGCGGCTGTAGCCCCGTCGCCGGCGAACCAATGGAGGGCGCCGATCCAGACCAGCAGCAGCAGGAAGGTGGCGTGGATCCGAATCGGGATGCCGGCAATGCGCAGCACCTGCGGCGCCCACCAGGACAACCGCGCACCAACACGCTCGGAAGAACGAGGGCCCATGGGCACACCCCTTCAGTTGGAAGCCGACCATGGTTCTGCATCGGGCGCGCCACCGCGCCCAGCCCGCCCGACGTCATGCCCGACGCATTCCACAGGCTTGCGACGCGGAAGAAGCGCGACAATTCATCGCCGCCAGGCGATGAACCTGGAGACAATTATCCCCGCGCGACCCTCCTTGCCCCTCTTCCCACGAGCAGTGGCGGGGGACCCCCGGCCATCAGCCCAGGGACCGGAGGGCGGCGTCGTAGTTGGGCTCTTGCGTCACTTCGGCGACCAATTCGGTGTGCAAGATCTTGTCGTCGGCGCCGACGACGACGACGGCCCGGGCCAGGAGCCCCGCGAGCTTGCCGTCTTTCATGGTCAGCCCGTAGGCGTTGGCGAACTCGGGCCCGCGGAAGGTGGACAGGTTGACGACGCCTTCGATGCCTTCGGCGGCACAGAAACGCTTGTGGGCAAAGGGGAGGTCGAGGGAGATGTTGACGACGACGACACCCTCCTTGGCCACCAACTGCTTGTGGAAGGCGCGCACCGACGCCGCGCAGGTGCCGGTGTCGATGGAGGGGAAAATGTTGAGAACCTTCTTCTTGCCAGCGAAGGACGCCAAGGTTGACGTCGACAGATCGGTGCCGACCAGGCTGAAGGCTGGGGCCCTGCTGCCGACGGCGGGCAGGGTCCCCGAGGTTTCGACGGGGCTGCCCTTGAACTGGATGTGTGACATGGAAGACTCCTGCTGGTCGGCGTGACCGGGTCGGTGGTTGGCGGAGATGCCCTCTACCACGAAGTTTGGCTGTTCAAGACGCTGGCGCGTCTTGAAGTTTGGCTGTTCAAGACGCTGGCGCGTCTTGAAGTTTGGATGTTCAAGACACTGGCGCGTCTTGAAGTTTGGATGTTCAAGACGCTGGCGCGTCTTGAAGTTTGGATGTTCAAGACACTGGCGCGTCTTGAAGTTTGGATGTTCAAGACGCTGGCGCGTCTTGAAGTTTGGATGTTCAAGACGCTGGCGCGTCTTGAAGACCTTGCCGAGGTCCTGCGCCCTCCTGCACTGTGCTGCTCCATGGCGAAGCAGCGCGTGCTGGGGATCGATCCCGGATCGAGAAAGACCGGCTGGGGCGTCGTCGACGTCGCCGGCAACGTCATGACCCACGTCGACAACGGCGTGCTCATCCTCGATGACGATAAAGATCTGACCATCCGCCTCGTCGATCTCGCCCACCGCTTGAACGACGTCATCACCACCTACCGGCCCGACCGCGCCGCCGTCGAAGACGTCTTCGTGCAAAAGAGCGCGCGCTCGGCGCTGATCCTCGGTCAAGCCCGCGGGGCCGCGTTGACGACGCTGGGCCTGCGCGGGTTGGCCGTGGCCTCCTTTCCAACCTCGGTGGTGAAGCAGCGCGTGTCGGGCCGCGGTGGCGCGGGCAAAGAGCAGGTGGCCGCGATGGTGACGGCTTTGCTGGGCTTGCCTGAGCACCCCTTCGAAGACGCCGCCGACGCCCTCGCCGTCGCCTTGTGCGCGTGTTTGGAGAGCCCCTGGCCCACCGCTGCGGCCGCGCTTCCTCCTCGCAAAGGCCCACGCCAACGGGGCCGCGATGCGTTGGCCGCCTTGGCCCGCGCGCAGGGAAAGATCACATGATTGGCTACCTTTCTGGCACGACACAATATGCAGATATTGATGCCATCTGTATCAACGTCGCCGGCGTCGGCTATCACGTCTTGATGCCCATGACCGACGTCGCACGAGCCTCGAAGGTCGGGACCAAGATTGAGGCATATATCCATACACACGTACGAGAAGACGCAATTCAGCTGTATGGCTTTTCGGCGCGAGCCGGCCTGCAGCTCTTCGAGCGCCTGCTTTCGGTGTCGGGGGTGGGCCCACGCACGGCCTTGGCGTTGCTCTCGGGACTCGAGGCCGAGGTGCTGGTGCGGGCCATCGCCGAGCGTGACGAGGGGCGGCTCACCAAGATCTCCGGCGTGGGCAAAAAGACCGCCCAGCGCATCTTGCTGGAGCTCGGCGATAAGATGGCCAAGGAGTCGTTGTCGTCGGTGCTCTCGCCTTCTTTGTCGGCGCCGCCGCGCGCGCTCGACGATCTGCGCTCCGCCCTGGCCAACCTTGGTTACAAGGCGCCCCAGATCGATCGCGCCCTCCAGCGGGTCAAGGCTCTCGCCGACGAAGGCCAGGAGCTTTCGCTGCTCCTCCGTGAGGCGCTGAAACACGTCGCGTGACGCCAGCGCCGGCCCCATGCGAGCGTCCGCCATGGCTGCGTTCAGAAAGGATCCGGGGCCACCGCCTTCGGACGAAGCCCGGGCGCGGCTGCGGGAGGAAGCCGCCTCCCTCGACGTCGAAGACATCGTCGATCTGTGCTGCTCGCGCTCCCACAACGCCCTGCGGGTGTCGCTCTACCTCGAGGCCCTGCGCAGCGTGCACGGCAAGGGCTTGGGCGAAAAGGTGCAGTTGGCGGCGTGCATGCTGTGCTTCGATCTCGCCCGCCACGGCGATGAAGCCAGAGAGACCGAGCTGCACCTGCTAATGCCCATCGTCGACGCTCTCGCCGTCGCCGACGCCGCCAGCCCCGAAGGTGCCCCGGTGGTCCGCGCGCTCACCGACAAGAGCGAGTCGGTGTTGTTGCTGTGGCTCTGCCTCGTCGAGCACGCTGCCCGTCGCGACCGGCGCGAGGCTCCGCCCGTTCCCACCGGCGGCACAGCCCTCGAGGTCGACCTCTTCGACGCCGGCGAATTGGAGGAGCTCGAGCTCTCCCTCGAGGACTTTGCCGTCGACGACAACAAGGCCGCCGCAGGCTTTGTCAGCGCCGTCGACGCCCTGTGGACGCCGATGCCCCTGGCCATGGGCGGGGATGGGCAGCCGCTCTTTGCCGCCAGCGACCGCGACGACGTCGAGCGCGTGGAGAAATTCAAGGACACCGCCCAGAGCTTCGCGTCGGCTGTCCCCATTGCCGCCGAGCTGCAGGCCCTGAGCGCGCTCTTCCTGGCCAGCCACATGCGCGCCAAGGGCCTCTTTGGTCGCCGCAACAAGCAGCGCGACCGACTGCTGCTCGAGGGGCTCGAGGCCTTCTCGCTGCTGCCGGCGCCCCCCGTCGAAGCCGCTGCCTGGTTCGCCGCTGGCGACGTGCCCGGTGCTGCTCCCTTTGCCTGGGAGAAGATGGCCGAGGTGATCCTCGACTTCGTGGCGTTTACCGGCAAGGCGGTCGACGAAGGCCTCGATCCCACCCAGGCCGGCTTCGTCGTCAACGTCATCGACGGCTACGTCAAAGATGCGCGCTCGACCAAGCCGCCGCCGGTGCTCGCGGCCACGCCCGCCCAACGACGACGCTGAGCCCTCTCGCGAGCTACTGGACCTCGAGGGCTTGCACGATGGTCTTGCAGTCGGCGACCTCGGACTGGTGCTTGGTCTCGCCAGCGCAGCGGATGAGCCCGCGGCAGTTCTCCAGCGCCAGGTCTTTGTCGAGCACCGACTTGTAGTGCTTTGCCAACTGATAATGCGCTAGACAAATGGTGTTGTCGAGCTTGAGACTGTTCTCGCATTCGGTGACAGCCATATCGACCATTCCCTTGTCAAACAAAGCGAGACAGAATCCATAGTGTCCGGGACCATACCCAGGGTTTTGCACCAGCTGGTCCATGTACTTCTTCAGCGCCTCCGACTTCATCTGCGAGCCGGCGTAGGCCGCCTTGATCTCGTTGCCGCAGATGGGGTCGTCTTTGTCCACAGCGAGGCATTGGATGAAATGAAAGAGGGCTTCGTCGAAGCGTCCTATGGCCAGGTAGAGGTGCGCGAGGTTGCCCTGGCAATCCTTGCGCGAGGAATCAATGTCGAGACAGCGCACGTAGTACTGTTCGGCGTCTTCGGTGTATTTTCGCGCCAAATCACCGGTTTTCGCCGTATACTGGGCCCGATAGCTCATAATGGTTCCCATGTCGCTGTAAGCCTGAGCGTTGTTGGGAAAAAGCTCGAAGATGCGTCGGTATTGAGTTTCGGCTTCTTTATACCACTGCTCAGCAGCCGGCACCGGCTTGCTGGGGTCTTTGGCCTTGGCGATCTCGACCTGCGCGAGCCGCAGGTAGCTGAGGGCGAGGTTGTAGCGGCCAGGTCCGTTGCGGGGATCAATCTCGATGGCGCTCAGGAAGAACTTCGAGGCCTCGAGGAAGTTCTGGTTCTCGAACTCCAGCACACCCATGTTCGAGCGCGCCTGGGCGAAATCGTTGTTCTCGCGAATGGCACGGATGTAGTACTTGCGGGCGCGTTCGTCGTCGCCGCGGGCGTACCAGATGATGCCGAGCCCGTTGAGACACTCGGCGTCGCGCTCGTCGTATTCGAGGCAGATCTCGCAGCGCGTTTCGGCGGCGTCGTAATCCTGCTTCTCGTAGTTCGCGATGCAGGCCTGCTGCTGAATGAGCAGCTGGGGATTCTTGGGCGCGGTGTCGCCGCACAAAGCACCGCCGGTCAGGGGCGCGGCCAGCAACACCAGAAAGGCGAGACGACGACGAGGGCTCATGAGCCGAACCTTGGTGGATCTCCGCGGCGACATCAAGATGCCCACGCCGGCCTTGCCTTCGCCGACGGCCGCTTCCGGCGCGAGAGAGGCCGGAGTAACGCGACCCCGTGCTCCTCGCCCTTCCCCTGCTGCTGGCCCTGGTCGTCGACGCGGCTCCGCCTCAAACGCCACCCGCACCTGGGCAACCCAAGGCCGTGAAGCGCTCGCTGGCGTCGACGACGTGGCCGGTGGAGCCCGCCTTCAACGCCGGTTTTCTCGCCAGCGACGACGGCCTGCTGCCCTTCGTCGGCGTCACCATCTTTGTCCCAGTCTGGCCTGGCCTCGGGCCGGCGCTGGTGGCCCGAGGCAGCGCTACCCAATTGGGCGCGTTGTCTTTCTACGAGGGCCTGCTCGGCGTGGGTGCGGTGTGGGAGGGCCGACTGGAGAGCGTGCTCGCCCGCCTGACCTTGACGCCGGCGGTGTTGGCCTCGGGCTTCAACGAGGACAGCGGCGAGAGCGGTCTGAGCCTTGGTCCCGCTCTGCTCTTGCCCCTCGATCTCGCGCTGCCGCTGGGCAACGGCATTGCGTTTACCGCCAGCGTCGAACCAGGGCTGTCCCGTAGGATCGTCCACGCCGTTGACGGCGACGTCGTGGGACGGGACCGGGTCTTCGTCTTCGTCGGCGCCGGCCTGACCTTCGGAGGACCGCCCTCCGAAGAGCCCTGAGAGACGCCCCACGGCTCAACGCCGGTCGAAGGAGCCGCCGCTCCAGGCGTTGTCGCTGCACGTGGCCTCTTGCCCGCAGGCGCGGCACCGCACATCGCTGCACTCGACGTACAGCCCCGACTCGGGATGCTCCGTCCGGGAGCCAAGGATCTCCCAGTCGCGGGCAAAGCGCGCGGCGAGCTCCACCTCGCGGGGGCTTTGTACCCGTCCCAGGCAGAACAGGCCGGGGTGCTCGAAGTAGGGCGTGCATTGAGGACACGGGCTTCCGGCGGGGTGGCTTTGGTCATTGGGCATCGTTGGCTCGCGTCCTGCTTGACTGGGGGGGTTCACCTTTCTTCGCCGGAGGTCCCGTGCGCAAGCTGATCATCGCCGTCGTCTGTTGCGCAGCCTGCGCCACCGTCGAAAGCGGGGAACGCGCCGCGGCGAACGTGCTGCTGCCGCCGGCCGACGAGGTGGCCATCGGCAAGAAGATGAAAAACGAGATCAACCAGAAGCTCAAGCTGCATGCTTCTGCAGACGTTCAAAATCATATTGAAAAAATTGGCCAGGCGATGGCACGGCAAGTCAAATCTCCCGTTCCATTGCACTTTCACGTGGTCGACGACGACAAACAGGTCAACGCATTCGCCATCCCCGGCGGCGACATCTATGTGTTCTCGGGGATGCTCAAGCTGGCCGACGACGACGCCGAAATCGCTTGTGTCTTGGGCCATGAGATCTCGCACGTCACCCGTCGACACATCGCCCAGAAGCTCGTGCAGCAGGTGGGGCTGCAAACCTTGTTGGGGCTGGCCCTGGGTGATCAGCCCGGCTTCCTCGCGGCACTGGCGACCCAGGTCGCGGGCACCGGCGTGCTGTTGAAATTTTCCCGGGACCACGAACGAGAAGCAGACGAATTTGGCCTGCCGCTCTGCAACAGTGCAGGATATGATCCGAATGGCTACGTTCGCATGTTCAAGAAAATCAAGAAATTGGGCGAGGCGTCGGCGGCCGGCTCTTTTCTTCAATCCCATCCCTTGCCCACCGAACGCATCGAAGCAGCCCAGGCGCGCATCAAGACCTTCGACCCCAAGGGCACCGTGACCAATGAGAAGCAGTACGCCGCCTTCAGGGCCCAGCTCTAACAGGGTGCGGAAAAACTCCGTTTTTCGCACCCTGCTTTGCTTCCGGAGGTCTGTCCCAGACCGCCGATCTCGAGATGCGTTCGACGTCGAACGGCGACACCACTTTGTACTACAAAGACAAGCCATTCTTTGCTCAGCCAGACACGCTTAATCGACTCTACAAGAAGGCGAAGAACGAGCTGACGGCGGGACCGATCCGACCACTCGACGCGGCGACTCCAGGCCTGGGTGTGGTGCGGGTCGTCAGAACGACCATCACCAAACACGTCGTGCTGAGTGATACATCAACAATACAGATTATCGTCGCCATCTTGCCCTGTGCTTTCGGCTGTCCCGCGGGGCTCCTCTATCCAGCTCTCATCCCCTCGACCAGCGACCAATCACTCGATGGCATCATCCAGGTCTTCGAGGTCAACGCCGCCGAGCTGGACAAGCGCCTGGTCTCGGTGCCCGGCCGCACCGATCCCTATTTCAACACCGACGGCCTGCGCCCGACGACGCAACGGGACTTCACTCTCCAACTTCATGCCGAGGTCGGCATGTTGGGCCCCAGGGGCGATGCCGACGTCATGATTGAGCCCCTCACCCAGCCGCTCCTCAACGAAATCCGCGTGGCGATCAGCAGCCCCGTCCGGCCGTCGTCGTCGCCAGCAGCAGCAACGTTCTAGCCCTCGCTCAGGCGCAGCTTGAAACCGCTGTGGGTGGGCACGAAGCCACAGCGGCGCCAGAAGCGGTGGGCGTCGACGCGCTCGTTTCTCGATGTCAGTTGGGCCCGAAAACAGCCGGCGGCGCGGGCCCGGCGCAAGCATTCCTCGACCAGCGCTTCGCCCGTGCCACAGCCCCGGCGGCCGGCGTCGACGACGACGCTCTCGAGCTGGGCCACTGCCGTGCCGCCGTGGCTGAGGTTGGCAATCACGATCAGGGTGGCGGTGCCAACCACGACGCCGTCGAGCTCGGCCACCAACAAGCTCTGGCGCGGATCCGCAGCAATGGCGGCGAAGGCGCGGGCGTAGGCGTAGGCGTCGGCGCTCTCGCGTCGTTCGCCACCCAGGCTCAGCTGGTCGAGCAGGGCAACGATGGCGACGACGTCAGCGGCGACGGCGTCGCGGATGCCCACGCTCACCGACGGTTCTTCTTGCGCGCGTTCTTTTCGGCCTTGCGCTTGTCCTTCTTGCCCTTGTCGGCGGTGCCGCCGCCCGCACCCGCTCTGGTCGTCGTGTAGTAGCCGGGGGGCGGAGCCAGGGGCTTTGCACCCTGGGCGCCGAAGGGGTTCACGCCGCCAAAGAGGGCGCTCATGTCGCCGAGCCCGCCGGGCATGCCACCGCCGCCGCCGCCGCCGCCGCCGAAGCCCTTGGCCATCTTGGCCATGTTGCCAAAGCCCGGCATCTTGCCGAGCAGCCCGGGTTGCATGCCGATCATCTGCATCATCTGCTTCATCATATTGAAACGAGCGAGCAGGTCGTCGACCTCTTTTTCTGTACGACCAGAACCCTTGGCGATGCGCTTTTTCCGTGTCTTGGCTTGCGTGATCAGCTCCGGACGTTTGCGCTCGTCGGGCGTCATCGAGCGCACGATAGCCTCGAGCTTGACGAACTCTTTGTCATCGACCTTCTGGCCGCCGGTCAGCTCCCCCATCCCCGGAATCTTCTCGATCAAAGAGCTGATGGAACCCATCTTCTTGACCATTCCAAGTTGATCAAGAAAGTCCTGCAGGGTGAAGCGCCCCTGCATCATGCGCATGGCGTCTTTCTCGGCTTTGTCTTTGTCGACGACGTCTTCGAACTGTTTGACCAGGCCAACGACGTCGCCCATGCCGAGGATGCGCGAGGCCAGTCCCTCGGGGCGGAACTCCTCGAGCTTGTCCATCTGCTCGCCCATGCCGAGGAACTTGATGGGCTTGCCGACGATCTGCTTGATCGAGAGCGCCGCACCACCGCGGGCGTCGCCGTCGAGCTTGGTCATGATGAAGCCATCGATGCCCAGGCGCCGATCGAATTCGACGGCGGTGCGCACAGCGTCTTGGCCCATCATGGCGTCGACGACGAGGATGACGTTGTCGGGCTTGGTCAGCTCTTGAATCTGCTCGAGCTCGGTCATGAGCTCGTCGTTGATCGACAAGCGACCGGCGGTATCGAAGATCACGCAGTCGCACTGCCACTCTTTGGCCTTCTGCAAGGCGCGACGGCAAAGCTCGGGCGGCGCGACGCCGTCTTCGTGAAAAAAGCGCACCCCGGTCCGTTCGGCCAGGGTCCGCAGCTGCTCGACGGCGGCGGGTCGATAGATGTCGGCCCCGACCAAGAGCGGCCGGTGCTTCTGCTTGAGCAGCAGGGCGGCGAGCTTCCCCGTCGTCGTCGTCTTGCCCGTTCCCTGCAGGCCCACCATCATGATGGTGCCGACGGGCTTGCTGAGCCGGATGCCGGTGTCGACGGGCCCCATCAACGCGACCAGCTCGTCGTAGCAGGACTTGATGAAGTGCTCGGCGGGTCCGAGCTTGTGCTTGATGCCCTTTTTGTCCTTGCCCTCGACGGTGACGGTGCTGCCGACGGTGCTCTCTTTCACCTTGGCCAAGAAGCTCTTCACCACCCCGAGCTCAACGTCGGCTTCGAGCAGCGACAAGCGCACTTCGCGCAGGGCCTCGTCGGTGTTGCTCTCCGTCAGCTCGGCCTGGCCGGCGAGGAAGTTGCGTGCGGAGCGGAAGCCTTTGCTGACGGTCTCAAGCATGGGGCGCCATAGCATCCCCCCGCCGGGGATCGAGGGGGTCCGACGTCGCGCTCACCCCGGCCCTCAGGTCGGCAGCCAGACCACCCGTCCGCCGCACTTTCTGACCAGGGGCTCGAGCACATAGCGCGCGTAGCCGGGGATCGAGGGCGACGCCGACACCTCGAGCACGTAGGGCTTCGCCACGCCGATCTCCCGCGCCGCCGTGACGACGTCGAGCACCTCGTGGCGGCGGGGGTTGAGCGCATGATCGAGGAAGAGCCGGATCTGCGCTTTCAGGTGCCAGCGATCGGGCGAGCTGCCGCCGCGAAGCTTGGCCAGCAAGGTCGCGTCGTGGGGTCCAGCGGCGATGGCGTCGAAGGCCTGGCGCGGCACCGGCAGCTGCATGGGGGGCACGAGGTCGAAGGAGAAGGCGAAGACGTCGCCGGAGGCCAGGAACAGGTCTTGGCGTTCGGCCCGCGGGTTCTTCTTCAGGTAGAGCTGCTGGAACAGACGCGCGAAGCGCACGCGCTCGGCCTCGTCGCAAATGGCGTGCTGAAAATAGACGTCGATCTTGTCGGCCATCGACTGCGCCGAAGCCAGGGCGTCGACGATGCGCGGCGAGCCCTTGTACAGGGGCGCCTGCACCGAAAACTCCACCGCCGACACCGCCGTCGACGACGACAACGCCTGCACCACGGCGCGGTGGTTGTCGAGCTCCCGATAGACCAGGGCCAAGGTGGCAGCGAGCGGTCCCTCGCTGGAGGTGTCCGCCGGCCCCTCGTGCGAGCGCAATGGAGAACGCATCAGCTGCCCGCCGCGAGGCGATCGGTGGTGGCCCGCAAGCGATCGCGCAGCGTCATGAACAGCACCCGCCAGACGCGCACGGCGAAGGCGTCGTTGCTGGCCATCACGTCGCGAAAGCCCCGCTTGTCGAGCCGCAGGGCGCGCACGGGAGCGGCCGCGACCACGTCGACGCCGGCGGGGGATTCGTCAAACAGACCCATCTCACCCACGTGGGCCCCCACCGCCAGGCGCGCGATGTCGCGACCCGAGGTGCTGCGAACATCGACGGCGCCTTCGAGGATCACCCACAGCGCTGCTGCGGGCGCGCCGGCCTCGACCAGCTTGTCACCGAAGGGCAAGCTGACGACGTCGCACAGGTGGTAGATGGTCTTGAGCTCGGCCAGCGAGAGCTCGGAGAAGAGCGGCAGGCGACCAAAGGAGTCGAAGCCCTCCATCATGGTGACGCGGTTCTTGCCGTCGTCGTCGACGACGCCGCCGCTGATGGCCGCCAAGGCCGCAACGACGCCGCTGTCGACCAGGGCTCCGCCCCCCGCAGCAAAGGCCGGCACTTCGCCGGTGCCCGCGCGGCGCAGGTTGCTGCTGTCGAGCAGCTCTTTGGCGAGGCGCGCGGCCACCTTCTTGTCGGGGCTCTTGTCGTCGACGGCGTGGTAGAGGGCGAGGGCTTTTTCCGTCTTGCCGGCCTTCTCCCAGGCTTGGGCGGCGTCGAAAGGACGCTGGGCTTTTTCGAAGCACATCGCGGCCCGCACCGCCGACTCGGGGGTCGATTCCATCATGTAGAGGCCCGCGGCCTCGACCAGGTTGCCGCCCTTTTCGAACATCTCGGCGGCTTTCAGCCTCTGGCCGGCGGTGGCGTAGCACTGAGCCGCAGCGGTGGGGTCGTTGGCTTTCTCGTAGAGCTGCGCCGCCTTTTCCTGCTCGTCGAGCTGCTCGCAGCAGTAGGCAGCGCGTTGGTAGTCTCGCGAGCGGTAGAAGAGGTTGGCCACCTGCTGAAAGACCTCGGGGTGCCCCTGGGTCTTGGCGATGAGCTGAAAGGCAATGTCCTCGCGGACGCGGGAGTAAAGCTCCGCCGCTTCGTCGACTCGTCCCGACGCCAGAGTCTGGATGAGACCCTGCACGACTCGATCGAGCGTGTAGAAGAATTCGCCGCCGTCTGCGCCGCGGATGGTGACCGTTTCCGACATCGAGGCCCTCTTGTCGTCGAGGACTGTACTCGATAGCGCCCCGGCATGCGGAACCCATCGTGCTCCTGCCTGGTCGTCGTCGTCGCGGCCCTGTCGGCCTGCCCTGCGATCCAGGTGGTCGACGAAGACGCGCTGCTCAAGCTCAAGACGGCACCCGTGGGCAGCCATCTGCAAGGAACCCCTCTGGGCCTGGGCGAACCCGTCGTCGTCAACCGCCGCGACTTCATCTACGCCGTGGCCTTCGACGACACGTCCAAGGAGCTCGCCTTCGTGCACCACGTCTCCACCCACATGGAGCTGACGACGACGTCCATCGAGCCCTTGGCGCCCCACTTCCAGGAGAAGGTGAACGCGAGCGAATTCGACTGCGAAGACGTCGTGTTCGCCGGCGATCGGGTGCTGGTGGCATCCCGTCAGGGCACGCTGAGGGCCTTCGATCGGCGCACGGGCAAGCTGCGCAACGAGATTGCCACCGGCGAAGGTCTGCTGCGCCTGGCCCTCAACGTCGACGGCAGCGTCGTCGCTGTGGCCTCCACCGAGGGGCGGGTGTTGCTTTTTGATGCCAAGAGCCTGGCGCTCATCGGCGAAGGCAAGCCCCACAGCGCCGAGGTCCGGGGGCTCGCGTTTCTGGGCGATGGGCGCCTGGTCTCTGTGGGCCAAGACGGCGCCTTGAAGGTGGGAGCGATCCGGCCCGCCGAGTCGCCGGTGGTCCGCGTGCCGACGACGTCGCTGGCCCAGGGGGATCGTGCCTTTTTGACCCACCTCGACGGGGCGCGCGCCGTCGCCACCGTGCGCGACACCCGGCAGGGCGTGAGCATCATCAGCCGCGCGGCCGTGAAGCGCCTCGAGCTGCCCAGTCCCACGGAACCCCGCACTTTGACCGTGCAGACGGCGGCAGGTCCCCAGGAGTTTCCCGTGGTCGATCTGGGGGTGCTGCACCTGCGCACTCTCGATCTGGGCCCGGTCAGCGCCGCCGTCTGCGACGACTGCTTGCCTGTGGGTGCTGAGCTCAAGTTGGGACAAGACGTGCTCGCCCACACCCAGCTCGTCGAAGACATCGCCAACGACGAAATGGTGGCCCGCCCCGTCGCCGGCGACGTCGTCGTTCACCTGGTCGAGGGTGCCCGCGCTTTGGTCGAGACCAAGGCCGTCGTGCTCCCCGGGCCCGGCACCGACCTCGACGTGTCGGCCAGCGGGGCTGTGCTCGTGAGCTTCTCGGGCGCCAAAGCCGAACGGACCTTCGACCTGCACGACGCCGAAAAGAAGGGCCACTTCCCGCCGCCGGCGGCCAACTCCGGAGCAGCCTTCGTCGACGTCGACGCCGGCACCTTGGGTCGCATGTTCGTCAATGGGCATCTGGGCTTCACCGTCACGGGCGGCGTTTCGCCGGACGGTCGCACCGTCGTCACCGGGGGTTGGGATCGTCGGCTGCTCGTGTGGGACGCAAAGACGGGCGAGATCGTGACCGAGCGCAACCTGGCCTGGCTGGTGCGGCGCGCGCGCTTCGCCCCTGATGGACACCTCTTGGCCGCTGCGGCCTGGACGCCCGTCAACGCCCTGAACGAAGGCGACAGCGAGCCCTCGCTCTTGCTGTATCCCCTCGCGCTTTCCGGGGCCTCCATCGTCGGCCCTCGGATCGCGTCACCCTGATCCCCGATCTCGCTGAACTTCGTTCACCGAGGTCGGAGATGTTCTTCCTGGAGGGTCTGATGCAGACCCTCCCCACGCCGGGACGGTGGGGCCCCACCCAACTCCGCTTTCGCGCGCGCTCCCCGCGCCTGAGCGAACTTCAAGACGCGCCAGCGTCTTGAACATCCAAACTTCAAGACGCGCCAGCGTCTTGAACATCCAAACTTCAAGACGCGCCAGCGTCTTGAACATCCAAACTTCAAGACGCGCCAGCGTCTTGAACATCCAAACTTCAAGACGCGCCAGCATCTTGAACGTCCAAACTTCAACTGGACTTGGGATGAGACCCCTCTACAGCCGCGCTTCGTCGGCGGGACGGACGGCGGGCTGCTTCTGCTCGTTCTTGCGGTCGACGGCGGCGAGGCGGGCAAGCGGGGTGAGCTCGGCGACGTGCTCCCGGGCGTTGAGGTATTCGCCAGCCAGAGACTCGGCGGCCAGCCCCGTGAGGCGGCGGGCCTCTTCGAACATGTCTTCCTCTTCGCCCTCGATGTGGGCGTCGATGAGCTCCCGGAGGATCTTCACCTTGCCCGCGAAGCGCTCGTCATCGACGTCGAGGGCCAAGAGCTCGGTGAGCAGCAGGCCGACGACGTGGTGTTCTTGCTTTGCCTCCAGGATGAGCGCGTGCATGTGGGCGTTGGTGGCCAGCCGGTCGTAGAGCACCTGGTCTTCGGCGGCGCCGTGGGCGCTCATTTCGTCGGCAACCATTTCGAGCAGCTGGCGGCGGTGGGCTCCTTCGGCGTCGACGAGCTCCTCGAGGTTCTCCAGCAGCTGGCGGTGTTCGGCGTGCAGGACGTCATAGATTTCCATGGCAGCTCCTTGGGGCGTGTGGGCGCAGCAGGAGTTGAGCAAAGCCGATGCCCGAGCGCGGGGCGGGCAGGGCTGAACCTGCCGGGGCATCTTGGGCTGCGGGCGCCGCGACCTTCAGAGCCCGCGGCTCAGCCTGCATCCGTGCGGGTCGATCCTGAGGCGCCTTTGTTGCTCAGGTGGCTGTCGGGTTCGTTGATGCCCCAGCTGCCGCAGCACCCCTCTTCGCCCTGTTGACGACGTCGACGCCGGCGGCCTCGTCCCCCTGGTCGCTGGGCGTGACTGTTGCTGGAGGCCAGCAGCCTGATGCACCGCACCACGGACGCAACCAGCGAGGGGCGCATGACGACGACGACAGAGGTCTCTGGACCCGAGCGAGCGCAACCGTCCGCCCGGCCTGAGGGCAAAGAGCTGGTCCCGGGCGGGATGACGTGGGAGGCCGATCCCTGGGCCGTGCATCTGCGCTGTGGGTCGGGTCCCCGTCTGCTCGGCTATCCCGAGGGACAGCCGCTGGAGGAGGGCTTTCTCGTCGGACATGTGCACCCCGACGACTGGGGACCGCTGCTGACGGCGATGTATCGCGCGGCAGTGCAGGGTGGCGTTCAGCGCTGCGAGCACCGAATGTTCCGCGCCGACGGATCGGTGTTCTGGGCGCAGACCGCGGTGCAGCAGGGCCTTCCCAATGGCTCGATGACGTTGGCCGGACTGACGGTGGACATCACGGCGCTCAAAGAATCCGAGCAGAGAAGCCGAGCGGCCGAAGCCGACGCCTTGCTGCTCATCGATAACATTCGCGACTACGCGGTGTTCATGGTGTCTCCCCGGGGTGAGGTCATGAGCTGGAACATGGGGGCCCATCGCCTGAAGCAATACGCGGCCGACGAGATGATCGGTCAGCCCATCGCCCGCTTCTTCGCCGGCGAGGACGTCGACAAGGGTGTGCCCCGTGAGCTCTTGCTGAAGGCCGAGCTGGACGGTCGGGCCGAGTACAGCGGATGGCTGCTGCGCAAGGGCGGCGAGCGCTTTTGGGGGAACGTCATCCTCTACGCGATCACGCACGACGATGGCGGCCTCGCTGGCTTCGCCCACATCGCGCGAGACTTGACGTCGCAGCGGCAGACGGAGATCGCACTGTTCCGCAGCGAAGAGCACTTTCGCCTCTTGTTTCGCAGCGTGAGCGATTTCGCCCTCTTCGTGCTCTCGCCCCAGGGGCTGGTGGAAAGCTGGGACCAGGGCTCCCAGCGCCTCGCTGGCTACCGCGCCGACGAAGCCATCGGTGCCCACCTCTCCTTGTTTTTTCCGCCGCAGGAGCGCGAACGACACGCGCCGGAGCAGCTCGTCGACGAATCCCTCGTCACTGGCAGCGCCACCTACGAGGGGTGGTTGCTGCGCAAAGGTGGCCGGCCCTTCTGGGCCGCCGTGGGCTTCAACGTCATCGACGACGAGCAGGGACGGCTGCGGGGCATCTCGGTGGTGGCCCGGGACCTGAGCGTGCGCAAACAACAGGAGGACGCGCTGCGCGAAAGCGAGGAGCGACTGCGGCTGCTGATCCACAGCCTGCAGGAGTACGGCATCTTCATGCTCTCTCCCGATGGCAAGGTGATGAGCTGGAGCCCGGGGGCCGAACGCCTGAAGGGCTACAACACCCAGGAAGCCATGGGTCTCGATCTCGCGACCTTCTTCCCCACCGAGGAGCGAGAGAAGAGAACGGCCGAGCTGCTGCTGCAGCGCATCGCCGTCGACAGCCGCGCCGAATACGAGGGGTGGATGGTGCGCAAGAACGGCTCGACCTTTTGGGCCAGCGTGACCTTCGACGCCGTCAAGAACGCTCGGGGCGAGGTGATCGGCACCAGCAACGTCGTCCGCGACTTGACCCCGCGCATGCGGGCCGAGCGAGCCCAGTCTTTGTTGGTCGAGGTCGGTGCGGTGCTGGCTGGGGCCCGAGATTGGCTCGGAGCGGTGCACAGCGTCGCCGGCCTCGTGACGCGGGGCTTTGCCGACTGGTGCGTCCTCCGTCTGCGGGCGGATCCACAAAACGAGCAGCTCGTCTTGAAGCACCGAGATCCCCAAAGCGAGGAGACGCTGCGCAGCGCCGTCGGCGCCCGCCCACCCGAAGCGCTGGGGCCCATCGCCGAGGTTCAACAAAGCGGCCGATCGATCCTCGACGCCGACGCCTCGGAGCTGCTGATCAAATCGCTGGGAATCACCGAGCCTCAGTTGTTGCGGCACTGTGGAGCGCGCCCCTACATCTGCGTCGCCCTGCAGGCGGGCAAGAAGAACATCGGTGCCTTCGCCGTCGTTGCCCCCCTGGGCAAGACTTTCACCAAGGACGACCTGTCTCTCGCCGAAGAGATCGCCCTGCGCACGGCGCTGAGCATCGAGAACGTGCGCCTTTACGACGATGCGAAACGGGCCGTGCTCTTGCGCGAAGAAGTGCTGGCCGTGGTGTCCCACGATCTGCGCAATCCTCTGATGACGATCCAAATGGCCGCCCTGCGTCTGTCGTCGGAGCAGAAGATCCTCGACGATCGGGACGGCGTCAGCAGGCTCGGCGAGAAGGTGCGGCGGGCCGCCGATCGGATGACCCACCTCATCAGCGACCTGCTCGACTTCTCGAACATCGAAGCCGGGCGCTTCAGCCTCACCATGGACAGCCACTCCATGCAGGCCATCATCGCCGACGCCGTCGAAATGATGCAGCCCATCGCCGCGGCCCACGGCCTCGAGCTGCGGGTTCAGGTGGAGCCCGAACCCCTGGCGGTCCGCTGTGATCGCGAGCGCCTGCTGCAGGTCTTCTCGAACCTGATCGGCAACGCCCTGAAGTTCACCAAAGAGGGGAGCATCACCGTGTCCAGTCGGACGGAGCGTGATCGCATCGTCTTCACCGTCACTGATACCGGTTGTGGGATCGCCGACGACGCCAGGGGCCGCATTTTCGATCGCTATTGGCAGGTCGAGCACCGTCCCGGCGGCGGCACGGGCCTGGGTCTGGCGATCTCCAAGGCCATCATCGAGGCCCATGGCGGCTCGATCTGGGTCGAGAGCGAGCTCGGCCGGGGAAGCACTTTCTTCTTCTCCCTTCCCTTCCAGGCGCCCACCCGCAGCGACGACACCCGCCCGGAAACCTGACGCTCGGTGCCTGAAGCTTGCCGCGCCGTACCCGCCCGACGTAGCAAGCGATCCCAAGGCCACGAGGAGCGATCATGCAGAAGCTGTTCATCAACGGGGAGTGGCAAGACGGCCAAGACCACCGCGTCCGCAAGATCGAAAACCCAGCCACATTCGACGTTGTCGACGAGGTCGTCGAGGCCACCGCCCCCGACATGAGGCGGGCCGTGGTGGCGGCCCAGCAGGCGCAAAAGAGCTGGCGCCACGTGCCGGCGGTCGAGCGCGGCAAGGTGCTGCACGACATCGCGCGGGCCATGCGCGAGGACCGCGCGCGCCTGTCGGAGCTGCTCACCCGCGAAGGCGGCAAGCCCCGCATCGAGAACCTCGACGAGGTCGAGTGGTGCGCGGCCTGCCTCGACTACTACGCCGAGATCGCGCGCAACTCGCACGGCACCTCGATCCCCCCGGTGGCCGAGCACCAGGTGAACTTCACCATCAAAGAACCCCTCGGCGTCGTCGGCGCCATCGCACCTTTCAACTATCCCCTGTTGTTGATGATGTGGAAGGTCGCCCCCGCCGTCGCCGCCGGCAACGCTGTCGTCATCAAGCCCTCGGAGCTGACGCCGTTGTCGACGCTGCGGTTGGCGCAGATCGGTTTTTCCCTGTTGCCCAAGGGCATCGTCAACGTCGTCACCGGCACGGGCCTCGACGTGGGCGAGCCTCTGGTCAGCGACCCCGACGTCGCCTGCGTCGCCTTCACGGGCTCCACCGCCGTCGGCACCCGCATCGCCGTCAAATGTGCCGAGCAGCTCAAGCGCGTGAACCTCGAGCTGGGCGGCATCGATCCCTTGATCGTCTTCGAAGACGCCGACATCGACACCGCGGTGCAGGGGGCGGCCTGGGCGCGCTTTCTCAATGCAGGCCAGGTGTGCACCTCGGCCAAGCGCATCTACGTCGTCGAGAGCATCGCCAAGGAGTTCGTCGAACGCTTCGTCAAGCACGCCCAGACTCTGACCGTCGGCAATCCGATGGATGGAGACACCGACATGGGTCCGCTCATTTCGTCGGCGGCGCGCGCGCGGGTCGAAGACCAGGTGAAACGCGCACTGGAGTCCGGCGCCAAGCTTCTCACCGGCGGCAAGCGCCTCGATCCTCTCGGCAACGGCAAGGGCTGGTTCTACGCGCCCACCGTGCTCACCGACGTCCGGCCCGACACGCCGGTGCACTGCGAAGAAGTCTTTGGACCCATCGCTTCGATCCAGGTCGTGAAGGACGGCGCCGCCGCCATCGCTCTGGCCGCCAAGAGTGAGTACGGCCTCGGCGCCAACATCTTCACCAAGAGCATCAAGAACGCGATGACGGCGATGCACGAGATCAAAGCCGGCACCTTCTGGATCAACGATCCTCTCACGGACAACGACGCCGCTCCCTTCGGCGGCATGCGCAAGAGCGGCCTGGGACGCGAGCTCGGCGAAGAAGGCCTCGACGCCTTCAGAGAGACCAAGCACGTGCACCTCGACTACGCCGGCGAGAAGAAGTCCTATTGGTTCCCCAACAAGACGCGCCGGGGCGAGATCCCTTCGGACACGTGAGCAGCAGCAAGGCCATCGTCGTCGCCGGCGGCGCTGGGGCCATGGGCCGCATCACCGTGCGCGATCTGGTCGAGACCGCCGCCGACGACGTCGACATCGTGGTCGCCGACTACGATCTCGCGGCGGCCAAGCGGCTCGCCAGGTTGCACAGCAAGCGCGAGGTGCGAGCGCTGCGCATCGACATTCACGACATCAAAGGCACAGCCAAGGCGCTCAAGGGCAGCTTCGGCGTCATCGGCGCCGTGCAACACCAGTTGAACCTGCCCTTGATGCAAGCGTGTTTGGCGGCGGGCGCCCATTACTGCGACCTCGGCGGGCTCTTTCACTACACCCGAAAACAACTGCGCTACGACAAGCGCTTCGAGAAAGCCCGCCTGCTCGCCGTGCTCGGGATCGGCGCGGCCCCCGGCGTCGTCAATGTGATGGCCCGCGCCGTCGCTGATGACCTCGACGCGGTGCACGAGATCCACGTCAAGGTCGGCAACGTCGATCGCACCGCGGGCCGCCCGTCGTCCCCTTTGGGAACGTCTTATTCCCTCTCGACCATCCTCGACGAAGCCAACATGCCCGCGGCACTCTTCACCGGCGGCGCCTTCACCTTCGTTCCGCCCATGAGCGGCGCCGAAGACGTCGACTTCGGTGAACCCGTCGGACGTCGACGACCGGCCTATACGATCCACTCCGAGGTCGCGACGCTGCCCCTGAGCTTCATCGACAAGGGCGTGCGCGAGGTGAGCTTCCGCATCGCTTTTTCCAACGAGCTCGATGAACGCTTGCGCTTCTTGCGGGCCCTGGGTGCGTCGTCGGACAAGGCCATTGTCGTCGGGAAGCAGAAGCAGCGGGTGGTTCCGCGCGAGGTCTTGATGGCCTTGGCCGCCCAGGTGCCGGCCGCGCCTTTCCATGGTGTTCCCGACGAGCACGAGGTCTTGCGCGTGGTCGTGCGGGGCGTGGCCAAGGGCGTGCGCGTCGAAGAGACCATCGACTGCCATTGCCCGGGGATGCCGGCCTGGGGCGTCGGCGTCGACGTCGACACGGGCTGTCCGCCTTCGATCTTGATGCAGATGATGGTCCGCGGCGACATAGCCAAAGCCGGCGTCTTGGCTCCCGAGCGCGCCATTCCCCCAGCACCCTTTTTTCGCGAGCTCGAGAAACGCGGCATGCGCATCGAGCGTCGGCGGACTCCGTGACCTGAGCAGCGAGGAAACACATGAGCGAGCAGCACAAGCAGTGGATCGGTGGAGCTTGGGTCAACGCGCGCGGCAACAAGACCCGCGACGTCGTCAACCCGGCCACGGGCAAGGTCATGGCCGTGGTGCCCGAGTCCAGCGCCGACGACGTCAGCGACGCGATCGCTAGCGCCCGCACGGCCTTTGATTCAGGGCCCTGGGGCAAGACCATGCACCGCGATCGCGGGGCGCTGCTCTTCAAAGTGGCCGAGGCCATTCGCGCGCGCGCCGCCGAGCTCGCCGAGATCGACACGCGCAACATGGGCAAGCCCATCGTCGAAGCCGAATTCGACGCCGCCGACGCTGCCCACTGCTTCGAGTACTACGCCGGTCTCGCGAGCAAGGTGCACGGCATGACCCTGCCGGTGCCCGACAACGCGCTGTCGATGACGATCCGCGAACCCGTCGGCGTCGTCGGCCAGATCATCCCCTGGAATTATCCGCTCTTGATGGCGGCCTGGAAGCTCGCACCGGCCCTGGCCGCGGGCTGCACCGCGGTGTTGAAGCCGGCGGAACAGTCGCCGTTGTCGGCCCTGGTCTTGGCCGACATTTTCGAGAAGGCCGGCCTGCCTCCCGGCGTCGTCAACGTCATCACCGGTGATGGTCCGGAGGCCGGAGCAGCACTGGTCGCCGACGCCCGCGTCGACAAGATCGCGTTCACCGGTGGCATCGATGCCGGGCGCATCATCGTCAAGAGTGCTGCCGACACCATGAAGCGCACGACCATGGAGCTCGGCGGCAAGAACCCCAACATCGTTTTCGCCGACGCCGACTTCGACGCCGCCGTCGACGGCGCCTTGTTCGGGGCCTTCGCCAACCAGGGCGAGGTGTGCTCGGCGGGTTCACGCTTGCTCGTCGAAAAAAGCATCTACCCAAAGATGTGCGCAGCCCTCGCCGACAAGGTGAAGCGCGTGACTCTGGGCGATCCCCTGCAGAGAGAGACCAAGATGGGTCCCCTGGTGAGCGCCGAGCAGCGGGATCGGGTCATGGGCTACATCGAGATCGGCAAGAAAGAAGCGAAGCTCTTGTGCGGCGGCAAGCGCGGAAGCGGAGCCCTCAAAGACGGCTTCTACGTCGAGCCCACCATCTTTTCCGACGTCGACAACCAGATGCGCATCGCGCGCGAAGAGATCTTCGGACCGGTGCTGGTGGTCATTCCCTTCGACGACGAAGACGACGCCATCCGCATCGCCAACGACACGCCCTATGGCCTCGCGGGGGCCGCCTGGACGCGCGACGTGTTCAAGGGCTTGCGCGTGCTCAAGCAACTGCGCGCCGGCATCTTGTGGTTGAACACCTACCACCCGACCTACAACGAGGCGCCGTGGGGCGGCTACAAACAGTCCGGCTTCGGCCGCGAGCTCGGCGTGTGGGGCATCGAGAACTACCTCGAGACCAAGCAGATCAACATCAACCTGAGTGAAGCCCCGATCGGCTGGTATTGATGGAGACAAATGGCTTTGTCGGCTGCGCCGACGGCGCCATTCGCCTCCATCAATATCTTGTGCCCTGCAGGCGGCCGCAGTTTTCTGCCCTCAGGCCGGGCGGCCAAGTCCGCCTCGCTTCGCTGGCGACCTGCGTTGGCGACGCGCGCTTCGGCGCACCGAAGACATGACAAGAGGAGCAACAGTGGCACACACCATCCGCATCGAGGGCACGCTCCCGGGTCCGAAGTCGAAGGCGCTGATCGACAGGCGCAGCAAATCCGTCGCGGGCGGTGTGTCCCTCGCTCATCCTCTCTTCGTCGCTTCGGCCCAGGGATCCACGCTCACCGACGTCGACGGCAACGTCTTCATCGATTTCTGCGGCGGCATCGGTTGTCTCAACCTCGGCCACGCGCGTCCTGAGGTGGCAGCGGCAGTGGCCCAGACGTCGTCGCGGCTGACCCATGCTTGCTTTCAGGTCACGGGATACGAGGAGTACGTCGCCGTCTGCGAGGCCCTCTGTCGTTTAGCGCCGGGCAGCTTCGACAAGAAAGCGGTGTTGTTGTCGACGGGGGCCGAGGCCGTCGAGAACGCCGTCAAGATCGCGCGCAAGCACAGCGGTCGTTCTGCGGTGCTCTGCTTCGACCACGCTTTTCACGGGCGCACGCTGCTCGGTATGACGCTGACGGGAAAAGCCGCACCCTACAAACAAGGCTTCGGACCCTTCGCACCCGAGGTCTACCGGCTGCCCTATCCCGATCCCTATCGCGACCTCAGTGTCGTCGGACGGCTCGAGCAAGCCTTGATGCCGCACGTGCGCCCCGAAGAATTGGCGGCCGTGATCCTCGAGCCCGTGCAAGGCGAAGGCGGCTTCGTCGTCCCTCCGGTGGCCTTCTTTCACGAGCTGCGGGCGTTGTGTGACAAGCACAAGATCGTGCTCATCGCCGACGAAGTGCAGACCGGCGTCGGCCGCACCGGCACCGTGTTTGCGAGCGAGCAACTGGGCTTCGTTCCCGATTTGACGACGGTGGCCAAGTCCATCGCCGGCGGCCTGCCCCTCTCGGGCGTCGTCGGCCGCGCAGCGATCTTCGACTCCGTGCACGTCGGCGGCCTCGGCGGCACCTTCGCGGGCAATCCCGTGTCCTGTGCGGCGGCACAGGCGACCCTGCAGCTCCTCGAAGCCGAGATCGCCGCCGGCCGGCCCAAGGCCCTCGGTGAAAAGCTGCGCGCGCGCCTGCTCGCTTGGCAGAAAAAGCACCCCATCGTCGGCGACGTCCGCGGCCTCGGCGCGATGCAGGCCATGGAGCTGGTGCGCGACCCAAAATCCAAAGAGCCAGCCGACACCGAGACCAAAGCCTTGATTGCAGCGGCGCGCACCAAAGGTGTGTTGCTCTTGTCGGCAGGCACCTTTGGCAACGTCGTGCGTTTCTTGATGCCGCTGACCATCGAGAGCGCGGTGCTCGACGAAGGCCTCGACGTCGTCGAAGCGTGCTTGCCGCGCTGACCGCGGGTGCGTTGGATCAAAGCTGCCTTGATTTTGCCGCGCGCTTTGCTCGCACCGGCCGCGCTTCGCGGTCAGGCAGCCGGCTGGCCCGCCGCGCCAAGACATTTTTCTTGATGCGTTGACCCAGCCATCCCCACAGCCATCGACGCAACAACAGATCGTGGGCGTAGCTCCAGACCAAGTAGATCCAGGTGAGCGAGAGGTCGACGTCGACCAGCATGTACATGATCAGCGCGCCGCCCCAGCCTTTGACAAACACATCGAGGCAGAGCTCGGAGAGGTGGTCTTCGGCGTCGTTCACCTTCTCTGTGAACGAATTTTCCCGGTGTCGGCGCCAATAGCGCACCACCTGCACCAGGCGCATCACCACGATGCTGCCCACCAGACCAGCCACATTGGTCCAGGGCGTCACCACCAACATCTTGGCGAGAAAATAGAGCGAGGCCACCAGCAGCGCTGCGGCGATGATCACCACGATGACGGCGCCGACGTCGTTGTCGAGGGCGTCGCCGAGGTTCCCGATCACCTCAAAGATGGCGACGTTGGCCGCCAGCAGCGAGGCGTCGTGGGCGGTGATCGCCCGGAACATGCCAATGAAGCCCCACACCCCGCAGGACAGGCCGACGAAGGTCTTGGCCATCACCTCCAGCACGCCCCGTCCCACCGGACGCAGACGCACATAGATGAACAACCACAAGACGTAGGCGATCAAGCTGTCGAGCAAGATTCCGAGCAGGGTCTGGCCACCCTCCCAGCGACCAAAAACGAAGCCGGCGGCCATACTGCCGTGAATGAAGCTGCTCATGACCGCAGACTTCATCCACTCTTTTCGGCCCGAAGAGCCAAAGAAGAGAGAATCCACAGAAGCTGTAGCCGGTGCTGGCGAAGCGCTCGTCGACATCGATTGCTGCGTTGGTTCCGGAAGCTGGTCCGACACGGTTTAGGGCTTCTTCGTCGGTGCGTTGAGCTCAGTCGCGATGGCGGCGGCGGCGGCGATGGCGCTGCGACCGGCACCGTCGGAATGCCCGCTCCAGAGGTAGTCGCCAGCGAGGTAGAGGCCGTCTTCGGGGGTGCGCAGCGCCTTGGTCTTGTCGTCGATGGGCGAGCGGCCCGCCGGCCACACCGAGATGGCACCTGGGTGGTAGGTGTAGACGTAGCTGGTGACGACGAGCTTGCTGAAGCCCGGCCACAGCTTGTCCATGGCGTCGAGCATCTCTTTGATCTTCACGTCGCGCGGCTGCATGTGAAAGGCGTAGCCGGCATTGCCGTGCACCAAGAAGGCGAAGACCTCGTTCTTCGACTCCTTCGGCGCCTCGCTCTGCGCACCATAGATGACGCCCAAGACGCCGTCGGTGAGCACCGGAAAGACCGTCGACAGACCGGGCTTGTCGGTGAGCTGGTGGTAGTCCTTGTTCACGATCATGTGCACGACGGTGTAGCTGCCGCGCATCAACGTCGTCACAGCTTCGGTCTTTTGCGCCGAGAGCGGCGGCTCGAAGTGAATCTGGTGCAAGCGCCAGGGCGGGACGGCGACGACGACGCGTTCGGCTTCGAGGGTCTTTTCGACGCCCTCTTTCATGTACGAAACGGTGACGCTGCTCTTGCCGCTTTTGTCTTTGTGGCGATCCACGCGCGACACCAGGGCCGAGGTCGTGATCGAGGGGTTCGCTTCGGAGGCCAGCGCCTCGATGAGCTTCGAGTTGCCACCGAGAATCTTGTAGTTGGGCTCGCCCTCGCCGAGGAAAACGCCGAACTCCAAGAGGCCGACGACGCCGCTGAAGATCTCCCAGCTCGTCGCCAACTCGCACTCGATGGTGAGGCGAATCCAATCGTTCACGCGCTTGGGCAAGTTGAAGGACTGCACCCATTTGGCGAAGGAGATGTTCTGCAGCGCAGCGACTGCGGGGGACTTGAGTCCCTCGGTCTCGGCGATGGCCCGCAGCGAGCGCGCTTTGACCATCCAATCCTTGAGCAGCTTCACTTCCTCTGGCTTCATCATCGCCGCGAAGTAGGCGTCGTTGGTGTCTTGGGTGAAGCCATAGAGCTTGCCGTCGAGGACCATGCTCGAATAGGTCTCCTCGACGTCGCCGTCGATGGCCACGCCGAGCTCTTTGACGATGGGCAAGATCGGGTTGTCGCCCCAGAGCTCTTGCAGGCCGTATTCGGCGTGCAGGCCACCGTCGTAGTGAGCGGTTTGCACGCGGCCGCCGACGACGTCTTGGGCTTCGAGCAGGTGAAAAGCGATGCCCGCTTTCTTGAGCTCGTGGGCGGTGACCAGACCAGCGAGCCCGCCGCCGACGATGGCCACGGTGGTCTCGGCCGGTGCATCGGCGCTCAGAGCGATCGCCGCACCCGTTTCAGGCAGGCCCGGCGGGCACACGGGTGCAGTGGGCGTCGGCTCGGGCGGAGGGGGCGGCGCCGTCGTCGGACAGGCCATGAACGCCAAGGACGCAGCAAGGAGTGAGAGGGTGCGAATCACTTGGCCTCCGCTGAGGGCAGCGCACTGGTGGTGGGTGCCCCGCCGGCCGGCGGCGGTGCTTCTTCAGCGGCCATCGTCGTCAGCAGCATGCCCGTGAGGATGGCGACGATGCCGCCCCAGTGCAGCTTGGTCGGGCGCTCTTTCAAGATCATCATGGCGAAGGTGAGGGTGATGACGGGATAGGCCCCCGACATCGGCGTCACGATGGACGCCGGGCCCTTCTTGTAGGCGATGGCAGCCATCAAACCACCCAATGCCATCATCGCCATGGGCAAGAAGGAGCGCGCCCATTCCTTGCGCGACGTCGCCCCCTGTCGCCCAAAGAGGAAGCCGTAGACGCCGAGCGTGAGCAGGCCGCCGACGGCGATGAACAGAGCCATGTTGCCTTCGTCGGCGCCGGCGAAGCTGTAGGCCTTCTTGATGATGACGCCGTTGACGCCCCAGATGAGCAGAGCCGCACCGGCAAAGCCCATCCAACGTTTCTGCGTCTGCTTCTCCGCCGCCTCCGCAGGGGTCCAAGCCAGCGCCACGCAACCGAGCAAGACCGCGATGACGCCGGCGTACTGCGGGGTCGTCAGCTCTTCTTTGAGCACCAAGCGCGCGAGCACGATGGTGATGGCGGGATAGGCAGCGCTGAGGGTGCCGACGATGGAGATGGGGCCGTAGACGATCGACTGGTAGTAAAAGATCCAGGCGATGCCATCGAGGATGTACGCTGCCATGCCATAGGTCATGAACTGGCGGTGTTCGGCGGCGAGGACGTCAGGCGTATCGCTGCAATACCAAAAGAGCGTGCTGACGACGGCGTTTGCAAGTGCGTAATAGAGGCAGAATCGCGCCGGTGGTACTTCGCCGACGTATTTTTTCACCAGGCCCTGGGCGATGCCCCAGGCAAACATGGCGGCGAGGGTCGGGCCCAGCCAGATGAGAGTGTTTCCCTCCACGTTGCTCCTCGTGCGTTGGCCAGTGGGTGAGCATCACCGGGAGTGCCAGACGAGAGCAAGAACAGGCTCGGCGCAGACCGCTCACCGTCAACGTGCAGGGCAGATCCGCTGGCAGGCACTCAAACCTTCGTAAAGGAATCGACGAGGACCATCAGCCCAGCAGCTTGACGATGGCGTCTGCGGCTTGCTCGCCGGTCTCCACCGCGCCGTTGATGAAGCCCTGAAAGATGCGGCTGCAGTGCTCGCCAGCAAAGAAGAGCCGACCCACCGCTTCGCCCTCGACGCCGGCCAGGCGCGTCCATTGTCCGGGCCGGTAGCAGGCATAGCTGCCGCGCGCGAAGGGCTCGCTGGGCCAGTGGCAACGGGCGCTCGATCCACTGCGAACGACGTCGCCGAGACCGCGAACCAATCCCGGCCAGGCCTTGCTGACCTGGTCTTCGGCAGTGCCGCCGCCGACGTCGATACCGGCCTGGCCACCGGTGAACATCGACACCACTCCCTGGGTGCCCGGCTGCATCCGGCTCGAGTCCCAGGCCAATTGAAAGCCCTCGTCGGAGAGCACAGCGCCCGAGTGTCCGCGGGCGCGCCAGCTGCGTTCCTTCACCCCCACCATCAATTTTGCATTGGTGCCGTAGCCGAGCTCAGCGATGGAGCGTCTCTTCACCTCGGGGAGCTCGACTGCGATCTCCACCTCACGCAAGGTCGAGAAGGGCAAGGTGAGCAAGACGACGTCGGCGTCGACATCGTTGGCCTTGCCGTCGGCGTCGAAGGCCAAGCGGTAGCCGGTGCCCTGGGGCCGCACGGAGAGCAGCCGGTGGGCGAGCTGCACCTGTCCCGGCAAAAGAGCGGCGAGGCCGTCGACGATGCGCTGGTTGCCGCCCTGCACCTTGAAGCGCTCGTCGCTGTCGCCCCACAGCGAGCCATCTTGATAGATGTTGAGGAAGTTGAGCGCGCTCTGATCGTGCAGGTCGAGGCCGAATTCGGTGGTGAAGGCGGTGTCGAGAAACGCGTAGAACCAACCGGTGGCTCCCAGGCTTTGAAAATAGTGGGCAAGGTTGTCGTCGTCGAGGGCCTGGCCTGCTCCTGCATGTCGGTAGTCGACATCGAGGCCCACCCGTGCGAGGTCGGTGTCGATGCGCGGCTGCAGCGAAGCCAAGGCGGCGGTGACGTCGTCTTCGCCGTAGGTGTGGCCGTCGAAGAAGTAGACGTCGTCGAGATCGGCTTCGCCGGCGACGCTGACGTCGGTGAGCTCGAGCGAGAGCTCGCTGCACAGGCGCAAGAGCGCGCGGTGGTTGGTGTCGATGAACTCGGCGCCGAGCTCGGTGGTGATGCCGGGCGCGAGCAGGCCCGTCGCTGTGCGCACCCGTCCACCGACGCGCGTCGCGGCCTCGTAGATCGTGGCTTGCACACCAGCTTGGTTCAGCCGGTGGGCCGCAGCGAGACCGGCAGCGCCAGCGCCAACGACGACGACGCGAGCGCTGCTTGCTTGGCCCGGGCGGTTGGTGGCGCAGGCGGCGGCAGCGAGCACCGAGCCGGCGACGAATTGGCGCCGACTCAGGGTGGGCCGGCGCTGCTGGCGCAGGGCGGCGCGCAAGACCCGCAGCAGCGGTGTGCGGGCCATCAGCGCAGACCCGTGACAGTCAAGGTGTAGGGCTGAAAGCAGCTCGCGGTGGTGCTGAAATTCTCCACCCGGATGTAGAAGGTGTCGTCGTCGCTGGTGCCAAAGGACTCCTCGAAACCGACGGTCTCGCTGCTGCCGGTGCCCTGGCTCGCCGAGGTCGCCGCATCGCTCTGGCAAGCGCTCAGGCCTTTGTAGAGGAAGAGGTCAAGATCCATGCCGGTCGGCATGTTGCTGAGGATCGCCGTCACCTTCTCGTCGGCAAAGACCCCGGCGTTGTCGACCCCGTTGAGAAAGAAATAGTCGTCGGTGTCGTCGGCGATGCTGTCGAAGGTCGGTTGCAAGACGCGTCCATCGGGGTCTGTGCCCAGGCTGAAGGCGGTGCCGCAGCTGTCATTGGCTTCGAACTGATCGGGGCGCGTGGTGTCGGCGCCGTTGCAGTCCTCGTCGATGCCGTTGCCGCAGATCTCGGTGCTGGCGAACACGGCGTCGTCGCAGAAGGCAGCCGGGAAGCGACAGTTCTCGTCGCAGACGAAGGTGCGGGTGCCCTGCTCGCAGATGCCGAGCTCGGTGGCGGGTCCACAGGTCTCGACGATTTCGTCGCCGGGTGAGCACTCGCCTTCGTCTTCGCAATCGCCGAAGTCGCTGAACACGCAAGCCGAGGTGCAGGTGCGCGATTGGATGCCACAGTCGCCGCACTCTCTGGTCTCGGTCTCACCCGGAGAGCACACGCCTTCGTCTTCGCAGGCCCCAAACGCGCCGAAGGTGCAGTTGGCGTCACAGACCGCGCTCTTTTCGCCGCAGCGGCCACAGGCCTGCACCTGCACCTCGCCCAGCGCGCAGCCCACATCGTCCACACAGGCGGTGGGCGTGCCGAAGGAGCAGTCGGCGCCACACAGACGCGTCTGGGAACCGCAAGAGCCGCAGCTCAGGGTCTCGGTGACGCCCGGCGTGCAGGCTTCGTCGGGCACCACGCAGGCGCCGAGCGGTCCCCACCGACAGCTCTGGTCGCAAGTGCGGCTCTGGACCCCGCAGCCGCAAGCCGAGGCTTCGACGTCGTCGACGGCGCATTCGCCTTCACCCTGGCACACGTCGTCGTCGGCCCAGAAGCCGTCGGCGCCACAGGCACTGTCTCTGAATCCACAGAAGCCGCAAGGAAGAGTGCGCGCGATGTCGGTGCCGACGACGCACAGGCAGCCGTCGACGGTGTCGCAAGGTGCGAAGGTGCCGTCGGCCTGACAGTCCTGGGTGCCTGGTCCGCAGGGCGTCTCGCAGGCTTGGGTCAAAGGCATTGTGCAGGCCGCACAGCCCTCTTCTCGTTCGCCGTTGCAGTCGTTGTCCTCGCCGTCGCCACACACCTCGGCAGGCACCACCGGCAAGGCATCGCACAAAGACCAGTTGCCGTTGTCGCAGGCGCGCGCGCCTCGATGGCAGCCGACGAAGCAGTCTTCGCTGTCGCCGGCGCTGCACTCGGTGCCCGCACAGCGAAACTCCGTGCAGGTCGATGAGCAGACGGCGGCGTCGGCGCAGCAGTCGGCGTCGACCTCGCATTCGGCGTTGGCGCGACAGCGGCCGTTCTCGAGGCAGATGAGGCCCGCCGGGCAGTCCACGTCTTCGAGGCAATTGACGGCGGGGTCGCCGCAAAAGTTATCGACCAGGCAGAGGTCCGTACCCGGGCAGTCGGCGTTGTCGTTGCAGGGCACACGCGCATCGAGGGGAGCCGCGCACTCGCTGCCGGTCGCAACCAACACGAGCATGAGCACACCAACGACGACGACGACAGGCCTCATCCGGGCATTGTACCCCAGAACCCTGGTGCCGATGCGCGGCGGCGAGGGGTGTCAGCGCGGGCCGCAGCGAACGCCTGTGCTGCCGACGCTTGCGCCGTGGCCGCGGCCCAAATGCGTTTTCCCAAAGCCGGCGCGGTGCTAGGGCTCGGACATGAACCACGTCGTCGTTGTCGTCGTCGTTGTTGTTGGCGCCCTCGCCCTGGCCAGCGCGGGATGCCAGGGCTGCGGCGATCCCTTGCACCCCTTCGTCTCGGAAGACGACACACCAAAGCGGCGCGATCCGCCTGAGACCGGCCCCAGCCCGAGGCTGTGTCCGCCGTCGTCAACGGTGCTCGACTTCGGCGTCGTCGATGTCGGTGCTGCTCCCTCGCTCACCTTTCGCGCCGAAAACTGCGGGACGGCCCCGCTCACCATTGAGGGCGCGTCGATCGAGAGCGCGGAGGGCCCCTACGCCCTCAACACGGCCTTCGTCGCCGAGGTCGTGCTCGAGGTCGGCGACGGCTTCGACTTCGAGGTCGCCTTCTCCCCTGTCGCAGCCGGACTCGTCTCTGGGAGCTTGTCCATTGAAACCACCGCGGGTCTCGGCGTTGTTTCCCTCGTCGGCACCGGTCGCACGACAGGCGCCGGCTGCGGCGACGGCGTGCTCGACGACGGTGAACGTTGCGACCCGGGGATCGGTGGTGGTGCGGGCTCCTGCCCGAGCTCGTGTGCTGCCAGCGACGCCTGCGTCTCGCGCACGCTCGTGGGCGGCGCCTGCGACCGGCGTTGCGTCGATGAGTGGCTCGGCGCCGTCAACGACGACGGCTGCTGTCTGGGCGACGAATACCGCGACATCGACAGCGACTGCGGCGCGGCCGAGTTCTGCGCCACCACGCCTTTCGCTGCCGAGGTCTTCTGGAAGTGGGACGACGCCCCTGCCCTGTTGCTTGCACCGATGTCAGCGACGCCGCTGGTGCTGCAGCTGACCGACGACGACGGCGACGGCGACACCGATGCTGACGATGTGCCCGACGTGTTCATGCTGATGTTCGGCATGCCGGGGCTCGTTCCCAACGGCGACGGCATGCCCTCGACCATTGCTGCGGTCTCGGGTGACAGCGGGGCCACCATCTTTGTAAAGGAGACGACCGCGCAGCACCTCTCGCCGATGGCGACACCCGCTGCCGCCGACCTCGACGGCGATGGCAGCGTCGAGATCGTCGCGGTGCGCCTGGCCGAGGACAACACCGTCGACGGTCTGGTCGCCTTCTCGCGCACCGGCGACGTAGTGTGGGAGTCCGACCTCATCGAGAGCGGGGGGCGCCTGATGGAGATGGCCGGTGGCCCAGCCATCGCCGACGTCGACGGCGACGGCGACGCCGAGATCACCTTTGGTCCGCGCCTCTTCGATCACCAAGGCCACATCGTGTGGAGCCATCCGAGCGAAAACGACAACGGCGACATCATTGCGACCTTCTCGGTGTTCGTCGACGTCGATCCAGAGCCGGGGCTCGAGATCCTCGAGGGCGGCACGCTCTATTCGGCAACGGGCGAGGTGCTCTGGGCCAACGACAGCGTCGGCTATCCCTACTCGGTCGTCGCCGACTGCGACGCCGACGGCAAGGCCGACATCCTGCTCGTTGGCCAAAACGACATGGTCCTTCTCGACGACGCCGGCGAAATCAAAGCCGGGCCCCGACCCAGCGCCGGTCGCTACCCGCCAGCAGCTGGCGACGTCGACGGCGACGGGCGAGCGGAGTTCGTCATCCCCGGAGCTGCGCGCATCGTGGCCATCGATTGCCACCTCGATGAGGTCTCTGCCGGCACCATCTTGGACCTGAGCGGAGCCTGCGCCCCGGTGCTCTTCGACTTCGACGGCGACGGCGCCCTCGAGATCGTGCACGCCGACGAGCACAAGCTGCACGTCTTCGACGGCCGCAACGGCACCGAGCTTTTCGAACAAACCCGCAATTCAGCGACGGGGACCGAGGGCGTTGCGGTGGCCGACATCGACCACGACGGCCACGCGGAGATCATCGTGCCCCAGGGAACGCGCTTTGGGGACCACGGCGTGGTCACGCTGAAGAGCGCCGGCGATCCCTGGATGGCGTCGCCGTCGATCTGGAACCAGCACGTGTTTCACCCGGGGCTCATCAACGAAGACCAAAGCCTGCCGCCGTACGCGCCCACCTGGTTCGGCTTCAACGCCATGCGCGCCCAGCGGGCCCTCGGTGACGGCGCCTGCGGCCCCTGATCTGACGTCGTCGACGCTGCTGGCAGCACGCCGTTGCACCGCTACATGCGGACCTTGCCCCCCATGCCTTTGCGGACGACGTCGCCGGCCTTCTCGGAGCCCTCGGGGGCCTTCTCACCGAGCCGCGGCGCGTTTGCCTTGGCCCCTGACATCTTGCGGGCTTGGGTCTCGGCGTGCTTGGCCTGGTTGGCGACGAAGCGCTCGAGGGCCTTCTGGATGTCCTCGAGGAGGTTCTGCGGCACGGGATGGGCCTTGAAGTACTCGACCAGGCAGGCCTGAATGGTCTCCGGCGTGCCATCCGGTCCGACGCCGATGGTCGCGTAGGTGTCTTGCAGCAGCTGCTTGGTGGCGAGGCTCATCTTGGCAAAGGGCAGCACCGTCACGACCCACATCATCGAATGCACGGTCGCGACTTCGACGTCTTCGGCGCTGTACTTCGGGGTTCCGTCGGCGTTGGTCTGCTTCGAGAGGAAATCGATGGCCAGGATGATGGTCGGGATTTCTTCGTCGTTGGCGTTCTGCGTGGTCATGGCGTCCTCATGCTTCGATGCAATTGGTTGACGATCGCGAATCAAGACGCGCCAGCGTCTTGAACATCCAAACTTCAAGACGCGCCAGCGTCTTGAACATCCAAACTTCAAGACGCGCCAGCGTCTTGAACATCCAAACTTCAAACGACAAAGGGCCAGCAAGCGCCAGCCCAGAGGTAGAAACGCAATCTGCTCCAGCCGTCAGAGGAACATCGAGGCAGCGCTCATCGGGGCGCAGATGGGCGCCGTCAGGGGGAAGAAGGATCCGATCGTGGTCAGCGCGCTGACGAGCGGGTTCTTCAAGATGCTCTTCGCCATCTCGGTGATGCCACCCAGGATCGGGACGTTTTCGAGCAGCTTCGAGATGCCCCAGGATGCGCCACCGATCTTGAGAGCGGTGCCAAGGCCAAGGCCACCGTAGCAAGACGACAACAGCTTCAGTCCGCCATCAATCAAACCCATGGGTGCTCCCTGCGCTGGACCCCGAGACTAAGACAATGTCGGCCGCGCGCGGAAGCAGTTGCGTTCGCCGCTGAGCCAGCGCCGCGGATCTACTCGCAGGCCTCGAAGCATTGGGCCTTGGGCAGCGTCGACGGCGGCAGCTCTTCTTCGCAGTCGTCGCCGATGGCGATGTTGGGAGACCAGCTCCACTCGTTGAAGGTCAGCTCGCCCATGGAGCTGCGCACGCCGCACATGTCGTAGGAGTACATCTGGGCGGTGCGCACGTAGCGGACGGTCTGGCGGTAGATCATCGCGCAGCGGCCGCGCGGGATCTTGCCGGTGAAAGACAAGAGGTTCTCCTGCTCCGTCGTCGACACCCAGCTCTGCTCCCAGGCCGTCTCTGAGCCCATCTCGTAGCCGGCGCTGACCGAGGCGCTGCCGCCCATGTCGTAGGTCAGGCTCTCGCTGGTGGCCGCGGTCTGGCTGCGGGCGGTGTTGATGGAGGACTGGCGTTCGACGCCGTAGGTGCCAGAGACATTTTGCGAGCTGCCGTCGGTGGTGGTGCTGCCGTAGACCTCAGAGGAATTCTCAGACGTCCCCATGCTGCTCCCGCGTTCGCTGGTCACGCCGGTGCGCTCGCCGCTGGTGTTTTCGCGGCCGGCTTCGGCCGAGGTGCCGACGGTGGTGCCGACGTGGCCAGAGACGCCGCCGAGGCCCGGCACCGAGGCTTCGCCGCCGACTTCGGTCTCCACCGATCCCGAGACGGTGCCGTAGAGGTGGTTCATCTGTTCGTTGAAGCTCTCCTGGCTGCTGCCCTCGGCCGTGTTCCAGCCCCAGTCCGTGCCGGTCTCGCTGCCGAGCTGCACCGAGCTCTCCTCGCTGGTGCTGTACTCGGTGCCGTAGGTCTCAGACGACGTCGCTGACTCCGAGGTCGAGCTCTCGGTGCCCTCGGTCGTCGAGGTCTCTTGCTGCACGCCGTAGCCTTCGGACCAATCGCGCACCGCTTCGCTGCCGGCGCTTTGGGCGACGGACTCGCTGAAGGTCACTGACACGGCGTTCTGGCGAGACTCGCTGGTGGTCTCGGCGTAGGTGATCTCGCTGCCGATGCTGCCCACGATCGGACCGTGCACCGGGACGGGCTCGTAGTACTCGGCGAGCTTGCGGTTGCCGTCGTACTGCATGCGCACGGGGCGAACCACCGGGATGGGCATGGCGGTGGCGATGGCTTCGTCGTTTTCGTCAACGGCGGTGACGCGGATGCCAGCCAAGGCGTAGTCGACGTCGTCGGGGAGGGGGTTGAACACGATCATCTCGCCGGCGCCGAAGGCCGGATCTCCGAGGCGGTCGACGTTGGCTTCGACCTTGTGCGTGAAGCTGGTGAACTGGTTGCTGCCGTTGATGTCGGCGATCTCGTAGAGGAAGTAGGCGGGCGAAAAACCGATGGTCTCGACCTCGAGCACATAGGGAACGCCGCCGAAGGCGCGCAGCGCGGGCTTGCCGCAGTCCGCGGAGCGCAGGTTCCCCTCTGCATCTGCACCAAGCACGGGTTCGAGGCGGGTGATGAGGACGGAGGGCTTGATCTCCAGCGCGATGGGGGTCGGTTCGCCGCGCTGTTCTCTTTCAGAGGGGGCGACGCCGCTGTCGCTGCGCAGGTTGATGGCGGTGACCGTGCCCTTGAAGAGCCCCAGCTGGCGACCGTTGCCGCCAAAGGGAGCGACATAGGGGCCGAAGCGGTTCCAGCGCAGCACCGAGGAGCCCGCGGGCACATCCATGCCGCCGACGGTGCCGCCGCTGGGGAAGGCGCCGTCGAAGATGGGGGCGATGGTGAAGGAGGGGACGTCTTCGGCGATGTAGCGGCCGTCGGCGTCGGTCCAGTAGAAGACGCCGCTGAATTCGATGTGGGTCTCGCCCTCGGCCGGGGTGAGGAAACCGTGCCCACTCACGTGCAGGGTCTCGCCAACGCGGATGGCGTCTTTGCTCAGGGCGTCGATGCGGGGTCCACCAGGGGCGGCCGGCGGTGGGGCGCAAGCCAAGGCCAGGAGCGGGAGGGCCAGGGTGAACGGGCTGACGCGATCGCTCATGAAGGTGGATATCGGCCTTTGTCCTACATCCGTTGCTTGGAGATCTGGAGCCCCGCGGGCCGCGGCTGTGCTTTGCCTGTGAGGCCCAACAGGAGATAGCTCGACCCCATGCGTCCGGCCTTCCTCTTTGCTGCCGCCCTCGCCTGGGCGCTGCCCGCGCTGGCGCAAGAGGAAGACGAGGACGTGAGCCCGTCCGATCCCACCGACCTCGGCGTCGACGTCGGCGTCGTCGGCGGCGTGGGTCTGGTGCCCGTGGTGCGGGCGCGCCCGGGGCTTCCCCTCGTTGCCGCCGCTGGGGGACACGGCGTGCTTTACGTCGTCGACGCCGCTGGAGCGCTCCGGGTGTCGAGCGATGGCGGTCGCACTTTTCTGGCCTCCCGGCGCGCGCTGCCGGCGTCAGGACCGGGTCCCTTGTTGCCCCACTTCGATGACAACGAAGACGAGAGCGACGAAGACGCCGGCGAAGACGAAGACGAAGACGGCGATGACGGCGGCGCGGACCCTGGTGATCCCTTCTCGATGCAAGAGAACTACGGCTGGGTCGGCGAGAACGTCTATTTGGACTTCGATCGCACCTGGTTTTTTCGCCAGTCTGCCGCGGACCTCTTTGCCTTTCCCTACGGGACCACCGGCGAGGCCTATCTCGAGTTTCAGCCGGACTCGCCCGCCTTTTGGGATCCGCCCTGGGTGAGCGGCATGCCCCGCCCCGACGTGCGCTACTTCGAGCCCCGCCTCGCAGCCCCGCGCTTTGGATCATCGCCCCGACGCCCAGCCGCTGTCGACGGGCGGACCGGCGAGGGTTGGTCCGTCGTCGTCGACGCCGCCGACCGGCAGCGGGCCTTCATCAGCAACCGGGGATCGGTGGAGCGCAGCGACGACGGTGGTGCTGGCTGGTCGGTGCTCGAGGAGTGGGCCTGGGCCGACGTCGACGGCGCCCTGCTGGCGGTTTCGGGAGAGTTGGTCCTGGCGGCGGGCGGGGGCTCGCTCTTTGTGAGTCGGGATGGAGGCGCGAGCTTCGTGCAAGAGGAGTCGGTGCGCGACGTCGTTGCGGCGGCTGTGGATCCCCGGGATCCGCTGGGCTGGTGGTTGGCGACGGAGCGGGGGCTGCTGCGATCCACCGACGCGGGGCGCAGCTTCGAAATGAAGAATGCGGACATCGAGGCCTCGGCCCTGGTCGTCAACGGCGCGGGCCAGGTCTTCGTCGCGCAGGGCCGCCGCCTGCTGCACAGCAACGACGGCGGCGCCACCTTCTCCATCCTCGTCGACGTCGACGACGAGGTGGTCGCCTTGGTTTGCGATGCCGAGAGCGTCTATGTGCTCAGTGCGGGGGCGCTGTGGCGGACGACGCCGGCGCCCGCGCCTCCCACGGCCGCCGCCTTGGCTGCATTGCGTCGGGTTCACGCGCGCGCACCGACGCTGGCCCAGGTTCTTCAAGGTGCCCAAGGGGGGCTCTCGCCTGCGATCGAGAACCCCGCAGCAGCGATGGCGCTCTTGCCCCGCATCGACGTCGTCGGCGGCGTCATCGCCGGGGATTCCACGGCCGTGCTGGGGGCCGTTTTTCTCGACACCACCACGGCCGGAGACGGCGACTTCGTGCGCCAAACCGCCGAAGCCGTGACCGAAGATGGCAAGGGAGCGGCCTTTCGACGTCGACAACCCTCGGTGAATCCCTATGTCGCCGTCTTGCTTTCGTGGGACCTGCCGGAGCTTCTTGCTCCCAGCGATCCGGCCTCGTCTGCGGCCCGTCGGCGCCAGGCGCAGGCTGCCTTCAACGTCGTCGAGCACGAGGTCACCGACGCCTGGCACGCGCGACAACAGGCCCTGGAAGATCTCGCGCTGCTGCCCGCCGACGACGCTGCGGCCTTCTTGCAGCGGGCCCTCGACGTCGCCGAGCTCAACGCGCGCCTCGAGGCCCTGGGTGGCTTGCCCTTTCCGGCCCTCGGCGGCGACGCGGGGCGGGCCTTGCACCGCCTGCCGGAGTCGGTGCCGGTGGGGCAGGTCGTCGACGACGCCGCCTCTCGCTGGGGGCTTGGGGCTGCGCGCTTGCGGGAATTGCGCAGCGGGGCCGGCTGGCGACCGGCGCTGCCCACGGTGCTGGTGAGCGCGAGCTTCGCTGAGTCCCACCTCGACGAAGACGACTTTCTCGATGAGGTGGGTCTGCAGCGTCCCTGGATCACCAAGAGCGCCTTCGGCCAAGCTTGGGACGTGAGCGCGCGCCTGGCCTGGGACCTGCCCCACACCCTGCGCAGCAGCGACGTCGTCGACCTGCACCGGCTCCAGTGGTTGCGCCACGATCTCGCCGCCGACGTCGGCGCCGCTTTTTTCGAGCTCAAACGCGCCCAGGCCCGTCGCAGCGACGACGACGTCGAGGGCCCTGCTGCCGACCTCGCCGTCGACGAGCTTGGTGCCCTACTCGCTGGTCTCAGCGGCCATCCCCCCTCCTTGTTGTCCCGGAGCTCGCCTTGAAGTCTTCTTGTTGGTCCGTCGTCGCCCTGCTCGTGATCGTGCCCGCCGCCCGCGCCGACGTCTCTGACGACGTCGCGGCTCTCAAGGCCCTCGAGCCCCCCATCGAAGCGGTGCAGGCCGCAGCCCTGCAGCATTTTGGTGTGCATCCCGATCGGCTGGCCGGGCTCAAGACGGCGACGGCGTGGAAGGCGGCCATTCCCACTCTCGAAGTCTCAGGAGGGGCGACGGGGGCCAACATCGACGACACCACCGTCCTCGACGAATACGACCCCACCAAGCCCTGGGTCACCCGCGGGGCCACGGGCAGCGCGCTCGAGCTGCGCACCACCTTGGCCTGGGACCTGCCCCGCATCGCCTTCAATCCCGAGGAGCTCGACGTCGCTGGCCTCGCTGGTGTGCAGAAGGATGTGATCGTGCGGGTCACCCAGGTCTACTTCGCCCGTCGGCGCGCCCAGCTCGCGCTGCTCTCGTCGCCGGCCAAAGATCCGCTCAAGCGCCTGAACCAGGAGATGCGCGTCGAGGAGCTCACGGCGGTGCTCTCGGGGCTCACCGGTGGGTGGTTCGTGCAAGAGGTCGCAAAGACCGCCGAGAAGAACAAAGCGGCGGCAGCGGCGACGACGAAGCCGAAGACGACGGCGGTGACTCCGTGAGCGTGGCGCCGCTGTCCTGGCAGGCGGGGTCCGTCGACGTCAAGGGCGTGAAGATCGCCTACGACGTCGCCGGCGAAGACACCGCCGGCACCATGTTGCTGATCATGGGCTTGGCCACGCAGTGCATCTTCTGGCCCGACGAATTCTGCGGCGCTTTGGTCGAACGCGGTTATCGGGTGGTGCGTTTCGACAACCGCGACATCGGCTTGTCGGGCTCGGTGAACCGCGGTGTGCCCGTGCGGATCACGCGGGATTTCCTCAAGAGCAGAATACGGCTGAAGATCGAGTCCAATTACACATTATTTGACATGGTTGGTGACACGCTGGGTCTGCTCGATCACTTGGCGATCGACAGGGCTCACGTCGTCGGCATCTCGCTGGGCGGCATCATCGGCCAAATGTTGGCGGCGGATCATCCCCGTCGGGTGCGTACTCTTTCTCTCATCATGAGTCACACCAATCACTCCCTCTTTGGTGCTCCTCATCCACGGGTGCTTTTGGCCATGGGTCCGCCGCCGGCGCAGGCCACGCGCGAGGAGGTCATCGCCCGCAACGTGAGCCTGTTTCAAACGCTGGGCAGCCCGGCCTATCGCCGCACTGACGAGGAGCTGCGCCACGCCTTCTCCGTCGCCTACGACCGCGACCACCGCACCGACGGCATGGAGCGCCAAACGCATGCTTTGTTCGCAACGCCTTGCATCGACGAGATGTTGGGTCGCATCCGCGCGCCGACGCACGTCATGCACGGCCTCGCCGACCTCCTGGTGTTGCCCATCAACGCCAAGCGGATCGCCGGGCGCATCCCCAACGCGCGCCTGACCACCTTTGCGGGCATGGGCCACGACTTCCCGCGCGCCCTCTTGCCCCAGTGGGCCCAGCTCATCGTCGACAACGCCGAGCGGCCGCACTGATCGCCATCAGGGCTTTTTCGTCACCCTGCATTCACTGTGCGCAGATTTCAGCTTTGCGACACGCTGCGAGACGCGTTTTGCGACAAGTTCGGCCAAGGGGCTGTCGTAGGCCGTAACCGCATAGATTGCGCGATCGCAATCCGCAATATGACTGCAGGCCACGTTTTGATTGCGCCCCAGCGTCGGCGACGAGAGCGAGGGCGCGTCCCAGATGTCGGCTTCTCTCTTGGCGAAGGAAGCGGGCCAGGGGGGCGTCGTGCTTCTCGGGCCTGCTGCCTCAAAGACGGGGCAACTGGCGAGCTCCGCGAAGTAGATGCACGGGAACTCGCTGCAGTCCGGCGCCTCGAATTGGATCGGGGAGCGCAGCTCCGTCGCTGCTTTGGTCAAGAGCGGAAGCACCCGCTCGGGTTGGGCGTTGGCGTCGACGGAGGCTGGAAAGGGCCACGGGGTTTCGAGGATGGCGTGTTCCAGCTTTGCCATCTCGCTCTGCAATTCCAGGTAGCGGGCGAGCTGTGCGCGGGCGTCCGCTTCCGCCGCGGGAGCCCTGGGGCTGGCATGACCGGTATTGCTGGACATCACTCCCAGGAAAACAGAGGCGAAGAATGTGTGTCGGACGTACGCCTTATAGTCTGTAATGTTCATGATTCCTCCAATGAATTCAACCAACCATTCCACATGCGTCTCAGGGATCAGTTCACAACGGTCATCGCCACCAGGCGCGACACCAGCTGACGGAGCCGGTGGGCGTCGAAGGGTTTCTCGACGACGGGGATGCCGGCGCTCTTCAGGTATTCGGATGCCCGCGGCGTGAAGGCGCCGCCGGTCACGAAAACCATCTGGCGGGCCAGGGCGGGGGAGCGCTGGGCGAGCCATTGGTGCAGCTCCATCCCCGTGACCCTTGGCATCATCAGATCACACAGAATGACGTCGAAGGCCTGGTCGACCTCGAGCAGCGCCCGCGCCTCTTCGCCGGAGGCCACGACAACGACGTCGTGGTCGGCGCCCAGCAGGCGCTTCACCGTCTCTCGAATTCCCCATTCGTCGTCGACGGCCAGGATGCGGCCGCGGGGCACGGGTTCGGGCACGATGAGCGCGTCGGGGTCTGGCCGCTGCTCCCCGGCAGCAGCAGCGTCGATGGGCAGGCGGACCGTGAAGCGAGCGCCCTGGCCCGGCTCGCTCTCGGCGCGAAGATCGCCCTTGAGCTCGGCCACGATGCTGCTGCAGATCGCCAGGCCCAACCCGGCCCCACCGGCCGCAGCCTTCGTCGTGAAGAAGGGATCAAAGATGCGCGGCAGGTCGGCGGCGGCAATGCCACGTCCGGTGTCTTTGACCTCGACGAAGACGTCGGTGGCCTCGGCCCAACTGGTGATGGTGATGCGCTGCCGGTCGACGTCGCCTTCGCCGATGGCCTGGGTGGCGTTCAAAAGCAGGTTCAAGAAGAGCTGCGACAGCCGGCCCTCGGAAGCCCGCACCAGCGGGAGCGCTCCGAAGCTTTTCACCAAGCGCGCGCGGTACTTCACCTCGCCGATGGCCATGTTGATGGCGGCTTCGATCGTCCGGTTGACGTCGACGCTGGCGCGCTCGCTCTGGTCGACGCGCGAGAAGTTGCCGAGCTCTCGGGAGAGGGCGCGAATGCGTTGGACGCTGCTCAAGGCCTCGCGCGCCCGATCGATAACGTCGTCGAGCACGGTGGACTGCAGCATGCCCACGTTGTCACCAGCGACCTTGAGGAAGGTGCTGTCGCCCAACTCCTGCAGGATGGCGCGGCCGCACCGCCGAGCGACATCGGCGATGCGCGGGATGTCCTGCGCCAGACTCTCGACGTTGTAGAGCACGTGGGCCAGCGGGTTGTTGATTTCATGGGCGACGCCGGCGGCGATGGTGCCCATGGTGGCGAGGCGCTCGGCCTGGGCCAGGCGCGCCCGGTGCCGGATTTCGCTCAGGCGCAGCGCCTCTTCGGCCCGTTTGCGCTCGCTGATGTCGACGAGCACCATCCGCTGGATCGCAGCGCCGTCGACGTCGACGCCGTCTTTCGCCAACAGCCGCACCCAGGTCGCCGCGATGGCCTGCCCGGGCGTAGAGCCCCCCCCGGCAGGAGCCATCGTCGACACGCGCAGCTCGCACGATGACAGGCCCCGCCGACGGTAGAGGAAGTACACGTCCTGGTCTTCGGGGGTGATGAAGCGCGTCAACGGCTGCTTCACCAAGGCGCTGCGGGCCACCCCGAACAGGTCGGCGGCGGTGAGGTTGGCCTCGAGAATGAGCCCCTGCGGGCTGAGGGTGACGTAGCCGACGGGGGCAAGGTCGTAGAGGTCGAAGTAGCGGCTGCGCGCGTCTTCCAGGGCCCCCTGGGCACGCCGCAGCTCCTCGTTCTGCATTTCGAGCTCGATCTGGTGCACGCGCAGCTCGTGCAACACCTGCCGCCCCGCCGCCGGGGTCAGGGGCTCGAGGCTCTCGGGAAGATCTGAGCGGCCGGCGCGGTCTTCGGCGCGCTCACGCAGCTCGTCGACGTCGCCCTGGGGCCCGCGTTCAGTCATCGGTCTGCTTCCTTTCGGCGAGCTGCCCCGGCGGTGGTGGATGACTGCTGACATGAGGCGTCAGAGCACGCGAAGAATTCACCGACAGCGCTTCGCGTGTCGATGAATTGTCTACAGCTTCATCGCCTAGCGGCGATGAATTGATCTCGTTTGATTCCAGTTTTTGCTCGGTCGTCGCAATCGCATAGGTGCGGCCCGCTTGATCCAGCAATGCGGTCGTTGTTACCCAGATATAGAAGGTATTTCCATGTTTGTCGATCCGCTGAGACTTGTGGGGATCGACGGCTTGAGACTTTCCCAGGAGGCTCAGATTTTCGACCGCCTCCTGCTGCAGCTCCGGGGGCACGAGGTCGCGCATGTTCATCGACAACGCCTCCCGCTCGCTCCACCCATACATACGCTCGGCACCCGGATTCCAGGCGAGGATGCGGCCGTAGGAATCGTGGACCGTGATGGCGTCGCGGGCGTCACGCAGGACGACGGCCAGGCGTTGGGCCTCGCGCCCGCGCTTCGTCTCGGAGATGTCGACGAAGGTGATCACAGCCCCTTCGACGATGTTGTCTAAGGTGCGGTAGGCGCGGATTCCCAGCGAGTACCAGACGCCTGCTTTGCTTTGCACCTCGATTTCGCGCGGTGTCAGAGTGTCGAGCACCTCACGGAGATCCTCGACGAGGTGGTCATAGCCGAGCAGGTTCGACACGATGTGTGCGATGGGTCGGCCGACGTCGGTGGCGATGAGGTTGATCACCGACGTCGCCGGCGGCGTGAAACGTTGCACACGCAGATCCTGGTCGACGAAGATGGTGCCGATGCCGGTGCCGGCCAGTAGGTTGTTCATGTCATTGTTTGCCCGCGACAACTCATGAATCTTCTGCTGCATTTCAGCGTTGACAGTGGCCAATTCTTCATTTACGGACTGCAGCTCTTCTTTGGAGGTCTCCATCTCCTCATTTGTTGATTGAAGCTCCTCATTGGTCGACTGCAGTTCTTCATTCGCCGACTTCAGCTCTTCGTTGGCGGTGGCCAGCTCTTCGCTGGTGGTCACGAGGTATTCCTCCTTGGCCCGCAGCTCGTGCTGGAGCGCCGTGATGGCATCGGTCTCGCTGATGACCCCTCGCCCCACGTCGACGGATCGAGCCCCCACTTCGTCGAGGGGCGGCTCCTCGATGGCGACGACAAAGAGCTCGACGGCGGCGGCGGCGCTGCTCACTGGACCGCTCTCGTCCGTCGGCGACACCGGCCGCACGCTCACATGCACCGTGGAGAAATCCCCGTTGGTCTTGACCTGCAGATGGGAGGCGCGCACGGCGACCTTGGCGGTGGCGGCCCTGAAGAGCGCCGCCGTGAGCTCCCGCTTGAGCCCTTCGCGGGCCATCTTGAGGATGTTGAGGCCGGGTTCGCCCGGCGCCGGCTCCAGGTAGCGGCCGCTGCGCCCGTGCAGGTAGAGAATGTCGCCGTTGGCGTCGACGAGGGCGGCCGTCGGGGCGTGTTGGAGCAGCGTTTTCTCCGTGAGCTCTCGCGCCGAGAGCTTGCGTTCGCCCAGGCGGACCACCGGCCGGGGCATCGTCGTCGTCAGCGGCGGGACATAGCGGGGAGCCGCCGGCAGACCGGCATCGCGGCCGGGCTTCAGCTCAAACAACTTCGCCTGGCGATCGAGGGGCTGAAACAAATGGACAAACTCTCCAATCGTTTCAGATGTTCCCAGCAGCAAGATTCCGCCAGGATTCAATGCGTAATGAAACATCGGAAGAAGACGTCGTTGAAGATCGGCATCGAGATAGATCAAGACGTTGCGGCAGCTGACCATGTCGAGCTTCGAGAAGGGGGGCGCTCGAATCAGGTCGTGCTCGGAAAAGACCAGCAAATCGCGCACACCCTTGTGGATGCGCCAGGAGCTTCCGTCGGCGTCTTTCGTGAAGAAGCGCGTGAGGCGCTCGGCGGAGACGTCGGCGGCGATGCTGGCCGGGTAGACGCCGCGGCGGGCGATATCGATGGCTTGGTCGTCGATGTCGGTGCCAAAGATCTGGATCTTGAGACCGCGCTTGGATTCCTCGTTGTGCTCGTGCAGCAAGATCGCCAGCGAGTAGGCTTCTTCGCCGGTGGAGCACCCCGGGACCCAGACCCGAATCGTGCCTCCGGCGGACTTCGCGGCGAAGAGGCGCGGGATGACCTGCCCGGAGAGGGCCGCGAAGACCTCGGGGTCGCGAAAGAAGCTGGTCACGCCAATGAGGAAATCCCGAAAGAGCGAGTCGACCTCCGCCGGCGTCTGTTGAAGATAGCGAACATAGGCCTCCATTCGATCTATTTGATGCACTGCCATTCGTCTATCAATACGTCGAATAATTGTATTTTTCTTATACTGGGAAAAGTCCTTGCCAGTCTGGTGGCGCAGCAACACGAAGATCTTCTTCAGCAGCTCGTCGTTGTGCGCCGGCAGGGGCGACGTGGCCTTCTCACCAAAGGCGCGGGCGACGTAGGAGATGAGCTTGGCGGGCATCTCGGCTGGTGGCAGCACGAAGTCGATCAATCCCGTGGCGATGGCGCTGCGGGGCATGCCGTCGTGCTCGGTGGACTCCGGCGTCTGGGCCATGGCCATGCCGCCCTCGCCTTTGATGGCTCGAAGGCCGAGGGTGCCGTCGGTGCCCGTTCCCGAGAGCACGATGCCGATGGCCCGTTCGCGTTGGTCTTGGGCCAGCGATCGAAAGAAAAAGTCGATGGGCAGGCGCTGCCCCCGGGGCGTCGGCGGCTCGAGCAGCTGCAGTGTCCCGTCGAGAAAGGCCATGTCCCGGTTGGGGGGGATGATGTAGGCGCAGTCGGGTTGCACCCTCATGCCGTCTTCGACTTCGAACACCTTCATGCGGGTGTAGCGCCGCACCAGATCGCTCAGGATGCTCTTGTGGTCCGGCGCCAGGTGCTGGACGAAAACGAAAGCCATGCCGGCGTCGCGGTCCGCAGGCATGCCCGACAAGAAGGCTTCAAAAGCGCTCAAGCCGCCCGCCGAGGCGCCGATGCCAACGACGGCAAAGCGGGCGCGCTGCTCCGTCGTCGTCTGCTGCTCCTGCTGGCCTTCCTCCGTCGACACCGCGGACCTCCCCGATTTGAGCCGTGCCAACGGCTCAAACCATCGGCACTTCCATGGACGCTCCGGCCTTCGGCCCCCAAGCTGCATCCTCCGGCCTGCGCGCCCATTGTGCGCGTTGGGCCGGGCGGCCAACGGACCCGGCGGGGACCGTCGCCCTCGAACATTCGCGTCCAGCAGCCACAGGTTCCCCGGGACGCGGGCAACGATCAACGCCAAGGATGCGGGTGCGCTGTCTCGACCGCCAAAGACCAGGGTCGGGCTTGGCGCCCCGCACAAAACACCCCGGCACTTCGCTACGGTGCCCCATGAGCATCCCCCGGCCGATCTACGTCGCTGGTTCTTGGCGGAACACCAACGAGACGGCGACGCTGCGCGCTCCCTTCGATGGGGCAGAGATTGCCACGGTGTGCCTCGCCGGCAGCGTCGACATCGAAGACGCTATCGCTGGTGCGGTTGCTGCCTTTGCCGTCACGCGGCGGATGCCGACCTTTCAGAGGGCCGAGATCTGCCGCAAGGTCCTGCGGGGCCTGCTCGAGAGGCGTGAAGAGCTCGCCCAGGGCATGTGTCGCGAAGGAGGCAAGCCCATCAGCGATGCCCGCGCCGAGGTCGATCGCGCCGCCCATTGCTTCGAGGTGGCGGCGTCAGAGGCCGAAAACCTCGGCGGCGAGATGATGCCCCTCGATTTGCGGCCCTCGTCGCCCGGACGCTTCGGGGTTACCCGGCGGGTCCCGGTGGGACCCATCAGCGCCATCTCGCCCTTCAATTTTCCCCTCAACCTCGCGGTGCACAAGGTGGCGCCCGCCATGGCGGCGGGTTGCCCCATCGTGCTCAAACCCGCGCCGCAGACGCCGACGGTGTGCCTGCAGCTGGCCGAGATCATCGACGCCGCCGGCTGGCCGCGGGGCGCGCTCTCGGTGGTGCCGTCGACGCCTCAGGTCGCCGACGCCTTGGTGACCGACGATCGCATGAAGCTGCTGACCTTCACCGGGTCCCCCGAGGTGGGCTGGGAGCTCAAGAAGCGCAGCGGCAAGAAGAAGGTGGTGCTCGAGCTGGGCGCCAACGCTGCCGTCGTCGTCGACGAGGGCACGGATCTCGCCTTCGCCGTGCCCCGCATCGTCTACGGCGCCTTCTCCTACGCGGGTCAGAAGTGCATCTCGGTGCAGCGCATCTATGTGCACGCATCGATGATGGCGGCTTTCCGCGCGCGCTTTCTGGAGGCGGTGGCGAAGGTGAAGATGGGCGATCCCGCCGACGTCGACGTGCTGGTGGGACCGCTGATCAACGAGGCGGCGGCCCGGCGGGTCGAGGCCTGGATCGAGGAAGCCAAAGCCCAGGGCGCCACGGTGTGGGCCGGTGGACCCCGCCAGGGGAATTTCGTGCCCGCCACCGTGCTGGCGGACGTGCGCCGCGACGCCAAGGTGTCCTGCGCCGAAGTCTTTGGCCCCGTCGTCGTCGTTGAGGCCTTCACGGATTTTGCCGAGGTGCTCGATCGGGTGAACGATTCGCCCTTTGGCTTGCAGGCTGGGGTGTTCACCGAGCACCTCGATCGGGCGCTGGCAGCCTGGAGCGAGCTCGACGTCGGCGGCGTCATCGTCAACGACGTTCCCAGCTGGCGCATCGATCCCATGCCCTATGGGGGGGTCAAGAACTCGGGGTTGGGCCGCGAGGGCATCCGCGCTTCGGTGCAGGAGATGACCGAGGTGCGCCTCCTCGTCGTCAACGAACGGCACCACTGATCCCCGACGGCTCTGAACTTCGACCGCGGAGCGGTCTCGTTCAGAGCCGTCGGGGATGCTCTTCTGGGAGGTCTGGTGCAGACCTCCCCCCGCG
>JAHFED010000101.1 GCA_023248635.1 Myxococcales bacterium
CGGACACGGGTGTCGCACAGTCTGTGGGCCGCCCGGTTGGGTTGGACCGCACTGTCGGACACGGGTGTCGCACAGTCTGTGGGCCGCCCGGTTGGGTTGGACCGCACTGTCGGACACGGGTGTCGCACAGTCTGTGGGCCCACACTGTCGGACACGGGTGTCGCACAGTCCGTGATGCTCGCGAGGCTCGGGACGATCAGGCGATGAACCTGTAGACAATTCAGCTCAGCGCGCCGCGAACTTCACGATGAAGGCATCGGAGTCGGCAAGTGCGGTCGACGACGTCGAGGGGCCGCCGGGCCTGAGGGCGGAGAGTTTGGCGCCGCCGAGATCGACGTCGCCGGTGAAGGTGCCCGCCGCGATGACGTTGCCTGCGGCGTCGATGGCCAGTCCTTCGACGTAGGCATTGACGGTGCTTGGCAGGACCTTGCTCCAGTTGTGGCGGCCGTCCGTACTGAAGCGCGCGATGAAGGTGTCGCCGTCCCCGCTCAGCTGACCCGCGCCCCAGTCCACGCGGCCCGCGACACGGCCAGCGACGGCGGTGGCACCGGCGCCCGCGGCCATCCGGTGGGCGTGCTGTGTGGCTGGGATCAGGAGCGTCTTGCCCGTGAACCTCTTGGCCCAGGCCGTCTTGCCATCGACGTTGACGCTGGCGAGCACGAAGTCCGTGCGTTCGCCCGTCAGCGGACCCAAGCCAAAATCCACCGGTCCGTTGCTCTCGCCCCACACCAGCACCCTGCCGGCCCCATCGGCGGCGACGGCGCGGAGTGATTGATCGCCGCTGCTGCCCGGTTGCTTGCTCCAGACGATGTGACCCTTGGGGTCCAGCCGGGCCAGAAATATGTTGCTCACAATTGGAGCACCAAAATGTCGCTCGAATTGAGTTTTTGGTTCCGGTTGTGGCGGGGCCGTAACCCCCAGCCCGCCGAAGGAGATGGAGCCACTGAAGTTTGCCGAAACGACGACGCCGCCGTCGGAAAGCGCTGCCAGGGCCGGGGAGTAGAGGTCGACGCCGCCCTCGGATCCTGATGTCAAGCTGAACCGGTGCTTTCCTTCAGCATCAAATCCAGCAACAAAAAGATCGTAGCCACAGCAATCTTTCACCAACACGCCGCCGCCCACGTCGATGCTGCCGGCCAGGCTCCCCGCGATGGTGATGTCGCCCTGTGGGGAGACCGCGACGCTGTTGGCCAAGACGTGGCTGTCGCTGGCGAAGCGCCGGCTGAACACATGCTGACCCGCGTCGTCGAGCTTGAAGAAGAACAGCTCGGCGTGGGTGGCCGACGACGCCACCAGACCGCCGCCGAAGTCGCTGTCGCCGTAGACGGCGCCGGTCACCACGATTCCGCCGCTGGGATCGACGGCGAGGGCCGCGCGCGAAACGTGGGGATAATGGTGGGCCCATCGGGGTGCGCCGAGAGGGTCGAGCTTCAGCACCACGAGGTCGTCGCTGGCGTAGCCCTGGGGGCTGCTGCTGCGCAGCGGTCCCAGACCGACGTCGATCTCGCCGTGAAACAGACCCGCGACGAAGACGTTCCCCCGGGCATCGACGGCGACGCCGGCGGCCGCGGCGGTGGTGCCCGGCCGCGCCGAAAAGCCGCGCGCCCACAGTGCGTTGCCGGCTGCGGAGTTGTTCCGGCAGCCGCTGAGCATCACAACGAAAGCGAGCGCCCAACCCCATTGACCCAGCAGGCTGGCCCGCTGTCGGCCAAGGGCGGGCGCGAGTCGGAACACGCAGCAAGACATGTGAATCGCGATAACACGCGAAGTCTGCGCCGTCGTCGAGAGCGCTCCGCGATCACAAATCACCGCGAGCGCTGCCGCGCCTTCTTCGCCTTCTTCGCCCCCCGCAGCAGCGCGGCCACCGCCGCATGCTGGCTCCCCGCCGGCAGGCTGCGACGACGACTCGCGCGCGACGCCATCTTGAGGGCCGAGTCGTGGCTGGCGTCTGTGGCGTCGAGGTCGGCGCCGGCGGCGACGAGCACACGGGCGACGTCGAGGAAACCGTAGCTCGCGGCCAGCATCAGCGCGCTCCACCCGGGCACTTCGTAGGTGTCGTCGTGGGTCTGGTACGAGCGCTCCTGGGACGGCCGCTCGTCGAGCGGGGCGCCATGCTCCAGCAGGAGCTTCACCATCGCCGCGTTCCCCCTCAGCGCGGCCAGGTGCAGCAGCGGGGCGTCGCTGTCGAAGTAGACGCTCCAGAGCTCGGGGTGCCGCCGGGTGTGGGCCCGGGCGTCGGCACCGGCCTGCAAGAGGGCTGCGGCCTGCTCGAGGGCGCCCCCACAGACGGCGTCGGCCAGGTCATCGGCCAGGGTCACCAGGCGCCGCCGACGGCGAAGGTGCCCGCGACCTCGAAGCGTGAATTCCGCAGACCCGCGCCCACCTCGATGCGGGTAAACGCCGGGCCGAAGGCGAATTCGACGCCGCCCCCGCTGCGCAGGGTCAACAAGGCAAAGCCCCGCAGGCGTTCGTCGTCGAAGGCCTTGAACGAGGACACGCCGACGCCGACGCCGAAGCCGCCGAAGCCGTAGCCCGCGACCCCCACCAGGCCCCCGCGCCACCGTCCTCCGATCAAGCCGCGCCCCTCGAGCAGCACGGGCACGCGCAGCACCGCCACTTCGTTGGTGCCCTGGCTGTCGAAGCCCACCAGCAGCTGGCCATCGAGGCCCTGGAAGGCGCCGGCGTTGTCGTTGTCGAAGACGCCGACCCGCACGCCGGTCCAGGGGACGATGAAGGTCTCGACGTTGCTGGGCGGGGCCTGGGCGCTGACGACGATGGGGAGATCCACGCGGATCGTTCCCAGCATGCACACAACCAGGCTCACAAGCACGAAGGAATCCGGCCAGCGTCGACGAGGGAGGAAAAGCGCCTGGTCGCTGCCTCACACAAGGCCCCACGCCGCACGCCCGGGGCAAGCTCCTGCGCCAGCGGCTCCAAGAAAAGGTCGACGTCGAAGGCGGCGCCATTGACCAGCTGTTCGCCGACCCGGGGCAGGGCCCGCACGATGGCTGGCTCCATGTCGCTGGCGAGGATGTCGGCGTCGCTGTCGCTGGCTTCCCACAAGGCAGCGGCCAGCACCGTGCCGACGCAGTAGAAATTGAAGCTGGTCTGGAATTCGGATCCGGTGAGGCCGCAGGACTGCAGGAGCTTGGCGTCGAGGGTGAGCTCGCGCAGGTTGTCGTAGGTGGCGGCGCGGGCAAACGCGCCCTCGACGTCGCGGCGGGGGGCCTCGGCGGCGAAGGCGTCGCCGGCGTCTTCAAAGGCGGTGTTGATGGAGTCCTTGTCGACCAACGCGCTCATGGAGAACACATCGGCGAGGCCTTCGTCTGTGCCCTTGAGCAACATCTGCTCGCGCACCTCGTCTTTTGTGAGCTCGGTCTGGGTCGAGTCCGCGCGCCACACCTCGAAGCCGCCGTCGACGGCGCGAAACACGTTGTGAAAAAAGAGCCTGTGCCCGAACTCATGGGAGATGACCCCGCGGTGCATCGCGAAGGGCACCCCATCTTGAAAGGCCGTGCGCAAGGCCAACCAGCCGTCGACGGGGGGCGCGTAGGCGGCGTTGTCCGTTGACAACAAGGTGACGGGAAAAAACTCCGAGTACTGCACGCTGGCAAAGAGGCCGACGACGCCCTTGCGCTGGGTGGCGTCGCTCTCGTCGCCGAAGTCCACCGCGCGGGCAAAGGCACTCTCGAAGTTCGCGAACATCGAAAAATAGAACAGCGTCTCGTAGTCGCAGGCGACGTACCGAGTGCCGTCGAAGTCCATGCAGGCGTTGACGTCGTTGCCGTTGTCGCCCCGCACGCGCGCGATCATCTCTTCGAAGTCGTCCTCGCTGATGGCGTTGAGGTCGGTGATGTTCACCTTGAGGCCGCCCCGCACATCAAAGAGGGAGCCCTTGCCCGCGGCGAGATCGGTGACCGAAGTGAGAGTGACGTCGTCGAGCTTGGTGCCACCGCGCGCTGAAGCGTCGGGCACCAGGGCTTCGACGACCACCGGACCTGCGATGGGAGCGCAGGCGCTCACCAAGGCAGCCAGGGTGACGACGGCGCCGACGACGGGTCTCACCATGGGAGCTCCAGGTTCTGCGCGCTGGCCGGCGGCGCGGGCGCGTGCTCGAGGGTGGCTTGGGGTGGAGGCGCCTGGGCGATCAGTCCCAGCAGCAGCGGCGTCGATCCGGCGGCGGCCCCGCCGCAAGCCAGGGGAATGGTGAACCAGCTGGGTGCCTGCAACGCCGACACGAACACGCCGGGGCCCGCGACCAAACACGTCAGCGGGGCTGCGATCAGCGCGGGATTGGCGAGGCAAAAGCCGGCCGCCACCGCGCTCGGCACGCAACAAGCCGCGGCAGCGACGGCGCCCGCGACGATGGCGGTCTCCGGCTCGGTGCGGGGGATCTCGCCCGCGGCGACCAGTTGTTTTTGCCCATCCACCAGGCGCCAGGCCACCGGAGCAAAACCAGGCCCCACGTCGACGTCGACGCCGGCGGCGGGCACGGCTCCATAGTCGTGGTCATCGACGACCAAGGAGGCGTGGGGCAGCGACGTCTTCAAGGTCGTCGTCGTCGTACAGGCCTGCGACGCCAGCAGCAGCGCGAGCCCCACAAGGCGCAGGGGGAACCTCGGATTGCTCACCGGTTGAGGAGCTTGAACTCGACCGGAAAGCGGTAGGTGACGGGTGCGTCGACTTCGGCAGGGATGGGCGGGAACTTCACGCGCTCGGCCATGGCGATGCACTCCTCGTCGAGCAGCTCGTTGCCCGTGCCCTTGCCGGTGATCGACGGCCGCGTGTTCAGCGAGCCGTCGTGGTTGATCATCACCTTCACCATGCACTTGCCCTCGATGCCCATCACCTCGGCCTTGCGCGGGTAGCGCTTGGCGCTGTTCATCATGTCCCACGCGTTGGACTTGTACCCGTTGGGATCCCACACCGCCGGCGGCGGCCCGGCCTGGGCGCGGTTGGTCTCGGGGGGCGGACCGGAGCCCGACACCGGCGGGGCGCCAGCGACGCCATCGGCGGTCCCCACGGCAACAGCCACGCCTTGGCCCGTCGACGGCCCGAGGTTGATGGGCTCGAGGGTCGACAGCGGCGGCGGCGCGTCAACCGGCGGAGGGTTGTCGAGGGGGGCAGCAGCAGGCGCCGGCGGCGGCGTCTCCGCGGCCTTTTTCCGGGGCGGATCGGGCTGGCGCTCCGGCGGCGGCGGCGGCGGCGGCATGTTGATCGACATGGCGATGGGCTGCGGTCGCTCTTTGGCCGGCGAGCCCGACATGGCAAAGAAAGCGACGGCGTGCACGACGACGGCGACGCCGATGGCTGCGGCCCAGATCCACTGCCAGAGGGAGTCGTCGTGCCAAAGGTCGACAAGCTGCACGGCGCCAGGAGGGGGGGAGTCGCTCATCGGCAGCCGACTCTGACAAGTCCAAGGGAAAAAAAAACCGCCAACCGGCGTGAGCCAGAGACGGGGGACGGCGCTGTAGGGTGGGGCATGGCGCTTCTCTTCGATCCCAATGCTCCAGCGGGCGCCGACGCCGGTCTCTATGGCCTGCCGCACGGCGTCGAAGACGCCCACGTCGTCGTCGTCCCCGTGCCCTTCGAAGCCACGGTCAGCTACCGCGCGGGCACGGCCCGGGGCCCGGCGGCGATCCTGGCGGCGAGCCACCAGGTCGACCTCTTCGACGGCGACGTCGGCCGACCCTACCAGCGTGGCATCGCGATGTTGCCCGTGCCGGACTGGCTGGTGGGGCTCAACGAGGAGGCTCGCGCGGCCGCCGTCACAGCCATCGAGGCCCAGATCGAGGGCGAGGCCCCCCATGTCGACGACGTCGCCCGGGTCGACGCGGCTGGCGCCCGGGTCAACGCTTGGGTCGACGAGCAGGTGACCAAGCTCCTCCACGAAAAAAAGCTCCCCGTCGTCGTCGGCGGCGACCATTCCGTCCCCTTTGGCGCCATCGCTGCCTGCGCGCGCGAGCTGGGCGCCAAGCCCCTGGGCGTGTTGCACCTCGATGCCCACTGCGACCTGCGCGAGGCCTACGAGGGATTTCGCTGGTCCCACGCCAGCATCATGAAGAACGTGCTCGATGGGCTGCCGACGACGAAGCTGGTGCAGATCGGCATCCGGGACTTCGGCGACGCCGAGCTCGACGTCGTGCGCGCCCACCCCGAGCGCATCGCCACCTACTTCGACGTCCAGCTGCGCCGCGCCCGCCTCGACGGAGGCTTTGGGGCCCTGGCCGATCGCGTGGTCGAGAACCTGCCCCACGACGTCTATCTGTCCTTCGACGTCGACGGCCTCGATCCAGCCCTGTGTCCGTCGACGGGGACTCCGGTGCCCGGGGGCCTCTCTTTCGATGAAGTCCTGACGGTGCTGCAGGCCCTGGTGGGCTCGGGTCGCCGGGTGGTGGGCCTCGATCTGGTCGAGGTCGCCCCGCCGCCCGACCTCGACGACGAGGAGCTTGGCGGCTGCTGGGACGGAAACGTCGGCGCCCGCTTGCTCTACAAGATGATCGGCGCCGCCCTGCTCTCGCGGGGCGAGGGCCAGCCCCCCGATCTGCCGATTCCCCCAGGCCTGCGATGACGCGGCCTCGGTCCGTCGCCAGACCCCGCGGGCGCGCGTTTGACGCTGTCACATCCTTTGATCGCCCTGGGCGCGGTGCAAGAGATGGCGGGTCCCGACGTCGAACAAGTTGGGAGCAATCACTTGCCTCTCGGCGGCCTCCGCTGAGCGTCGTCGTCGTCGTCGTCGCTCACCTTTGCGCTTGCGCCTCGGTCGAGGGCTACGTGCAGGAGGGGCGCTACGACGCAGCCTGCCACCTGGTGCATGACGATCCGGGGCTGCAGTTCTGGCGCGATCCGGTGCTCGAGCAGGAGCAGCTGAGCGCCGCGGTCTACGCCCATCTCAAGGTCCAGCTTCGCGACGTCGACGACAAAGCAACGCGTTTGGGCGAGCCCCTGGGCGACGGCGGCGGCGGCGTGGCCCTGGGCTGGCTCGAGCTGTCGGTCAGCGCTCCCCTGGTGGTGCACGAGACGCAGTCGTCGCCCTTCCTCGAGGGCCCCGCTGCGCAGGCGATCTTGGTGGCTGCGCTGCCCCCGCTGCTCGATCCCCCCGCGCCGCTCGTGCCGCCTGGCCCCCTCGAAATGCCTGCGGCCCCCGATCCCACGCCTGAGCCCCCGCCCCAGTCGGCGGGAGGCGGTGGCGGCTTCTTCGGCGCCATCTTTGATCTGGTGACCTTGCCCGTTCGCATCGTCGGCGACGTCGTCGGCGGCTTGCTCTCGATCCCCCTGGGGCTCTCCCGGGAGCTCTTTGGCATCAACTGGGGGGGCGGAGGCTCGGGCGGATCGTCGTCGCCGCTGCGGCCCGCCGATGGGCGCCTGCCGGGCGAGGCCATCTTGCCGCCGGCCGCCTTCGAGCGGGTCAAGGAGCAGCGCAACCAGGAGCACGCCGCCGCCCTCGCCGTCGTCGCCGCCGCCCGCGCGGAGCGCCTCCACCGCCTCGCCCCCCTGGTCGCGTCCCTGAGCGAGCGCTGTCTCGCGACCCAAACCAAGCCCTGTCGGCGGCTGGTGCTGGTGGGCGATCCGGGCGCCCCCGTCGAAGTGCAGGTGGGCATGGGAACCCCTGACGCGCCCTGCGGCCTGGACCGTCCGCTGCTGCTCAGCGGTCTGTCGCTGGCGGCCCGCAACCAAGGCGCGCACCCGCCCGAGCTGGCGAAGCCCACCGCGCCGGCCGACGTCGCCGCCGTCGACGACGCCGCTGCGCTCTTTGGTGCTCGCTCCCCAACCAAGGTCAGCCGGGACGCCGTCGACGACGTCGTGTGCCGGGTGGATGTGCGCCAGCGGTGGAAGAGGCTGCTGCCCAAGGCTACGCGCGACGAAAAGCTGCCCCGACTCTCGGTCCGGCTGGCCACCGGCTCCCTGGTCGGCCAAGGCGTCACCGTCGAAGTGCCCGCAGCAGCCCGCTTCTTCGTCGGCTCCCGCGCGCTGCTTCGGCGTGGTGATCAGCTCAAGTTGGTCGTCGGCGCCGTCGATAAGGACGACGTTGGGTTTCTGGGTGGGGTGGTCACAGAGTTTCAAGGCGTGCTTCCCCTGCGCGTCGAAGGCGACAGCCTCGCGGTGGAATGCCGGTGACGTTCTCGAACTGCTCCAGGCCGGGCAGGAGGGTTGGGCCCACACCGGCTTTCCTGCACGCTCGTGCTAGCGTGGCGTCGTTGGGCGGGTCGGCTGCTGCGTCAACGATGCTCGAGGGGTGGGCGTGGATGATGAGGAGAAGAGCCGGGTGAATCTGCGTCGCAAGACCGTTGTCACCGTGATCAGCAAGATCGGCGACCGGCGCCCCAAGGCCGATGCTTGCCTGGTGGTGATCTACGGCCAGCAGCTCGGCACCAAGCACGCACTGAAGGCCGGCGAGATGATCGTCGGCCGCTCGTCCCAGGCTCAGCTGCAGATCGACCACGAGAGCGTTTCTCGTCGTCATGCCCGCATCGTGCTGACCGAATCCGGCGTCTTGCTGGCCGATCTGGGCAGCACCAACGGCACCTACGTCAACGACGAACCCATCACCGAGCGCACCCTGGCCCACGGCGACCTGCTCAAGGTGGGCCGCACCATCCTCAAGTACCTGAGCACCGACAACATCGAGGCCGCCTACTACGAGGAGATCCACCGCCTCACGACCATCGACGGCCTCACCCGCTGCTTCAACGCCCGCTACGTGCGTGAGGCGCTCATCCGCGAGGTCAGCCGGGCCACCCGCTACAGCCGACCCCTGTCCGTGCTGATGTTCGACGTCGACGACTTCGCCCGCATCAACGAGGAATATGGCCACCTCGCCGGCGACGCCATCTTGGCCCAGCTCGGCAAAAGGCTCAGCCGCCGCGTGCGACGCGAGGACATCTTGGCCCGCACCGGCGGCGGCGAGTTCGCGCTGGTGACGCCCGAAGTGGACAAGCACGGAGCCGTGCGCCTGGGCGAACGCGTCTTGCGCATCATCGGCGAAACGGCCTTCGGCTTCGACGACGTCCAGATCCCGGTCACCCTCTCCATCGGCATCGCGACGGTGAACGAGATCATGATCCCCGACGCCGAATTCGAGACCTCGCCCGGCCAAAAGCCCAAGGACACCCCGCCCGAGGGCACCTTGTCCGATCCCTTCCACCCGTCGGCGCCGTCGTCGTCGACCAGTGAGTTCTCCCTCTTTGAGAACTCGCGCTCGGGCGAAGTGGTCGAGCGCTTTCACGCCGCCAGCGACCAGTTGCTCCAGCTGGGCCGACAGCGGCTCGCGCAGGCAAAGTCCGACGGCAAAGGTCGGCTCATCGCCTGAGAAAAAGAAGGGACCGCCGACGTCGACGGCCCCCTCTTGCGCTCATTTCCAAAAGCCGTGCGGTGCCGGGGTCGCCAAGGGCTCGAGCAAGCGCTTCACTTCATGGACGTCGCCGCGTTGGAGGGCTGCCAAGGCGTCCTGCAAGGGCTTGCGGGTGGCCGGTGCGATCCCCGCGTGAGCGGCCTCTTCGATGAGCAAGCGCAGGTCGTCGGCGATGTCGTCACGGGCCTCCCCCCGATCCAGGCGCCCGAGCAGGGCCCGCAACCGGTCCGCAAAAGCCGCCAGCGTCGTCGTCGGAGCCTCTTTGGCATGGGCCGTCGTCGGAGGCTGCGTGGGCGGCTCCGGCATCTGGTCGCGCACCGCCTTGGACTTCTCATCGGAGCTCTTGTCGGCGGGGCTCAGCGCTTCTTTGGCGCGCTCGAACAACCCGCGTCGCTGCGGGGCCGGAGCCGCCCTGTTGCTCGCCGCTGCCAACGGAGCCGGCGCGTCCTCCATCGCATCAGCGCTGAGCGCATCGAGCTTCGCTGACATCGGTCTTGACTCCGCTGGAGGCATCGGCGCTGCCATCGATTGGCTGGCCTCGCGCCGCATCGGAGCCGGGCTCGGCGGCGGAGGCATCGCGGGCCGGCCTCCAGAGGGCGGGGACGACGTCGACGATGCTGCCCAACCTGCGGGTCGATCGACGGCTTGGGTGAGCTGGTGCAGGCGGCCGCCAACGTTTACGACCTCGTGGTCGACGGCGACGAAGGCCGTGAAGCGGCACAGCACTTTGGCCTCGAGAGAGACAGCGACGATGCGCCTCTCGAGCTCGCTCTTGCTGCCTTTGCCGCCGTCGAAGCGGTCTTCGAGGTCGCGCAAGCGCAAGCGCCCCCAGGCCGGCAAGAGCGCGGCGTTGGCGGTGGCTTCGACGACGACGTGCTGGGAGAACTGCTCCCCCGAGGCGAGGCGTCCACGCACGATCAGCGTCGGCTTGGCGCTGCCCGAGCGTCGCAGTCGCCCACAGATCACGGCGGGCACACCCGTGAAGACGTCAGGCAAGCGGCCAGGGGCCAAGGTCTCAGACAACAGCGAGCCGCCTTCGACGTCGACGGTGAGCTCGGCCAGCACGGGTACATCGATGCGCCGGTGACAGCGGGTCAGCACTTCGTCGAGCCGGTCTTCGCTCTCGACGAGCTCGGCCTCCCCTTGGCCTCCGAGGGCGGCCAGACGATTCAAGAAGCCCGCGTTGACGGCCTGATCGATGCCCAGGGCAAAGACGCGGGTGCCGTTGAGACGCTGCCCCAGGAGCTTGAGCAGCTGGGCCTCGTTGCCCACCTGGCCATCGGTGACAAAGACGAGGATCCGCTCGCGATCGAGGGATCCCGACGCGAGCAGGTTGGCGGCGTCAGAGAGGGGAGCAGCCATCTCGGTGCCGCCGCGGGCGTCGACTTTGGCGAGCCACTCGCAAGCCTGAAAGCGATGGCGATCCGTCGCGTCCTGCAGCTTGGGACTCTGGGCCTCCACGCGATCGTCGAAGGCCAACACGCTGAAGCGATCGGCCACGCGCAAGCTGTCGACCATGCGGGCCACCGCCCGCCGCGCCGCGATCATCTTCCAGCCACCCATCGAGCCCGATCGATCGAGCACGAACACCAGATCCCGGGCCCGCACAGCCGTCGTCGTCGCCGCGGGCACCACGGTGAGCAAAAAGGCGTCGTCGCGGCCGTCGCTGAAGCGCGTGGCGCGGGCGGTGGTGCGCAGCTGGGCGTCGCCGAGGCAGAAACGCAGGATGAAATCGCGGTCGAGTCGTTCGCCGGCGCCGACCTGAACGCGCAGCAGTCCCTGGCTCTCGTCGGCCCAGGCGATGTGCAGGGCGGAGCGCACCTTGCTCAAGGGCAGGCCGGTGGGATCGAGGGTGACCTCGAGGCTGAGCCGCACGGGGTTGGGGTAGCCTGCGAGCAACACCGGCGGCGAGATGCGGCTGGCATCGGGGACGGCGTCGGTGTCGTGGCTGGTCCCCTCGCCGACCTGCTCGCCGCTCAGCGGCCGGCCGGGCACGTAGCGCGGAGCGACGACGAGAGGGAAGCGGTAGGTGACTTCGCCGTCGGCGACGGGCAACGGACCGGTGAGCTCGAGCGTGATGGTGGCGGATTCGCCGGGCATCAGATTCCCGACGCGCAGGGTGAAGGTGCCAGGGCGCTCTTCTTCGGCGATGGACGCGCGTTTGCCGGCGGCAACGGCGCGGTCGTAGGTCTGGCGCGCTTGTCCGCGTTCCTGCAGGTCGCCTTCGACGGTGCGACCCGCGACCTGCATGGTGAAGCGCGTCGCCGCAGCGCGATCGGGCAGGGGGAAGATGTAGGTGGCCTCGACCGGGACACTCAGCGTGTTCACGAAGGTCTGCTGCAGCGTGGTGTGGGCAAAGGTGCCGACGACGCGGGCTGCGACGTGCAAGGCCTTGAGCGGCAGGTTCCCCTCGGCGCAGCAGAGGTGGCCAAAGGAGCGGCGGTCGTCGTCGCCGGCGGTGACCGAGCGGACCTCGTCTTCGGACAAGAGAGGCAGAGGAGCAGTCATGGCTTTTCCTTCGGGTTGACAGTGACAGCGAGGAGACCGCGCGCCGTCAGTTGTTCGATGGCGGCAGACAGGATCGCCTGCACGTCATCAGCGGTGGGAGGGTGCGTGCTCGGAAACACGACGGTCACGCCCCAAGGATGGTCGAGGGCCAGCCGACTCCCGCCGAGCGCCGGCGTCGTCACCGTCGGGGCCGGGGCCACATCGGCATCAGCGACGTCGGCAGACCAAAAAGACCGGCCAACGACGGCGGCGGGAGCAGCGGCCACAGCCAAGACGTCCTCGAGATCGGCGGGCAGGGCAGCAATCAGCGAGACGGCGTCGTCGTCTTTGCCGAGCAGCTGCTGCTGGATCTCATCGAGGGTCAAGCCCGAGGCCTGCAGCCGCTTGATGGCCACCAGCTGCAAGAGATGCTGGGGGCCGTAGAAGGCGACCCGTCCGCGCTGCTGGGGCCGACTCACCAGACCGGTCGATTGGTACCAGCGGATCGCCCGCGCGTTGGGAGCGTCGGCAACCTGGCCGTTGCTCTGGAGCAGCCCCAACCGCTGCGTCGCAGTCGCCACCCGGGCGCTCAGCTCTTCCAGGGTCCAGGGTTCGTCGACCAGCATGGGGTTACTGTAAACGTCAACCCGGATACTGTCAAGATTGATCTCGAAATCGTGACAGTGTCCACGGTCGCGCCCCGGCGGGCAGCAGAACACCGTGAAAAATCACAAGGATTCAGGGCGCGGCAGCGTCTTGAACCATCAGAAAAGGCAGGTCGGGAGCACCGACGCTGGGCCTTGCTGGAGAAGAGCCGTTTGGGCGAAAAAAAAACCCGGGCCGGGCCCGGGTTTGGTGCGCGAAGAGAGACTCGAACTCTCATGGGTCGCCCCGCTACCACCTCAAGGTAGTGTGTCTACCAGTTCCACCATCCGCGCAGAGTTCACTTTCTCGCCGCCAACGGTCCGTCACGCGCGTCGAGATTGCAAGCAGAATTCATCGCCGCTAGGCGATGAACCCGTAGACA
>JAHFED010000043.1 GCA_023248635.1 Myxococcales bacterium
CTGGGAGGTCTGGTGCAGACCTCCCCCCACCAACTCCGCGTTCCGCGGGCGCGCTTCACGCGCATCATCCCGCGTCTTTCCCATCTCGGAACGCGGTCGAACATCAAGCGGACGCGGGATCAGGACTACGTGATGGGAGATGCTGTCGACGATCCACGCGCTGCGGGCCTGAACTCGAACCCCAGCACCGGTTGTGGGTTCGCGACCGCTGGCGTCGACGGCACTGCTTCGGACGCAAGCCTTGTCGCTCCGTACGGTCGTGGATCCTCACCCCGTCCGTCTTGAGGACGGCGCCGCATCGGCCTGAGCCTCCATACAGAGGTTCCCATGCACGCTTTCGATCGTGAGGCCCGCCAGATTCGCGAGGCCATCGCCGCTCAAGCACGCTCGTCGCTTCGACCCGAGGCTTGAGAGCCGTGTCGTCGACCACGCGCGGCAGCGTCTCGCCCGAGACCGAGCGGGGCCTGCATCCCCTGGTCACGCTCGGCGTGCTGAACAGCCGCGAGCTGGGGCTGCCCCGCTTCGTCGTCGACGATGACGGCAGCGTGCTGCGGCTGCGCTTCGAGACCCGCTTTCACCCCGGGATCTACCGACACAACGCTGGTGGACTGGTCGAGCAGGTTCGCACGGCGGTCTTGCGCGGGGATCGCGCCCTGCGGGGACTGCTGCGCCGTCGCCATCGCCGTTTCGCCGCCGAAGCCGTGGCGCCAGGCGTGCTCGCGCCGCCGCCGGACAAATACGATCCATGAGCTGGCGGCATCAGGCACCGCTCCGCGGTCGACGTTCAGCGAGATCGGGGCTCAGTTGGGCTCGGTGCGGGGGACCAGGCCGTCGAGCCGTCCCGTGATCACGCCACCACCGAGGACGACGTCGCCGTCGTAGGCCACCAACGCCTGCCCCAGGGCCACGCCCTGCACCGGCTCGACGAAGCGCACCACCAGCGCGCCTTCGTCGTCGATGTGCCAACGCGCGGCCTGGGCTGGTTGCCGGGCCCGGACTTGAGCAGCGATCTCCGCGGGCCACGACGACAAAGCCTGGGCCGTCTTCAGCGGGGCTGCGCGCACCAAGGTGGTGGCCAAGGCCTCCTTGGGACCGAGCAGGACCCGACCAGAGGTCGCATCGACGTCGACGACGTAGAGGCGCTCGCCTTCGTTGGGAGAGGCCACGCCGGTGCCGCGCCGCTGTCCCACGGTGAAGTGGTGCACGCCCTGGTGCTGTCCCAGGGGTTTGCCGCCGATGTGCACGAGGCTGCCGCCGGGCAGGGGGCCGCTGGCTCTTTCGACGACAGCTGCGTGGTCGCCGTCGGGGACGAAGCAAATCTCCTGGCTGTCGGGCTTGGCGGCCACGATGGGCAGGCCGGCACGCAAGGCCAGGGCGCGCACCAGCGGCTTGTCGAGCTCGCCCAGGGGGAAGAGCAGGTCAGCGACGACGTCGTGGGGAGTGCCATAGAGCCAATAGGTCTGGTCGCGACGTCGATCGAGGGGACGCGCGAGGGCGGCGGCGCTGCCGCCTTGGAAGCTGCGAACCACGCTGCGCACGTAGTGGCCGGTGGCCAGGACGGCGTCGAGCGAGCGCGCGGTCTTCAAGAGGTCACCCAGCTTCACCTCGTGGTTGCAGGCCAGGCAAGGGATGGGGGTGTGGCCGGCGCGGTAGGCGGCGACGAAGGGATCAAAGACGGCGGCCTTGAAACGATCGCGCGCATCGATGGCGTAAAAGGGCGCAGAGACGGCGTCGGCCACGCGCCGGGCATCGGTCAGGTCGTCGTGGGAACAGCAGCGCCCGTGGCGAACCGCCAGGCTGTCGCCGTCGTCGGGGGCCAGGCGCAAGGAGACGCCCAGGACCTCGTGGCCCTGCTCCTTGAGCAGCCAGAGGGCCACCGAGGAGTCGACGCCGCCCGACAAAGCGACGACGACGCGGCGGGGAAGGGCGGCGCGGGGGACGACAAAGGCCGCGGCACGCGCGCGGGCGTCCTCGTCGATCACCGTGGGAGCACAGGACTCGGCCTTCATCGGCAGACGAGACAACGCCCACGGGCACTCGGCAACGGCGGCCAGCTCCGCTCCTTGAGTCGCCGGGGCGCGCAGCGAGCACACGAGGTCAGCGAACACCGCCGACGGGAAGAGATGGGTGTGACGTGAGCACACCCGCGCTCCCCGCCTGCCATTGACGGCCTTGGTTGTAGTGTGACCATTTGGTCACAATGTTGGATTCCCGCATCGCCTCCCGGCCCGTCCTGCTCCAACTGGTGGATCACCGCGCCAACGTCGTCGTCGTCGACGGCGGCGTCCGGCTGGTCGGAGCTCTGTCTGAGGTGCCGGCGGCCTTCGTCGTTGGCGCCGAGCTCGAGGTCGTGATGATCGTGGGCTTCGAGCCCGTGCGCTTGCGCGTGGTCGTCGTCGAGGGCTGCGCCGCGCGGCCTGGTGCCATCGCCGTCGTTTCCCTGGCGGCCTGGGTGCTCGGCGCCGGCCGTCTCCAGGGTCGAGAATTCGTGCCCCGCCAGGCCATCCGCGACGACGACGACGACGACGACGTCATGCAGGGGCGCTTGCAGCATGTCGGCGTCGCCGAGCTCGTGCAGCTCGTCTGCGGCGGCAGGCGCGACGCGATCATCGAGATCCGCGACGAGCGCTGTGTGCCCTCCTTCTGCGGCCGGCTGGTGGTGAAAAACGGGCAGGTGGTGGCCGCGCGCACCGAAGACGACGTCGTCGGCGAAGCCGCCTTCTTTGCCTTGCTGACCCCCCCGCGGGGACGCTTCCGCGTGCACTTTGGCGACGAGCCCCGTTGCCTCGACGGGCGCGCGCCCATCGAGAACATCCACCGAGACACGACCTTCCTGGTGCTCGAGCACGCCCGTCTCCTCGACGAGGCCGCGGGTCCAACAGCGGCGCCCTTGCAGCCGCTGCGCCTGTCCGCTCGTGTCCCCGCGGTGCGCCCGGCCATGAGCCTGCCCTCGACGAGCGCCACGCCCGCACCACCAACGCCGTCGGACGTCGGTGCTGAGCCCGCCGGCCGTGCCCGCTGCGCCAATGCCACCGGGGAAGCGCCGGTCACCGGACGTTTCGCGCGCTTCTTCGCCGAGGTGGCTCGGCTGCCGCCAGGAGAGCAGAGCGCACTGGCAGAGGCCGATCCGGGCGCACCGCTCGACGACGTGCCGATGTTTGAGGCCTTGGCGCGGACAGCCGACGACGAGGGCTTCGACGACGAGGGCTTCGACGTCGAATCCAACGAGGACGCAACCCTGTCCGGCCGGCTCCATGCGTTGCTCAACGACGAAGCCCCCGGTCGAGAAGCGATCCTGCGGGCCGACGTCGACGGCGTGCTGCCCTTCTCATCGTTGCGGGTGACGCCGCCGGGGGGCTGGCCCCAGCTCGAGCGCGACACCGCCATCGTTCAGCGCCTGAGCGTTTCGGACTGAGCTTTGGTCACTCTGCGGGCGGGTCCATCACCACGAGCACCGCTGTGGTCGCTGCGCTGGCCAGCGTGGCCAGGCCAGCGGCGCTCACCGTCACCAGGTAGGGCAGCCTTCCGTCGAGGACTTCCTTGGCAAACGCTCCCGGCACGACCGAATTGACCGGCTCGCCGATCCAGAAAACGGCGCCAACGTAGGCCAGGCCGAAGGCGAGCCCTACACCCAGGGGCGCGAGCACGCCGACCCACCCGTCGAGCACGGTCGAGGCGACCACGCAGTCACCGACGCCCGCCAGCGCGATCGGCAAGAGCGCAAAGGTCGCGACCCCGAGCCCTGGAACCGCCGCACCGACGAGGCTGGCCACCATCGTTGCTGCGAAGGCCATCGCCTCGGAAAACAGCGGCTGGACGACCAGCGCAAAGACCAGGCGCGTCTCTTGGGTCAGTCGTTCGTTGGCCTTGAGATCGAGGGCCATCGCCGACCCCGGCGCCACCTCGAGGACACGGGGTGCAGCTCGCGTCCCCTCGCTCTTGAGGGCATCCCCCTGGGCGTCGGAGGCGGTGATGAACCACTCCAACACCTGACCTGTGGTGGAGCGGGTGTAGGTCCCGGGGATCTCGCCCCGCCAACGGCCGTCGGACTGTTTGACGATGGGGAGCGCATAGAATTCCGCGTCCCCGGCGTGGCCGGCCAGCGGGCCGCCCGGCCTGAGGTCAGAGAATTCACCGCCCGCAGCCCCGGCGGCCACGGCGACGCCGTCTGGTCGGCTCCCTCGGCCCATCGCCGGAGCCGGGGTCGGCTGTTTGCGAAAGTCCACGCGCAGCGAGGTGACCAGGGCATCGGGGTCGGTGACGTCGACGTAGAAGATGGCGCGGTTGCCCCCGGTCACGTTCACCGGCGGACGAACGTTCAGCGTGACCCGCTCCATGAGCCGACGATGGCGCTCCACAGCTGCAGCCGACTGGCGCTGGAGCTCCTCGGAGCGTGCGGCCTCGAGAAGGATTTGTACGCGAGGCTCGAAGTCGAAGGGCGGGTTGGCGTCGATCTTCTCCTGCACGATGGCGGCAAAGAGGGCGGAGGCGTCGCTGAGGTTGCCGATCACCACCAGGCAGTAGGCGTGGCGGAAGGAGGCTTCGAGCCTCTCATCGAGAGTGGCCAGGCGATGATCCTCGATGGCCGGCGCCGCCTCGATGACCTTCTCGCAGGCGAGCTGAGCAAAGAGCTCGCGCAAGACCAGCAGCTTGGCCGTGGCTGCGGTGGGCGTCGTCGTCGTTGTTGTCGTCGGCGACGTTTCGGCGCTCGCCAGCACCAGAGCCAAGGCAAGGGGAATCATCATGGCGTGAGATCCTCGTCGAAACGCACCTGCGTGCCAGCGACGACATCGATGGTGCGGGTGACATCGACCTTGAGGGACGACGACGACAACTGCAGGGTGTGCGGTCCGGCGGACAGCTCGAGGCTGAGCGGCGTCTCGCGCGCGAAGCGGTGGTCGACGCTGACCTTCCACGACGCCGACGTCGGCTTGGGACGCACGAGCAGGGTGCCGATGCCGGCGGCTGGAGCGACGGGATCGTCGACGGCGGCGGGGCGCTTTTCGACGTGGGCGTCGTCGGTGTGTTTGTCCACGGCGCGCTCTTCCCTGCGCTTCTCTCTCTGCTCGCGCTTCTCCCGCTTCTGCGTTTCGGCGGCGTCGAGTGCTTCGCCCGCCAGCACAACCGAGGCGCGCAAGTCGACGGGCGGCGGCGAAGGCTCAGCAGGCAGCGGGGACGTCGTCGGCGCCGGCTCGACCTTCGCAGGCGCGGCAGCCACGTGCGGGGCGGGGTCGCGTGCTTCGTCCTCGCTGTGGCGTACAGCGAAGACGCTGATCACGCTGGCGGCGACGATGGTGGCAGGAGTGCACCGCCGACCAACCAGGAGCGCGGCAGCTGTCTCAGCAGCTCCGGGGCCGGGGTGGGCGAGGGCCCACCGACCATGGCCAGCGCGGGCGTGGCCGACGTCGACGACGTGGTTGCCCCCGGGGGCGGGGTAAAGGGAGCGACACCGGTGCGCCGGCCGTTGAAGTCGGTGACGGTGGGCTCTGAATCGTGCAGTGCGGTGACCAGGAGGGAGCGCTGGGATTCGTCGGCGAGGTTGTGCAACAGCCCCAGCAGCTCGCGCGCGTGTGCCGGCCGGTCGTTGGGCGCCTTGGACATCAAACGCAGCACCAGGCGCTCGATGGGGGCAGGCACGGGCGAGTAGGGCACCAGCGACGTCGGCGTCGGCGGCTGCTCGTGGGCGTGGCGCATGGCGAGGGCGAAGGCGGTCTTGGCGGAGAAGGGCGCCTGGCCGGTGAGCATCTCGAACCAGATGACGCCCAAGGCATAGAAATCCGAGCGGGGGTCGTCGCTGACGCCTTCGAGGACCAACTCGGGCGCCACATAGCCGGGCGTACCGACGATGTAGCCTGTGCCGGTCATGTGGCTCTGCTCCGCTCCTCCTTCGACGCAGACCTGCTTGGCGACGCCGAAGTCCAGCAGCTTCGCTTTGAGCAGGCCGGGCTGCTCGATGAGCATGACGTTTTCGGGCTTGAGATCGCGATGGATCACGACGCGCTCGTGGGCCGCGCCCAACGCGCCGACGATCTGCTCGATCAGCGGCAGCGTCTCCTGCCAAGGCATCCGCCCCCGGGCATCGAGGCGCTCGCGCAAGGTATCGCCCGTCAGCAGCTCCATCGCGATCCACAAGACGCCGTCGTCGTCGCCGCTGTCGAGGGCCAGCACGATGTTTTCGTGGACGATCTCTGTCACCAACCGGATCTCGCGCTTGAAGCGGGCCACCGCCTGCGCGTCGTCGAGCAGCGCGGCACGGACCACCTTAACGGCGACGACGGCGTCGCTGCGCGTGTCGCGCGCCTGGTAGATGGCGCCCATGCCACCCCGCCGGAGGTGGCGTTCGATGCGGTAGTGGCCGCCAAAAACGCGGCCGATCAGCTCGTCGGGGGCGGGGGTCTCCACGAGCGCACGATAGCCCGCCTGGGGCCCGATCGGCGGCGACCCGGTGGCCAATCCCTACATCAACAGCATGGGCGGCGCGCGCGGGCTTGGTGCGGGAACGGGGTGCAGCGGCGGCGACGTCGGGAGGATGGGCTGATGCGCACCCTCAGCCAACTCGAGCTGAACCGCGCGCTGCTCGCCCGACAGCTCCTCCTCTCGCGCCAACGCCTCTCGCTCGCCGACGCCCTGGAGCAGACCGCGGGGCTCCAAGCCCAATCCGCGCCGGCGATGTACGTCGGACTGTGGACCCGCTTGGAGGGCTTCGCGCGCCCTACGCTCACCCGCGCCCTCGAGCAGCGCCGCGTCGTGCTGGGCACGCTGATGCGCTCGACCCTGCACCTCGTCGCCGCCGCCGACTATTGGCCCTTCGCCCTGGCCATCCGCCGACCCCGCCGACGCGCTTGGCTGTCGACGGTGCGCGGGGTGCTCGCTCCGCACATGGCGGCGGCCGCCCGGCAGCTCCGGCGGGAGCTCGGTGAGGGCACCCTGCACCGCCGCGACATCGAGGCCCTGCTGGGCAAATCGCGGGCCTCCGGTGTCGGCTTCTGGCTCGATCTCGTGCGGGTGCCGCCCTCGGGCACGTGGGATCACCCTCGCGCCTCCGTCTACGCCGCCGCCGAAAGTTGGCTGCCACCGCCCACCCTCACCACCGCGCATGCGCTGCAACATCTGCTGCACAGCTACTTGCGCGCCTTTGGTCCCGCGCCACGCCGTGACATCGCGGCCTGGGCCGGCCTCAACGTCGTCGACCTCGTCCCTGCGCTGGCCGAGCTCGAGCTGGTAGAATTTCGCGATGAGCAGGGAGAGCTGCTCCTCGACGTCGCCGACGGCCTGCTGCCCGATCCCCAGACGCCGGCGCCGGTGCGCTTTCTGCCGGTGTGGGACGCCACGCTGCTGGGCCACACGCGCCGCACCGGGATTCTCCCCGAGCAGCACCGCGCCCGGGTCTTCAATGCCAAGCTCGCCCATGGCGTGGCGACCTTCCTCGTCGACGGCGTCGTCGCTGGCAGCTGGCGCTACGACCACGGCCGGGTGATCACCGAGCCTTGGGCGCCCCTCGATCGGGCCCTGCGCCGCGAGCTCAACGATGAAGCCGAAAGGCTCACCCTCTTTCACGCCGAGCCGTCGGCGTCGGTGTCGGTGTAGCTGAGTCAGTCTTTCTTGGTGCGCGCTTCGAGACGGGCCTTGATGGCCGCCTCGGCGCCGCGATCTTTTGGTAGGTAGTATTTTCGGTCTTTCAGCTGATCCGGTAGGTATTGCTCGACGACGTAGCCGCCCTCGTGATCGTGCGGATATTTGTAGTCTTTTCCATGGCCGAGCTGTTCCATCAATTTTGTTGGAGCGGGACGCAGGTGCAGGGGCACGGGCAACGATCCGTTGGCGACGATGTCTTTGCGGGCAGCGTGAAGGGCCAGGTAGCTGGCGTTGGATTTGGGCGCCGCAGCCAGGTAGGTGATGGCGTGGGCGATGGGGATGGCGCCCTCGGGCATGCCGACGAATTCAAAGGCGGCCAGCGCGCTAGTGGCGACGACGAGGCCCTGGGGATCGGCGTTGCCGACGTCTTCGCTGGCAAAGATCACCATGCGGCGCAAGACGAAGAGGGGGTCTTCGCCGGCTTCGAGCATGCGAAAGCCCCAGTAGAGCGCGGCGTCGGGATCGCTGCCCCTCATGGACTTGATGAAAGCCGAGATGACCTCGTAGTGCTGCTCACCATCTTTGTCGTAGAGCAGCACCCGACGTTGCACGGCGGCTTCGACGTCGGCGCGCTCGATGATTTTGCGCCCGTCGGCTTCGGCGAGATCGCAGGCCACTTCGAGGGAGGTGAGCAGCTTGCGCGCATCGCCACCCGCCGCAGCGATGAGCACCTTGCGAGCGACGTCGTCGACGCTGACGCCGTGATCTCGGAGGCCGCGCTCTGAGCTCAGCGCCCGATCGAGCAACACTTGCAGGGCCTCGGGATGCACGGGCTTGAGCACCAGCACGCGACAGCGGGAGAGCAGGGCGGCGTTGACCTCGAAGGAGGGGTTCTCCGTCGTCGCTCCAATGAGGGTGACGGTGCCGTTTTCGACGTGGGGCAAGAGCGCGTCTTGCTGGGCTTTGTTGAAGCGGTGGATCTCGTCGACGAAGAGCAGCGTCGGCACGCGCCGTTCGGCCCTCAAGCGTCGGGCGTCGTCGATGGCCTTGCGCAGATCGGCGACGCCGGCGAGCACGGCCGACATCTTCACGAAGCGCGCGCTCAGCTCGTGGGCCAAGCACTCGGCGATGGTGGTCTTGCCGGTGCCGGGCGGTCCCCAGAGGATGGCCGAAGGCACGCGCCCCTGCTTGATGCTGCGCGCGAGGATCGACGACGGACCCGTGAGGTGGGGTTGGCCGACGACGTCGTCGAGCTTCTTGGGGCGCATCCGTTCCGCGAGGGGGACCCCGCTCGGATCGGCGACGGCGGCGTGTTCGAAGAGGTCCACGGGGCTCCCTCTTGAGCGAGATCAGAGCTTGGCCATCAACTCGTTGCAGAGATCCCGCACCGACGACGACGACGAAAGCAGGGCCACGTTCTTCACGCGGGTCTTGAGCAGCGTGGGGTTGCCCTTGAACGCACCTTCGTTGATCAATTCGGTGAGTCCGATCAGCGCTTGCTCGAGCACGCTGTCGTCTTTGTGTCCCAGGGCTTTGCCGAGCACGTCGGCGTCTTTGGGCAGGGGAAACCCGCGGGCCAGCAGCGCGTCGACGGCGACCTGGGCTTCTTTGGGCGAGGTCGATTTGCGAATGGCGTCGGCGAGGACGATGTCTTCGGCGGAGGCGGCGACGACGCGGCGGCGCGGCTCTTCTTTTTTCTCGGCCTTCTTCTTGGCACCAGCCTGCTTGGCCTCGACGGCGGCGGCGGCAGCGGCTTCTTCTTCGGCGAAGCCGTGGTCGCCAGCCCCCGGACGCGTGGCGAGCATGTCTTTGAGGTGATCGGGCAGCGGCTTGTCGCCGTTGAAGAAGGCGTGGAGTTGCTGCTTGTAGCGCTCGTAGGGGCTGTTCGTCGGGCGGCTGCTGGGCGCCGGCTTGTCGTCTGAGGTTTCGGCGCGGGTACCGTCCATGCGGACGCGCGTGGGCTCTCCAGCGACGCTGCGGCTCGATTTCGCGTTGTGGACCATGACCATCCTGAGGTTGCTCTGGGCTTGCGGGCTCGGTTCACGGCGGCCGTCGTGACGACGACAGCGAACGCGGCCAGATTGTTTGCTTCCCTCTCCGCCTGCCCTTGTGAAAGGGCCAAGTACAGCGGAGTCGTTCTTGAATATCACATCTCGATTGGGGGTTGTCCCGTCTTTTCTGCGCTCGTTGCTGATCGATCCGGGCTGTGTGCCCGCGCGGAGAACGCGCTTCGCGCGGAGCCGGAAGGGAGAACGCGCTTCGCGCGGAGAACGCCTCCGGCGGGGCCAAAGGGGTTACCTGGTGGTGGCGAAGCGCTCCAGGGCAAACCCCTCTGGACTCCCTGCCCTTTGGGCTCGCGCTGCCCTCGAGCAGTTGCCCTCGGAGACGGTCGTGGTTCGGGCCGCCTCGTGGCAAGTGCTCGAGGGAGCGGGCTTCGATTTTCCAACGCTTTGCGTTTGGGGAACGAAGGCGTTGACACGCCTTCATGAGGGCGCGGCGAACGACCTGGACCCTCGTTTCTCGAGGTCGATTGCACTCGGAGGTGCGCAGCCAAGCTCGGCGTCGAACGTGCGCGATCCGATTGAGCGCTACTCGTCGCGGTCGCGCCAGTCGCGGGCGTCGCGGGGCTCGAGGGGTTTGACGACGATCATGCCGCCGTCGATGGGCACGAGGTTGAGCTTGAGGGCGATGGAGCCGTCGCGGTTGGTGAAGCCGACGCCGATCTCGGTCCAAAAGGCCTTCTTCCCCTCGCGATCACGGATGTGCCAGATGGCATGGGTGGGTGCGCCGCCGCCGCTCATGAAATCCTCCCTCAAGACGTCGTCGACGGCCCCGCTTGGGTGTCGCTTCGACGCTGCAGACGCTATGGGGTGAACGGCCCACCGCAACCCCCATGAACCCCGCATCCTTCACCCCCCCACCCTTTCCGCCCCTCGACAGCGTCGTCGGCACCGGAGAGCTCATCAAGAACCTCGTCATCACCACCCTGCTGTGGTCGGCGGCGCTGGTGGCCAGGCAATTGGTGCTCAGGAACCTGCGCTCGCGCGGGCTGCAACCAGCAGATGTGCGGCGGTGGATGTCGACGTCGCGCAACATCATGTTGGTGGTGTTGCTGGCGGGCACGGCGACGGTCTGGTTCACCGAGCTCAAGACCTTCGCTTTTTCTCTCGTCGCCTTCACCGCCGCCATCGTCATCGCCACCAAAGAGTTGATCATGGGCGCGGGCGGCACCTTCCTGCGCACCTCGAGCCGCAGCTTCGAGATCGGGGATCGCATCGAGGTCGCAGGCCTGCGCGGCGACGTCATCGACACCAGCTTGTTCACGACGACCCTGTTGGAGATCGGCCCGGGCAAGATCGGCCACCAGCAAACCGGTCGTGCGGTCACCATCCCCAACGCGATCCTGCTGCTGCAGCCGGTGATCAACGAGACCTTCTCGGACGCCTTCGTCTTGCACACCTTCGAAGTGCCCATCGCCCGCGACGAGCACTGGGCTCAAGCCGAAGCCGCCCTGCTCATCGCCTGCCAAGAAGCCCAAGAGCCCTACGCCGTCGACGCCCGTGCGCATTTCGAGCGCCGCCTCGTCGACCGCGGCATCGAGAGCCCCACCATCGACGCCCGCGTGTTGGTCCGCGTCGACGATGCTCTGCAGCTGACCTTGATCGCGCGCCTGCCTGTGCCCGCCAAACGCAAAGGACGCATCGAGCAAGCCATCGTGCACCGCTTCTTGACCTGGGCCGCGCTGAGCCCGAACAAGAGCGATACGACGACGACGGTGGCGGCCAAACGCGAAGCCCAGCGTGTGCCCGCGCTCAGCCCACCAACAGCTGGATGAAGCGCGAAAACGCCGGGCCGGAGTGGGCTTCGGCGCGGTAGAGCAGCCTGTAGGTCACGCTGCCCAGCTCGGGCACTGGTCGCAGCACGATCCCCGGCGGTGCTGCGCAGATGCCGTTGACGACGGCGACACCGAGACCGGCGGCCACGAAGGCCAACATCAAGGGCCAGCCGTCGGCTTCGATGTGCGACCTGCCTGCTCCGCCCACGCTGGCCACCGCGCGGCCGATGAGATCGCGGTGGCGCTGCCCTTCGGGGGCGAGGATCAGCGTCTCGGCGGCGAGGTCCTTGAGGCGCAGGGTGCGGCGCTTGACCAGGGCATGACGTCGGGGCAAGGCCGCCACCAAGGGCGTGGTGACGATGTCTTTGGCGGTGATGCCCGCAGGCACGAGATCGAAGACGCCGACGGCGAAGCTTGCTGCTCCTGAAGCCACTGCTTCCAAGGCTGCGGGTCCTCCTAAGGTGAGCACGCGCAGTGTGGCCTCTTTGCGCGCGGTGAAGGCCCGCACGGCGGGAGCGAGCAGATAAAGCCACGCGCCTTCGCCGGCGGCGAGGGTTAGCGTTTCTTGGCCTTGTCCGTTCATCTCGTCGACGAAGGCAGCGGCGCGGGCCAGCTCATCGCGGGCGAAGGCGGCCACCCGAATGCCGGAGGGGGTGAGCACCAAACCGCGGCCCTCGCGCTGGTAGAGGGGTCGGCCCACGCGCTCGCTCAGCTTCTGCACCCGCTCGAAGAAGGCCGGTTGGGACAGCGCGACCCGGCGAGCCGCGCGCGTGAAGTTGCGCTCGGCGGCGAAGGCGACGAAGGCCCGCAGGAGCTCGGCATCGAGTATCGGAATTGGCGATAACTCATCCATAGATTCGAGTTCCGGCTGATAGCTCACCTTCGTAGAAACAGGAATCACGCCTCTCATCCCGCGTCCGCTTGATGTTCGACCGCGTTCCGAGATGGGAAAGACGCGGGATGATGCGCGTGAAGCGCGCCCGCGGAACGCGGAGTTGGTGGGGGGCCCCGCGTCCGGCTCCGCCGGCGCGGGGGGAGGTCTGCACCAGACCTCCCAGAAGAGCATCCCCGACGGCGATGAACGAGACCGCTCCGCGGTCGAAGTTCAGCGAGATCGGGGATCACCTCGAGCCAGGCATCGAAAGGAGAACCAGTCATGCAAAGCGGCGATCTATTAAGTGTTCTACACCGCGCGGAAGACGCACTTCCAAACCTGCTCGAAACCGCGAAATGGCGATCGATAGATATCGATTATGAGTTTCCGCGCGTCGAACGTCTGTGGATTCCCTTCGAAGAGCAGTTTCGACTCTATTTGCACCGCATCCACCCCTGCATCCAGGCCTTGTTTCACCCTCACCCCTGGCCCAGCGCCGTCCGCATCGTCGACGGCCGCTATGAGATGGGCTTGGGCTACGGCAAGGAGGCGCCCCCGGAAGCGGCGCGCCTGATTCTGAGCTCGGGATCGGAGTATGAGATGATCGATCCAGATTGCTGGCATTCTGTGCGACCATTGCAGTGCTCGACGATCAGTTTCATGGTGAGTGGGTTGCCGTGGTCCCGGCCTTCTCCTGGAAGGCACCGCTCGACGAAGCCGCTGAGCAACAGTGGGGTCGATGAGCTGCTGGCGACCTTCTCACGCTACCTTCCCCGGACCTGACCCTCCGTCGTCGGACTTGAGCTGTCCTCGCCGGGCCGGTGTCCCAGGTTTCTCCGTGCCGCGGCGCCCGGCTGCGGGACGCTTGAGCGGCTGACGCGTCATCGGGAGCACGTTAGCTTGGCTCCATGAAGCTCTCGGAGTTGGTGCGCGACGCAGGTTTGCAGGGACCCGCCGGCGCGTTCACCTCGGCGTCGACGCTGCGCTTGGGTCGGGCGGCAGGGACACTGTTGCGTCGTCGGGGGGAACACCGGGGTCCGGTGCTCGTCGGTCGCGGCGGCGATGGTGCCGAGCTCGGGGTGCGCGATGGTCTGTGCCAGGGCTTGGTGATGTCGGGCTTCGACGTCGTCGATCTGGGCCACGTCGACGGCGCGCTCTTTCTCTTGGCGTTGGGCGAAGAGGCGGCCTCTGGTGGGGCTTTGATCGGCAGCTCGGGCGAGAGCGTGCAGGCCATCTTCTTCGGCGGCAGCGAGGCGCTGGAGGACGAGCCCCTGGTCGAGCTGACGCAGCTCGCGGAAGGCGGCGGCTTCTGCGTCGGTTGTGGGTCCTTGACGCTGCGGCCGTTCTTTGGTGGTGCGGGCAAGGTCGGCGCGAGCAACACCAGGGGGGAGGCGTGAGATTCTGCACAAGGCCGGGCGTCGTCGTCGCCGCCGCCCTGATCGTGCTTGGGGGTTGCAAGACGACAACGTCGGCCCGGGGTCTGGGCGGCCGGCGCTTGGCGGCAGCACCGACGGCGGGCGCGACGATGACGACGACGGATCCTGTGGTCGAACCTCTGCCCCCCGTTCAGCTGGTGCGCACGCCGACGCAGGTCGAGCTCGCCTCTTCCGGGCCCATCGTCTTGGGGGCTCTCATCACTGCACCCGCGCACGAGAAAGGCCCGGGGATCGTCATCGTCCCCGGCGGCAGCGACGTGTCGAAAGAGGGAACGCGCAAGGGCGACGGCGTCGTCGTCTACCCTGCGCCGGCCCACACGGGATCGCTGTGGAGCGATGCCTTTGCCGCGCGCGGCGCCATCGTGCTCACCTACGACAAGCGCACCTGCGGGCCCAACGACACCGCCAGCTGCCACAAAAACCCCCAGGTCGACGTCGACGCCGAAGGTCCCGGCGCGCTGGCCAAAGACGTCGACGCCGCTTGCGCCCTGGTCAGAAAAGCGCCCGGGTTTGATGGCCGTTTGGTGCTGTGGGCCCATGGGCAGGCCGCCCAGGTCGCGCTCTCGTCGTCGTGCGCCCAGGAGGCCACGGCCATCGTGCTGCTCTCGCCCATCCCCCGGGCCATCGACGCGGTGCTGGTGGGTGCCTTGACCGATCGCCAGCAGCAGAGCGAAGCCCGGGCCAAAGCCGCGTCGACGCCGGAGGAGCGCAGCTTCCTGCTCGATCAGGCCAGCGCGCTCAAGAACCTCGCAGGCACCAAGGCCGCGGGCTTTGCGTCGATGAAGTCCGGCAAGTTCGCCAAAGACGCCCGCGTCGACGGCGCCACCATCGCCTTTTGGTTGGGCTGGATGTCCCTCACCGAACGCACGAGGGCCCTGCTCGAACCCCTGCGGTCCAAGGTCGTCATCGTCGTCGGCGCCGGCGACCAGCAGCTCTCCAGCCCGGACCGCAAGGCAGCCCAGGCCCTGCCAGCCACAAGGGTCGTCGTCGTCGAAGCCGACCATCACCTCTTGGTGCAAGGCGCCCTGGACGATGAGGTGGTGCAGCAGATCGCCGACGCCATCGACGTCGTCATTGGGGTCCCCGTCTCCTGAAGCGCGGCGTCCATTGGGTGCTTGCCGACGACGGCCGGGTGCGTATCGTCGGCGGGCTTGTGGGTGGATCGGCCCAGGGCCCAGTGAGGTGTGTGCGTGTCAGAGAAGCGCGACTACTACGAGGTGCTGGGCGTCGCCCGGGACGCCGACGATCGGGTATTGAAAAAGGCCTATCACAAGCTGGCCATGCAGTTTCACCCTGACAAGAATCCGGGTGACAAGGCCGCCGAAGAGAGCTTCAAAGAGGCCTCCGAGGCCTACGCCGTCCTCTCTGACGCCGACAAGCGCGCCCATTTCGATCGCTTCGGCCACGCCGGCCCCGAGATGAGCGGATTTTCGGCACAGCAATATGCCGTCAATCTTCAAGATATTTTTGGTGACTTGTTCGGCGATCTCTTCGGCGGCAAACGCGGCGGCCGTGGCGGAGCCTCCCGCGGTTCCGATCTGCGCTTCCATCTGGAGATCACCTTCGAGGAGGCCGCCTTCGGCGCCCAGAAAGACATCGCGATCCCCCGCCTCGAGGACTGCTCGACCTGCGGCGGCACCGGCGCCAAGCCCGGCACCAAGGTCAAACCCTGCGGCCAGTGTGGGGGTGCCGGCGAGATCCGTGTGGCCCAGGGCTTCTTCGCCATCGCCCAGACCTGCCGGGCCTGCGGCGGCGCTGGACGCACCATCGAGAGCCCCTGCGTCGACTGCCGCGGCAAAGGCCAAAAAGAGCAGGAGCGCCAGCTCGCGGTGAAGGTCCCCGGCGGCGTCAACGACGGCACCCGTTTGCGCTTCGTCGGCGAAGGCGAAGGCGGCCGCGGTGGCGGTCCTCGGGGCGACCTTTACGTCGTCATCAGCATCAAGGAGCACCCTCTCTTCACCCGCGAAGAGCAGGACGTCATTTGTGACATCCCGCTCTCCTTCCCGCAGGCGGCCCTGGGCTGTTCCCTCGAAGTGCCGACCCTCGACGGCAAGGTGTCGATGAAGGTTCCTTCGGGCACCCAGCCGGGCGCGGTCTTTCGGCTGCGGCACAAGGGCATTCCCGCTTTGCGTGGTGGTGGACGTGGTGATCAGCTCGTGCGCGTGCGGATCGAGGTGCCCAAGAAGCTCACCCACGAGCAGCAGGCCTTGCTCGAGAAGTTTGCGGCAGCGACGTCGCCGGGCGACAGCCTTCCCGACAACAAGAGCTTCTTCGACAAGGTCAAGGAGCTTTTCGGCTGAAGCTCCCTCTTCCGCGCCCGCGGAAGAGGGGTTGGGGGAGATGGCTGCTTCGTGGGGGGTGGCCAGCTGGAGCCAGCCCGAGCTACTCCCCGAGGTAGGCCTTGCGGATTTCGTCGCTGGCGAGGAGCTCTTTGCCCGTGCCCTGCATGACGACGGCGCCAGTCTCCAACACGTAGGCGTAATGGCAGAGCCCCAGGGCCAGGTGGGCGTTTTGTTCGACGAGGAGGATCGAGACCCCGCTCTGGTTGATGGTCTTCAAGATGCTGAAGATCTTCTCGATCACTTGGGGCGCGAGGCCGAGGCTCGGCTCGTCGAGGAGCAGCAGGCGCGGGCGGCTCATGAGCGCGCGGCCCACGGAGAGCATCTGCTGCTCACCACCCGAGAGGGTGCCGGCCCGCTGATCGCGGCGCTCGAGCAAGCGGGGAAACATCTCGAAGGCGTGTTGGCGGTCCCGCTCGATGCCCTCTTTGTCTTTGCGCAAGTAGGCGCCGAGGGTGAGGTTCTCGTCGACGCTGAGGTTCAGAAAGATGCCGCGGCCTTCGGGGGCGTGGGCCATGCCCAGGGGCACCAGCTCGTGACTCTTTTTCCCAGCGATGGGTGCGCCGTCGAGGGTGATGCGGCCCTGCTTGGGTTTGAGCATTCCCGACACCGCGCGCAGCGTCGACGTCTTGCCGGCGCCGTTGGCCCCGATCAGCGCCACGATCTCGCCCTTGCCCACCGTCAGCGCCGCACCCGTCAGCGCCGTGATGGCCCCGTAGCTCACGTGAAGGTCGGCGACCTCGAGCAAGGGCTCGCGCTCCGGACGCACCGACGCCGACGACGTCTTTTGGGCCAGGGTGGGCTCGGCCCTGCTCATGCCTGCAGCTCCTTGCTCTCGACGCCGAGGTAGGCCTCGATCACCTTCTTGTCGTTCTTCACTTCGGCAGGAGTGCCGCTGGCGATGGTCTCACCGTGATCGAGCACAGTGATGCGTTCGCAGATGCCCATGACCAGCTTCATATCGTGCTCGATGAGCAAAACACCCAACTTGAAATCGTCGCGAATCTTGCGAATCAAGATCATCAGCTCGGACTTCTCACGGGTGTTCATGCCTGCCGCTGGCTCATCGAGCAGCAGCACTTTCGGCGAGGTCGCCAGGGCGCGGGAAATCTCCAATCGGCGCTGTTCACCATAAGGTAGATTGCGCGCAAGCTCGTCTTTACGATGCTGTAGACCCATGACCTCGAGCAGCCGCGTGGCCCTCTCGGTAATGCGCTCTTCGTCGGCGCGAAACCCGGAGGTCGTCAGCAAGGCCCGCCACCAATCGAGGTAGTTGCCCCAGGCATCGAGGGTGCGGGCGCCGACGAAGTTGCCTTGCTTGCGCAGGGCGTTGACGCGGGTGCGGGAGAACATCGACGACGCGGGGCGGTCGTCGGCGAGGCAGGCCACCTTGATGTTGTCGAGGGCGCTGAGGTCCTTGAAGAGGCGGATGTTCTGAAAGGTGCGCGCGAGACCGGCGCGGTTCACCTGGTGGGGCAGGTGGCCGTTCACCCTTTCGCCGTCGACGATGATGTCGCCACTGGTGGGCCGGTACACACCGGTCATCACGTTGAACGCGGTGGTCTTGCCGGCACCGTTGGGACCGATGAGCCCCTGCAGGTCGCCGGCTTTGACCTCGAGACAAAAGGTCGTCAGCGCGGTGAGCCCGCCGAATTGCATGGTCGCGTCTTGCACGCGCAGCAAGGTCGCGGCGCCGCCGTTGTTCGATACTCCCGCACCCGTGCCCGTCGGAGCCGCGGAGCTCACGGGGCCCCCGGCGTCGTCGACGCGGGCTTGGCGCGTTTGCGGAAGGGCCACACCTGCCAGATCTCCTGCGTGCCAAAGAGGCCCTGGGGACGCACGAGCATGATGATGACGAGCAGGAGCCCGTAGATGGGCATGCGGATTTGCTCGACGCGCTGAGCGATGCTGCCGTCGCCGGTGATGTTCAAAAAGAGCGAGCGCAGCGCTTCGGGCAGCAAGGTGAGGACGACGGCGGCGATGATGGCTCCCGTCGTCGATCCCAGTCCGCCGGCGACGACCATCACCACGATCTCCATCGACTTCACATAGGTGAAGGAGCTCGGGGCCACGATGCTCTGGTAGTGGGCAAAGACGCCGCCCGCGAGGCCGGCGAAGAAGCTGGCGACGACGAAGGCCCGCACTTTGTACGCCGTGGTGTTCACGCCCATGGCCTCGGCAGCGACTTCATCTTCGCGGATCGCCAACAGCGCGCGGCCATGGCTGCTGGCAGCGATGCGCCGGGCGACGACGACGACGACGACGACGACGAAGAAGCAGGAGAACAGGCTCGTGCGCTGGGGCACCCCCGAGAGGCCGAGCGCTTTGCCGAAGAGCTCGGTGTTCTGCACGAAGACACGGATGATCTCGCCAAAGCCCAGGGTCACAATCGCGAGGTAGTCGCCTTTCAAGCGCAGCGAGGGGAGGCCGACCAAGAAACCAAAGAGGGCCGCCGACGAAGCTCCGGCCAAGAGCGAGACGACGTAGAGCACCTGATCGCTGACGCCCTCGGGGAGAAAGGAGATGCCGTACACCGACGTCATCTTGGAGACGACCCCAGCGATGTAGGCGCCAACCGCCATGAAGCCCGCGTGTCCGATGGAGAACTGGCCGGTCATGCCATTCACGATGTTGAGGCTGACGGCGAGAGTGATGTTGACGCCGACGGTGAGCGACAAGATCACCAAGAAAGGCGTGTCTTTCGTCAGGAACTGCGCCAGCCAAAGCAGCGGGATGGCGACAGCGAAAGGCAGCAGGCCTTTGAGGACGCCATTCATACTTTTTCCGCGGTCATGCGCCCGAAGATGCCCTCGGGTCGCACCAGCAACACCAAGATGAGAAAGCCGAAGGCGACGGCGTCACGCCAGGTCGAGCTGCCGTAGCCGACGACGAATTCTTCGACGAGCCCCAGCGCCAGCGCGCCGACGACGGCCCCCGGTACGTGCCCAATGCCGCCGATGACCGCGGCGACGAAGGCCTTGAGCCCCAGGGTCACGCCCATCAACGGCTGTACCAGTGTATCCTTGATCGCATACAAGATGCCGGCGCCCGCGGCCAAGGCTGAGCCGAGCATGAAGGTGAAGGAGATGACTTTGTCGACGGGGATGCCCATGAGCCCTGCGGTGCGGTGGTCGAAGCTCACGGCCCGCATCGCCATCCCAAATCGGGTCTTGAAGACGAGATATTGCAATCCCGTCATCAACACCGCGGCGATGCCGATGGAGATGACCTGCCAATTCCAGATGACGATGTCGCGGTCGCCGATCACCAACCACTCGGTGGGCTTGATGATCTCGGGAAAGGCCTTGGGCGCAGCCCCCGGCAACAAGGTCAGGCCGCCGACGACGGTCTCGACCTGGAACGAATAGGACAGAAAGAAGCTGACGCCGATGGCGGTGATGAGAGCCGTGAGCTTGGGTTTTTCGCGCAGGGGTCGGTAGGCGAAGCGCTCGATGAAGAAGCCCAGCGCCGCACAGGTCATCATGGCGACGAGAAAGATCAGCGTGACGCCAAAAAAAGACTGGGAGGTGTCGCGCTCGAGCTGACGGGAGGTGGCGTAGCCGACGTAGACGCCGACCATCATGACGTCGCCGTGGGCGAAGTTGATCAGCTTCAGGACGCCGTAGACCATGGTGTAGCCCAGCGCGACCAGGGCGTAGATGGTGCCCGACGCCAGGCCGTTGATGATGTGCTGGACGAACTCGCTCACGGGGTGCGGGGGTTACGACGTCGTCGCCGCCTGGGCAAGGTGCCAGGCGGGCAGTCTGGGCGCCGACGTCGAGGTGCGCGGCGATGGAGTTGAAGATGAACGTCATTATCACTCGCACGGAAGACGTTATTTGACGTCCATGAAATCGGCGCTAGTCCGCAAGACGGTCGTGCTGCGTCCTCCCGGCGACCTCGGGGAGCCCAAGCGATGCCTATGGGCGCGCCCAGTCGGACCTGCTGGTGGGCTGGCATCTGGATCCGAACGTCATCGCCGAAGCAGAACCGTCGTCGACAACGGGTTTCTTGTTTGGGCTGGTCCCGCTCCCCGAACAGCTGAACCTCTCGGGCAACCTGCGTGGAGGTGCGCTCTACAAATGAACACGGGCGGCCAGGGAGCGGGGCTGAGACCCCTGCTGATGGCGGCCGACCTGACGGCGACGGTGCACGTCGAGTGGTTCATGGCCCACGTGGCCCTGGGCTACGCCAACAAGAACGTCGGACCAGCCGCCGTCTCTCGGTGAACAGCGGACCAGACAACGCGCTGGTGTCGCGAGAACACTGGCTTGGCCTGCGCTTCCTCGACGACGAGGTCACTGTGCGCGCTGGCCGCATTCCTCTTCCCTTTGGCCTGCGCAACAACGAGCACATCGCGCTGGTTCGTCAACTGACGCGCACCGACATCAACGTGCAGCAGCAGCACGGGCTGGCTGTGGCCTACAACGCCGACCATCTGCGCGGCGAGCTGATGGGCATCGCCGGGAATTTCCAGATCCGGCCCGATGTCTTTCGCGAGCGAGGGTATGCCGGCTTCCTCGAATGGTCCCAACAGCGCAGACGATGCCGGGGTCGCCAACGAAGCCGAGACCCTGCAGTTCGGCTTCGTCGGCTGCGCGGCGTCAACGTCATCAGCGAGGTCGCCATGGCTTGCTGTGGCGCTGGTGGTCCTGTGGGCGGGGGGGCGGCGGCCCCCCAACTGAGGAGCGGCGCCAAAGGTGCGGCGGGCGCTGATGACGACGACAGCCAGAATCTGGTCCGGTCAGCCTGCCAGTGCCAAAGCGTGCCCGTCGGGACTAGAAGGTGCCTCCAGCAACGCTCCGCGAGGTTCCATGCAGCTGCCCGCCAATGTTTCCCGTGAACGCGTGCTCAGCGCGGCCCGCGCCCTGCCGGCTGCACCTCTCGAGCAAAAGACGACAGCGACCCACCAAGCGCTGGTCGCCCAGGGCACCCCGGTTCCCCTCGCCGTGGTGCGCGAGATCCTGGCCGCCGACGCCGCCAACACGACCGCCGATCTCGGTCAGGCCGCCAAGGCCAAGAACGTGGTCGCCGACGGGGCACTGCAGCAGACGCGGCCCCAGGCTCCGGCGGGTCAGTTTTCGGCGGCGAACCTGGCGCTGGCGCACAAGACCGGAGATGCCGAGCAGGTGCGCGCTGGCGGCGTCGGCGGCAAAGGCGACCTGGTGCATGTGGCCCTCACGGCCGGCCAAACTCGCGCCCTGGCCCTGTTGGCGGCCCATCGCCCCGACAAGCCCGCGCCCCTCTTCCTCTTCACCGATCCCAACAAGGACCCCGACGATCTCAGCGTGATGATCGGTCTCAAATTTCTGGCCGAGCAAGGCTTCGTCGAGTTGAAGTCGGCAGTGACGACCCTCGGCGACGCCGACACCCGCACCACCCGCGCCCTCTTTGCCAAGACCGTGTTCGACGAGCTCGGCATGCCCGGCGTCAAGGTCGGCGTCGGCGTCGACTACGCCCTCGAGGTGCGCGACGCCACCGGTAAGATCGATGAAAAGGCGACCAATGCACGCACCAAAGATCATGTGAAATTCATGGAGACACCACTGCTCAATAAAGGTGTTTCCGTCGAAAAAGATGGACTTGCCCTGCTCAAGAAGCAACTGAGGGCCTCGCCCGACGGCGAAGGCATCCTGCTCATCAATGCCGGCATGGCCGACCCCGCGGCCCTGCTGCGCAGCGACCCCGAGCTGGTCAAGGCCAAGGTCGGCAGCATCGTGATCATGGGCGGCGTCGACCCCGCTGCGGACGCCAACGGCTTGGTCGTCGCCGACAAGCGCGCCTACAACAATTCCACCCACCAAGACTCCGCCGACTACGTCTACCGACGCGCGCAGGAGCTCGGCATTCCCCTCACCGTCCTCACCAAAGAGGCCACCTACGCCGCCGCCGCTCCACGCAGTTTCTACGATGGCATGGCCGCGACGAACCATCCGGTCGGCACCTATCTGAAAGATCAACAGCAGGGCGCGCTCAAGCACCTGTGGGAAGGCATCAACGCCGGCCACATGCCGCCGGCGCTGAACGCTGAGTGGTTTTTCAAGACCTTCACAGACGTCGATCCGACGACGACGGCGGGTCAAGCGACGGTCGCCGAAGCCAAGGGCAAGGCCGCCGACTTCGACTTCATCTGGAGCAACGTCACCAAGTTCAACCTCTACGATCCCCTCACCTTGCTGGCGGCAGTGCCGGGTGCGAGCAAGCTGCTCTTCGAGGCCGAAGCGATCCCGGGCAACAACACCGGCGTCAAAGTCATTGGCAAAAGCTCGGTCAAAGACTCGACGCTGGCCAAGGATCTGCTCTCGGGCATCGGCATCTCGGCCCTCAATCCGCCCGTGGTCCCAAGGACGCGCACCGAGGTCGCCAACGGCTATCCCAAGCGCACCCCGGTCACCCAGGAGAGAGCGTCGTGGACGGTGCCCTGGCGCGGCTACAAGCCCGCCGCCTTCACCGATGCGAGTGTGCTCAAGGCCGCAGGCAAGTGGGCGGATCCGCCCAAAGTCAGCGACGTCACCCGCGCCTTCGTCACGCGCGAAAACGGCCAAGACCGCCCCGTGTCCACAGACGTTCGTGGACGCCCCCTCTGCCCGCTGGGCCGCACCGGCATCGAAGGACGCGGGCTCTTGGGGCGCTGGGGTCGAAACCCAGCCGGCGATCCCGTCGTCACGCGGCTGAGCGAGAGCGGCCGGCTGCAGCTGCTGGTCATCGAACGCAAAGACTCCGGCCAGGTGGCCCTTCCCGGCGGCATGGTCGACGGCAACGAGCAAGCCCACGAAACCGTCGCCCGTGAGCTGCGCGAAGAAACAGGACTCGAGCTCTCCTTCGAAGGAGCCCCGCGCGTGTTCGAAGGCGTCGTCGACGACCGCCGCAACACCGATAACGCCTGGATGGAAACGACGGCGCTGCACAAGCACTTGAGTCCGGCCGACGCTGGCATGAGCATCAAAGCCGGCGACGACGCCAGGGCCGTGAAATGGGTCGACGTCGACGACGCCTTGTTGGCCAAGATGTACGCCAGCCACAGCAGCTTCGTGCAGACCGCCGCCGACGCCCTGATTCGCGCTGGTTCCTTGCCGGCCGCTGAAGCTGCGCGCTTGCGGGCGCTGATTCCCTGAGCTCCGCGCGCATGCAGGGGCATCGCTGCCACAAGAGCCGAAATGTCCCAGGTGGGCTGGTGGGGGCGGGGAGCGAAGGCCCGCAGCCCGACGTCGGCGTGGCGCGGGACATGCTCAGGGTAGGGGCTGCAGCTGTCCAGGAGGACCCCATGCCGCAGCCACTGACGCACCTGACCAATCCCGCCCTCGATGCCCCCAACAAGCCCCACGCTCTGGGTGAGGTGCTCTTCTTTCGCGACGGCTTGAGAGCCACGCACCTGATCATGCCCGCCGGCACCCAACTGCCAGAGCACGCCCTGCCCGATGACGCCGTCGTCGTTGTCATTCGCGGCAAAGGGGTCATCTATGTGCAGCAGGAGCCCCGCCACGTCGAAGGCGGCACCGTGGTCGATCTGGTGCCGCACGAGGAGTATTCGATCGAGGCCATCGAAGAGCTCGAGATGATCACCGTGCAGGCCGCCCTGGCCTCCCACGCACCGCCAGCCGACGACTTCCTCTGATCGGCGTGGATGAGGTCGACTCCTTGGAGCATCAAGGCGCAGCGGGAACGCCGCCATCCACCGCGGCCGCGTCGACGACGCCAGCGTCGGCAGCGGGGTGGGCCCTGGCTTCGGCTTCGGTCTGCAATTCGACGTCGGCGACCGTCTTCTTCAGATAGTCGAGGGACGACTGCAGGCGCGCGTGCTCCTCGCTCTGCTTGCGCCGATCCTCTTGGGCTTTTTCTTGGCGGGTGCGAGCGGCGGCCTCGGCGACCTTGAGCGTCTCGGCGGTGCTGGCCTCACCCCGCTGCTGTCCGCGGAACATCCCGACCCCAAAAGCAGCAACGGCCAGGGCGACGACGACGACGACGACGGCCACCTTCATCGCGCACCGTCCAGGGCGACGGGTGCGATCGAGCGCAGGGTCTCTTTGCGCAGCAAACCGCCCCATTCGACGGCGACGAAGCCCTCGCGTTTGGGCGGCACCGACCAGCGCTGGGGCGGAACATCGATGCGCCGATCGAGGGGCCAGAAGTCGAGCATCACGCGCAAGACGACGTCGGCGGGGGGCACGATCTCCAGCGGCGCCAGGTCGTCGATCTCCTGGGGATCGAGGAAGCGCACCAACACGAACTCCGGACGCTCGAGCTTGGGCTGCCAATAAGCGCGGAAATCGTGGGCCTCGCGCGGTGACAAACCCAAGCGAGGCAAAGCCCCGGCCAAGAAGGCGGCGACGTCGTCACGGGCCAGCACGGTGCCGCTGGTGGGGACGGCGACGTCGTCGGAGTGCCCTTCCCAAAAGATGGCGTCGAGCTTCAACCCGGTGGCCAGGTTGCGCAGGTGGCCGCCGGGTTCGGCGTGCACCTTCCAGCCGTCGTGGCCGTAGTCGGGGCGGGCCGCGGTGAGCTTGACCGTCGGCGACAGGCGGACGTCGACGTCGAGAGCGTGGGTCGGGTACAGGTAGATGAGCGGCTCCGACATCTGGCATTCGCGGCGCTTCTCGTCGGTCATCTGGGATTCCCACGGCTCCTCGTCGGGGATCGCGCGCGGAAAGGGCGCAACGTCGCGGTTGCTGCAGCGAAACAAGGAGCCGAAGGGCGACTCCCAGAACAGGGCTTTGACGACGCCGGGTTCAATCTTTCCCGGGACGTACACCGGGCTGTCGCCGTGGGTTGCCACCCGCTTCAGCGAGACCTTGTCGTGGTCGATGGCGGCACAGAAGTAGTCGCTTCCAAACACCAGACCCTCGACGCCGGCCTTCGGTGTGACCAGAGTGTAATTCACCGGGACATCGAAATCGGGCACGTAGTCGGCGCTGAAGCCATCGGGGCTGACCATGAGATAGGTATCCCCCGAACGGCTCAGCACGAGACCATTGTCCAAGCGGGCGACGACGTCGTCGAAGCCCGTGTGCGTGCCCTTTTCTTCGCCAACGCGCTTGAGCACGCGCTGGCCGTTGCCGGGAAAACGATACGCATCGGGGAAGGTCGGCAGCTCGACCTTGGTCTCACTGTCGAAACGCAGCACGACGCCGAGCGTCTGTTCGTTTGCTTGGCCGGGGGCGACCTCTTGGGCCGCCAGCTCTCCCCAGCCTGCCGACATCGACGGCAGGTAGATGAGCTCCTTGTCGCGCACCAACCAATAGAGAGATTTCGGCGTCTCGCTGCTGGTGTCGTCGTGCTCCTCGTCCGGGATGCAATGGGCGGGCTCCGCGATGGACTTCAGGTGGGTGCGGCTTTCACGGACGCAGCCCCACACATCGTCCTCGTAGAAGGTGGGCGGTGGCTCGGTGTCGTTGCAACTGCCGTCGCCCTTGTCGCAGTTCTGGTTGAACTCGACCCAGCTCTCCGTGAAGGTGGTCCTCACCAGGCGCGCGCTCTTGCAAGGGCCCGCCGTGACCTCGCCGAAGTCGAAGACGTCGACGCTGACGGACAGGTCGGATCGCTGCTCCTGCCCGGCGCTGGCGTTCAAAGCGCTGAGCAGTCCCGCCCGCAGGGACTCGGCGACGGCGACGACGGTGGCGCTGGCGGTTCTGGCGGGGGTGAAGCGCAACTGAAAGGGCGCTGCGGGGTCTGCGGGCGAGCATTCCACCTGGCGGGCCTCGCGCAGTTTGTCGAGGAGCCCGGCGTGCTTGGCTTCGAGCGCATTGATGCTGGCCTGCAGCGCGGCGTTTTGGGGAAGCAGGACGGCCGCAGCTTGCTCGTCGTCGACGGCGCGGGCGCTGAGCTTCTCGATGCGCAGGCGGGGGCTGGCGAGGGAGCGCGCGTTGCCGCCCAGCTCTTGGCCCTGGTGGTCGCCGATGAAGAAGCCCCCCCCGATGACGCCAGCGGCGGCGACGACGCCCAACACGACCTGAACCTTGTTCATGGCGGCAGCATCGGTCGTGCGCACAGCCAGTGGCAAACCTCAGGCGGCGGCGACGGCCTGACGACGGGCCAGGGTTTCGTCGTCGACGGCGATGGCGTTGGCCCGGTCGCCGCCTTTGCCGCCCAGGGCGAGGTGCAAGTCGATCATCTCGTTGCGCACGCGCTTCATCAGCTCGTCGCGCGAGAGGCCGGTGCCGTCGATGGGCTTGCCGACCTTGGCGCGCAAGACGGCGGGGCGCGGGCGCCAACCGGTGCGGGGCACCAACACCGCGCAGTTGTCGATGGCGATGGGCACGATGGGGGCCGCGGTGCGCTGGGCGACGACGAAGACGCCTTTCTTGAAGGGGCCGATGAAGCCGTCGCGGGTGCGCGTGCCCTCGGGGAAACAGGTCAGGATGTGGCCCTCCTGGATGATGTCGTGGGCCCGGCGCAGGGCCTTGATGGCGGCGTGGCGGTTCTTGCGATCGATGGTGATGAGCCCCATGGCCTTCATGAAAAAGCCGACCAGGGGCCAGTAGAGGAGCTCGGCTTTGGCGATGAAGCGCGGCCCCGTGGGCAACAAGAGCCAGGCCACCAGGATGTCGATCATGGATTGGTGGTTCATCATGACGACGCAGGGCTCGCCGGGCTTGGGCAAATTCTCAGCGTCCTCGACGACGAGGGAGGAGAATCCAAAGAAGAGATTGAGCGGTCCCCAAAACGATCGTCCAGCGCTCCAAGCCGTCTCAGGATTGCCGGTGAACAGAAAAGTCAACATCACTGGCGGAAAGAGCACGGCGATGAAAGCGAACATCCACAGCAGCTGCAGGACGTTGACGGGGATCCACAGGATGTCTTTGAGCTTCGACGGCATGAGGACCCTACCCGCAAGAAGTTCATCGCCGCCAGGCGATGAACCTATAGACAATTCATCGCCGCCGGGCGATGAACCTATAGACAATTCATCGCCGCCGGGCGATGAACCTATAGACAATTCATCGCCGCCGGGCGATGAACCTTAGACAATTCACCGACACGCGAAGCGCAGTCAGTGAATTCGTAGCAGCCGTCGACGGAGTCGTCATCCGGTTCGAGCGCGAGCCTCTGCAAGGTTCGGCCCCCGGTGATCGAAAGCCAGTGACGACGTCGAAGCGGCATGCGCTTGCGCACGGCTTGGAGGGTGGAACACGCCGTTCACACTCTCGGCACACAAGCCCAGGCCGGCCCAGGGGGCCAATTCATCGCCGCCAGGCGATGAACCTGTAGACAATTCACCGATGCGCGAAGCGCGTCGGTGAATTTCTGGAGACGGCGTCGGTGGACCCCTAAGGTCGCCGGCATGCGCCAAAGCTCCCCCCACTCGCACCCCCAGATTCCGCCGTCGTCCCGCGTGGACGCTGCCCTGTGGAAGGTGGCCGCCGCCCTGTGCACCGCCGTGGGCGCGGCGGCCATGGCTCTGTCGCCGGCGCCGGAACCACCGCCACGCTCGCCCGCTGCGGCGCGGGCGGAAGAGGACACCCGGGCCCTGCTCGATGAGCGCATGGCGGTGCACCTGCGACGTCTGCGCTGAAGTCCTTCGGACCCGCCAACCGGGCTGCTAGGAGGACCGCGGCCTCGGGCCAGAGCGCGGAGACCACATGGCCACCAGGACGTCGACGAAAAAAACGCAGCCGCGCAGCCGCACAGCGAAGGCCGTGGCCACCCACCGCGTCGTCGCCGTCACCGGGGCTTTTGGTTTCTTTGGCCGCCGCGTCTTGGCGCGCCTCGAAGAGGATCCCGAGATCGACCGCGTCGTCGCCGTCGACGTGCGCTCGGGCTTGCACCTCGATCCTGGCGAAGAAAGCGACGCCTCGGTCATCACGCGCCATCCCAAGCTCTCGGCTCACACCCTCGATCTCACTGCCCCGGGATCGGATCGAGAGCTGGCCGATATCTTGGTGAATGAAGGAGCCCAGAGTTTGCTACACCTCGCCTTCCTGTCGACGCCGACGCACCACATGGAGATGGCGCACGAGCTCGAAACCATCGGAACCCACTATGTTTTGAATGCCGCTTCGGCGGCGGGCATTTCCCGGCTGCTCAGCATCTCGTCGACCATGTGTTATGGGGCGCGGCCCGACAACCCGGCCTTCCTCACCGAAGATCACCCCCTGCGCCCGCCCCCCTCGCGTTCGCTGCGGGACAAGGCCGACGCCGACGATCAAGTGCGCCGCTTTGCCGCCGAGCACCCCGAGGTCGCCGTCGCCGTCGCCCGTCTGGGCGCACTGCTGCCCAGCGCCCGCGATCATTTCTGGACCCGTCTGCTCTCCCGGCCGGTGGTGCCCGCCGTGCTCGGCTACGACCCGCTGTTGCAGTTCCTGCACCCCGACGACGGCGTCGCTGCCCTCTGGGGGCTCTGGCGCGCCGCCGCCCGCGGTCCCTTCAATGTGATCGGAGCGTCGCAGTTGCCCCTTTCTCATGTCTTGACTCGTCTAAAGAAGATTCCAGTTTATTTGCCTGCCCGGCTCGGACAATCCCTCGCCGCCGCCCTTTGGTCCGCTCAGCTCGTCGAGATGCCGCAGCATTTCTTCGGCTTCTTGCGCTGGCCGTGGCTGTGCGATGATGCCCGGATTCGATCCACCACTGGGTTTACGCCGCAGTATGACATCAAAACAGTGTTGAATATTTTGGCGACGTCGAAGGAGGCAGCATGATTCTCCGCGGCCGGGCGTTCTGGGGGATCCGCGCGGAGCAGGGACAACGCCCGGGGAGGACGAGATCATGAGCGGCGACGTCGACGCCTTCGGCAAAGATCCGGCCGTGCTCGAGGCTCTGCGGCCCCGGCTCGATGTCCTGCTCGATTCGTGGTTTCGCGTCATCGTCGAAGGGGCTGCCCACGTACCCGCCGACGGCCGCGTCATCCTCGTCGCCAACCACGGAGGCGCGTTGCCCTGGGATGCGCTGGTCTTGATCGCCGCGCTCTCGCGCTCTGCCCCCGGATTCAGCGGACGACAGGTGCGTCCTCTGGTCGAAGACGCCGTCATGACGGCTCCCTTTCTGGGCACCTTCTTGAACCGTCTCGGCTGCGTGCGCGCGAGCCAGGACAACGCCACCCGCCTGCTCAACCAGGGAGAGGCTTGCCTGGTCTTTCCCGAGGGCGAGCAGGGCCTGGGCAAGAACTACCGTCGACGTCATCAGCTGCAACGCTTTGGACGGGGCGGCTTCGTTCGCCTGGCCGTGCGCACCCATACCCCCCTGGTGCCCGTCGCCGTCGTTGGCGCCGAAGACACCGCTCCGCTCTTGGGCCGCATCGATGCCTTCTCGAGCTTCTTCGCTGACCTGTTGCCCTGGCTGCCGGTGACGCCGACCTTTCCCTTCCTGGGGCCCCTGGGCTTGTTGCCCCTGCCCGCGCGCTGGCGCATCCGCATCGGCGCGCCCGTCGACGCCAACGAAAGGGTCAAAGACGAAACCGACGCCGTCGCCATCAATGCCCTGGCCACCTCCGTGCGCGATCGGTTGCAGCGAGACGTGAGCGATCTGGTCGAGCAGCGCGGCGGCGCCTTCTTCTGATCTGATCCCCGATCTCGCTGAACTTCTCGACTGGACTTGGGATGACTGGCCGTCAGCTCTCCTCGCGCGCCCTGCGAAAGGCGTGGAGAATGCCGCCCAAGGCAGGGATGGTGAGGCCGGTGGCGAAGCCCACGGTCCAGCTGCGGTGCGCGGCGAGGAGGTAGAGGCCCGCCCCCAAGAGAACCACCAACGATCCCAGCGCCGCCAACAGCACCCGCAGGGTCAGCGCTCGCCGATCGATGAGCGCGAAGTAGCCGCCAGCGAGGATCCACAGGTTCACGATGGCCAAGACGCCGCCGACGACGAAGCCGCAGGTGTTCGGGAAACCGTTTCCCTGCAGGTGCTCGACGACGCCGACCGCGGCAGCGACGATCAAGGTGGCGACCAAGGATGCCGCGGTGAGCTGGCGCAGCTCCCGACCCATCTGGTTCAACTTGCCGTCGACCGTCTTTTCGGCCGTGGGATCCTCGTGCCAGCCCCAGTCGTCGTCGGTTTCGAGCTGGGCCTCCTCCTCAGGCCGGGGGGACATCGTCGCCTCCCTGGTTCCTGGCGTCCTCGTCGGCGTCGTTGGCTTTCTGCCAGGCGATGAGCCTGACGATGGCCCGCACCGCCGCCGCCACACCCACCGCGAGGCCGAAGGGAAATCCCCAGGGCGCAACGCCAAGGTGGGTGTCGGCGAGCTGCCCCAACACGCAGCCGACGATCACCGAGGTGGGAATCTCGAGCGCATAGAGGTGGGCGCGGCCGGCGTCGCGTTGCTGCCGGCCATCGCGCACGACCTGGCGCAGATCGCGATAGCTCATCCCAAGTCCAGTTGAAGTTTGGATGTTCGCTCAGGCGCGAGGAGCGCGCGCGGAGCGGAGTTGGGTGGGTGCCCCACCGTCCGGCGTGGGGGAGGGTCTGCATCAGACCCTCCAGGAAGACGTTCAGCGAGATCGGGGATCACAGCTTCAGCTCCTGGCGCCGAAAGACGCGGCGGACATTTTCGATGTGGCGCAACCCGATGACCACGAGGCAGGCAACCAAAGGCAAGACGGCGGCGTCGACGGGGCCCTGCACCAGCAGAGCGACGACAACGACGACGGCGGCCGCCAGCGAGGACACGCTCACCAGGCGCGAGGCAAAGAAGGCCACAGCGAAGGCGACGACGCCGTAGCCGGCGACTTCGGGATCGAGGGCCAGCAGCACGCCGAGGCCCGTCGCCACACCCTTGCCCCCCTTGAACCGGAGCCAGGGCGTGAAGCAGTGGCCGAGCAAAGCGCTCAAGCCAACCAACGCCGACACCAGCTCCACCCCGCGCGGCGAGAGATCGGCACCCAGCACGTCCACGGCGACCAACACGGGCAACGCACCTTTGAGCGCGTCGAGCACCAGGGTGACGACGCCCAGCTTGCGGCCGACCACGCGCGCGACGTTGGTGGCGCCGATGTTGCCGCTGCCCGCCTTGCGGATGTCGGTCTTGCCAAAGACCAGCGCCAAGATGAGGCCGAAGGGGATGGAGCCGGCAGCGAAACCCAGCAGGCACAACAAGCCCGCGGGGTGTGGATGCACCAAGAGCTCGTTCACCAATTGGCCGCCCGGCCTGAGGGCAGAGAATTCCACGCCTTCGACCTAGCAGCTGGCTTGGGGTCCGGCGATGGCTGTTCCCGGGTTCCCGGGTGGCGATGATCGGGCGCTCTGCGCACGGGCGCAGAGAGGCGCCCGGCCAGAGCACCGCTGCGCTCAGACGGCGAGCAGCTTCTTCAGGTCGAGGCCTGCGAGGGAGTCGGCGTCGGTGGCCAGCTGAACCGCTCGCACCTCGTCGCGGTCGTCGACGAAGACGAAGGCCGGCGCCAGCGCCCCCCGCGAGGGCCCCGCGGCAAAGACCGGAAAAGGCACTTCGACGTCGTCGCCGACGCTGAGGGGTGCGATGCCCTCGATGCGGCTTTGGTGCAGGAAACGCCGCCACTCCACGGGGGCCGTCCGAGACACAGGGATCAACACCGTGTTGTCCTGTCCGTCGACGACGGCGGCGGCGGCTTCGATGAGCTTGGCCGAGGCTTCATGCTCCGGCCCGGCGCAGAAGAAAAAGACCTTCTTGCGGCCGTCGAAGTCGGCGTCGGTGACCACGGCATCGTCAGTGGCCACCAGCGCAAAGCTCGGAAAGACGGTGCCCTGCTCCGGCAGAGCGCCGCGGGTGACGACGTCGGCTCCATCGATCTTCATGAGAACTCCCAGCACGTCTCAGCGGGCTGCAGCGGCGAAAAACTCAGATGAGGCCGAGGTCCTGGGCGACGGCGACGCCCTTTTGGGCCGAGGAGGTCGCGCCCTTTGGATAGAGAATCGGAAAGAGAGAATCGATGATCTTCTCTGTCTGCTTCTGTTCCTTCGACTGCCAGATGCTCTTGTCTTGCAAATCGGCCAGCTCGTGGAAGCGCGGCAAGCCGTTGAGCGAGGCGTTGCCCGACAGGGACTTGGTCCAGGTCTTCTGATCGCTTTCGGTGCTGAAGCCGCGGATCGAGGTGGCTTTCCCCGACGAGGCGTTGTTGCCTTTGCCGAAGTAGAGGTGGTCGATCTCCATCTCCACCATGGGGATCGAGACCTTCTTGCCCTTGTGCTCGACGTTCACGAAGTCGACGGAGATGTCGATGCTGAGGCCGTCTTTGTGCTCGAGGGTGAAGCGGTGACGCTCTTGCATCATCGTGAAACCGATCGGCGTCTTATCTGAGGTTCCATTGGGCATCAGCTCACGCAACGCACGACCCGCAGGATTGTAGGGAGAATCGGTCTTCTTCAGCCATTCCTCGAGGTCGGCGCGGGGCACCTTCTTGTCCTTCAGCGTCATGCCGTACTCGATGCGCTTGCGGATCAAGCCCGAGGGGGTGTTCTTGTGGGCCTTGTCGATGTCGGCGAGCAGCACGCCGGGACCGGGCTTGAGGTTGTGCAAGCCCTCGGCAATGGCGTTGCTGCGGATGCGGCTCACCACGCTCTCGGCGAGCTCACCCTTGGTCGATTTGTAGATGTCCTCGAGGGGCAGGGGCTCGCCCATCTTCAAGTTCGCGAAGATCTTGGCCAGAGCGTTGGCGTCGGCCTTGGTCGTCGCCAATCCCGCTTTGATGATCTGGTCGGGATCGGCGTATTTCTTCATTCTCTTGCTGTCAACGAAGGCGCCTTTGCTGTCCTTGGACCACCACTCGGTGTGGGGTTTCAAGGTGAAACCTTTGCCCAGGGCTTTATCGAGCTCCTTTTGGTCACCAGACATCAGATAGAGCCGCCCGATCGCAGCCTCGTTTTCGACGTTTTCCTTCAGGCGTCCTTTGAGCTCGGTCTCCAAGCGGGAGCTCACGATCACCTTGGAGCCAAAGAAGGCTGGGTTCTTGCCCGACAGCGCCGTCGGCATGGTGTAGCTGATGTCCAGTGGCAACGACGCCGCCGACCCCGCGGACTTCGTCGCCTTCACGGCCGTCGAACCGGGCAGGCGCGTCGACAAGGGCGAGGCCTTCGGGGGCATCGGGACCTCGAAGTCGCCCATGCGCCCAAAGCCGCCCCACTCGTGGCCGTTGGCCCAGCGGGCAGCGACGGCGAGCTTGGCACCGGGCACCAGCTTCAAGCCGGGGTGCAGCGACTGCAGGTATTGGTTGATGTCGTCGTGAGCGAAACGAAAGGTGTGTTCACCATTCCATTTGCCCTTGTTGTTGCAGGGGGCGTTGTCCTTCAAGATGGCCAGATTCAAGATTGCTTCTTTATCGCCGTCCTGAACGCGGGCCTGCAACATGAGGGTCATCTTGTCGTCGCCGCCGGCCAGGAAGCTGCCCGAGTGCATGGTCTTGATGGTGATCGCGAAGCTCTTGTCGTCGACGGCGCTGGCGGCCACCTCGATCTTGCCGCGGGTGTAGCCCCCCGTTCCCTGCTTCACGCCGGCGCTCCCGACGTAGGAGGCCTGGTTGGCACCCGCCGAGGGCACCGAATTGCTGGCCGTCCAGCTCTTGCCACCGAAGCCGTGCACGGTGGTCAAGGGCAAAGCAACGTTGCCGGCCCCCGAGCGCACCGTGGCCGCCGCCGTCGTTGTCGTTGTTTTCGGTGGTTTCGCGCCCGCCGCTGCTCCGGTGGCTGCCGTTCGGCTGGCGCGCGCCGTGCGTCCGGTGGCGGCGGCGGAGGGGGCGGAGCGCGGCTTTCCAACGACCATGTTCATCCTCGGTGCGAGAGGGACCAGGGGATCTAGCGCCTTCGGCCGCCCTTTGGCGCCTTCCTGCCCGCACTGTCTCTTTGGGCCGGGCACCGGCCCGCTGCCCCAAACCAAGGCCCGCCCCTTGCTGTACCCCTCACCCATGCGAGCCCTTGTGTCCCTCTTGCTGACGGTCCTGCTGGCCTCCGCGGCCCAAAGCGCGCCCTTCAGCGACGCCACCGCGGCCTGGCTGGGCCCCGTGGCCACCGACGGCTGGTCCAACAAGGTCGAGCTGTGTGACGTCGACAGCGACGGCGACCTCGACGCCCTGGTGGCCAACGGCGCGGCCTACGACACCGCCGATGCGCCGGAGCGGGCCTTTCTCTGGCGCAACGAGGGTGATCACTTCGTCGACGTTCCCCTGCCCGTGTCTGAGGGCTGGTGGCGGGTGATCAAGTGCGGCGACGTCGACGGCGACGGCGACAGCGACCTCTTCTTCGGCGGCACCTTCCAGTCGTCGTCGGTGCTGCTGGTACAGGGCAGTGAGGGACTGCAAGATGCCAGCTCGCGCCTGCCCGCCGATCCCCGCTCCCTGGGCGACGCCGAATTCGCCGACGTCGACGGCGACGGCGCCCTCGATCTGGTGCTGGCGGATTGGGGCGAGGGCGATCCCTTCTTCGTGCGGGGACGACCACGGCTGTGGATGCAAGGGGCCGACGGCGTCTTCGTCGACCAAAGCGAGCAGCGCCTGCCCGGCGCCCGCACCGGGTTCTCTTGGGACCTCGAAGCCGTCGATGTCGACGACGACCTGGATTTGGATCTGCTCGTCTCCTGCAAGGTGTGCGCAGACGGGGGATTGCTGCTGGAAAACGATGGCAATGGCGTCTTCTTGGATCAGAGCGCTTTTCTGCCCGGCGTTGGCAACAACTACGAATTCGAGCCCCTCGACGTCGACGACGACGGCGACCTCGACCTCTTCACCATCAACGACGGACCCGATTTGTCCGAGCGCCTGCTCAGAAACGAAGGCGGCATCTTCGTCGACGACGCCGCGGCACTGGCACCAGGGCTGCGTACGCCCGACGACGACAACGCCGCCCTCGTGCTCGACGTCGACGGCGACGGCGACCCTGATGTGTTGGTGGCCTCCCTGTCGGGCGACGACCGCATCTTCGTCAACGACGGTGGCGTGTTTTCCCAGAGCGTGGTGGCCACCGATGGGCCTTTTACGCCGGGTTCCCTGGGCGTGGCCCTCGGCGACCTCGACGGCGACGGCAGGCTCGATCTGGTCATGGGACAAGGGGAGAGCGCCTTCGACGACGCCGTCTACCTCGGCAGCGACGTCGCCGCCGACGCCGCCCCGCCCTTCATGGGCGTCCCCGCCTTCGACGCGCCTCACCGACGGGTGGTGGTGCGGGCTCACGACCACCTGACCCCCGTGCGCGACGGCGATGTGGGCGTAGAGGCCGTCTTTTCTCAGGGCACGACGAGCCGCCGCGCGCAATTGCGCCACGCTGGCGAAGAGCAATGGCAGACCGCCGTCGAGCCCGCCGACACCTCGGTGGTGGTGTGCGCGCGCGATCGGGGCGGGCTTCAGACCTGTGCCCAGCGCCTGACCTTCGCTGATGACGCCGTCAGCGACGACCTGCGGCTGGCCGGCGGGGGGTGCGCGGGCACGGGCACGGCGCCGGCCGCTTTGGGATTGGCCCTCCTGGTGTTTTTGCCCAGCCGGCGCTGCTGCCACCGATGTTCGAGGCGGGGCGACATCACTCCGTTGCGAGGCCGCCCATGAAGCGTCGATCTTTTCTCGGGGCGTCGGCGGCGCTGTCGGCTGCTCTGCTCTGCTCTGGTCGGGCGCGCGCGGCGCCTTTTGGGACTTTTCCGTCGACGGCGCGCTCGCTGCTGCTGCCCGAGGCCCAGCGCGTCGAGAGCGTGCTCGAGATCTATCTCTATGGCGGGTTGTCGCCGTGGGAGACCCTGTATTTCGTCGAGAGCTATGGCAAAGACAGCGGCACCTTCTGGTACCAATTCGACGAAGACGTCATCGGCGCCGGCAACGTCTTGAGCAACGAGAGCGCGCTGGGCGCTTGTGTCGTCGACGCCGCGGCTGCCGCGCCCGCGTTCTTTGCCAACGACGCCCTGGGCAACGAGGTGTTGACGGGCCCCTTCGCTTTCGGGCTGCGCGAGCGCGCTGACTTCGTCGATCGCCTGCGCTTGGTCGTGCAACGGCACGAGCTGTTGCCCCACGAAGCCGCCGTCCCTTTCGCACTCACCGGCAAACGGGTGGGCCAGCCCGCCATGGCCGGACTCGGGGCCCAGATCCAACGCTTCTTCGTCGACCAGGATCGCGAGGCCGGCACAGACAGCCGCCGCACGCCCTACAGCTACGTGTTGGCCAGCGCGGCGGCCATTCCCAGCGACAACACCGCGGCCTTCACCGCCACCGGGACGCACCCGGGCTTTGCGCGTCCGCTGCGCATCAACGTCGACGCCGCTGCCCGCCTCGAGCAGCTGCTGGCTCGCGAGGGCGTGAAGGACCAGCGCGCCGCCCACGACGACCTCGTCGAGCTCTATGTGCAGCGCTACCGCCAACGTCTGCGGTACGACGGCGGCGGCGAGCCCCTGCGCTCTCCCCGTTTTGCCCAGCTGGCCCAGGCCTCCAAGGCGCTGCGCGATGTCGATGCCATTCAAGAGCTCCTGGATCCTGCGCTGCTGGCACCCATCAATGGGGATCTGTGCGCGTCGGGAGTCACGGTCAACATTCCCGAGCAAAGTCTCAAGCTCGCGGCCCATCTCTTGACCCGCACCGGCGAACGCGCCCGCTACGTCTGCGTGGTGGACTCCGGCCTGACCGTGTCCAGCGGCGGCGGCGGCTACGACACCCACAGCGATCAGACGCTGACGACGTCGCGCAACTTCACCAACCTCATGCGCTCGCTCTCTCAGATTGTGAATCGTCCAGGAGAGAGCGATCCAGCCAAGATCTCTCTCGACAAGACCTTGGTCATTCTCAATACGGAATTCGGCCGCACTCCCCGCGCGCAAGATGGTGCAGGCGGGCGGAACCACCACCCCGACGGCTACGTGACGGCCCTGCTCGGTGGTCCGGTTCCCGGACGAACGATCCTCGGCGCCATCGACCCCGACGCGCAGGCCACGACCTTTGCGACCCCGGCGGAAAACCGCATGGCGGCGCTGCTCGCTTTGGGCATCTGGCCCTACGACAACGACGCCTTCGTCGTCGCCGACCATCGCGAGCCCACCAGCGAAGAAGAGGGCGTCGTCGTCACCACCCGCAACGTGCTGGGGGTGGAGATATGAGAGCACCCTTCGTCGTCCTCTGGCTCGTCGCCGCCGCGAGTGCAGGGTGCACCGGCTGCTACCAGCTCGACCGCCGGCTCGTGCCCGCAGGTCCCCCCAGCGATTGCGATGCGGGCGACGCCGCCTTCGTCGTCGACGCCACCTTGGCCTTGCTGGGACAACGCCCGCGCAGCCACACCGAGGTCGAGCTGGGCGCAAACACCATCGCGGCCTTCGAGCAGGAGCATCCCGGCGAAGGACGTCGACGCTGGGCCTTGCAGCTGATGGAGCACCCGGCCTTCGTCGAGCGCTGGAGCGAGCTGGTGCTCGATGACCTCTATGTGCCGCGCACGGGCATTCAAGCCATGGGCGAGTGCTACGGCGACGCCCGGCTCGGCGATCCCGCCCTCGACGGCGACGTCGACCTCGCCCTCTTCGTGCGGGACAACGTCGCCATCGACGACGTCTTCGCCGACAGTTTTACCTTTCTGGATCTGTTGAAGCAGAGCCTGGTCCTCGACGATCTGAGCCCGAGCTACCGCGCCCATCTCTACGCCTTGCTCACACGATTGAACGCTTGTGGAAATGTCGATGCGGTGGGCCAGGAGCTCGCCTTCCGCGACGAGGTCGGCCACACCTTCGAGGCCGCCTATCTCAACCGCGATCCCGTGTGCCTGGCCTGCCACACCACCAGCTTCGCCGTCACCGACCGCGACGACCCCGACGCCGACCGCCACTGGCCCCTCAAAGGGCGCTTCGAGGACTCGGTCTTTGGCGCCGGCTCCGTCGACGACCCCCGCGTGCCCCGCGCGGTCTTTCGCGTCGACAGCTTCGTGAACGGCGGGGCCGTGGACTTCGGCTTCCTCGATCCGACCGTGGCCTACTGCTTCGACGCAGCGACCATGAACCTGCTGCCGGCGGACTGCGACCCCGCGCTGCTGCCTTGCCCAGACGGCTTCGATCCCTTCTGCCTGGGCCCCTTCGACTTCCCCCAGTGCGTCGACGACGGCGCCGGCGGCCAACAGACCAGCTGTGGCAGCACGCCCTTCTGTCTCGACGCCAGCTTCCAAAACGTCGACGTCGTCACCTGTGAAGGCGGCGTCGCCGGCTGCGCGCCCGAGTTTCCCATCCTGGCCTGCCCGGCCACCGACGACGTGCCGCTGTGCGACGACCAGGGCGTCCCCTTTTGCCCCGACGCGGCCGGCGAAGGCGAAGGCGAAGGCGACGTCGTCGACGACGGCAGCAGCTTTTCTCCCTGGGGTGCCGATCGGGTGTGCGGCTCCTTCGCGCGCCAGGTGCCGAGCGACGATCCCGCGGCCATCGATGCCCACTTCGCGAGCGTGGTGGGGCGGCGCGTCAGTGTCGTCCAGCTCGAACAGGCACTCAAGCGCGGTGTGGATGCGCTGGCGGTGCTCGGTCTGCGCGTCGACGACGACGACAACATCCGCAATCCCGACGAGGCCTTCGCCTACCTCGTGGCGGCCAACATCGTGGACAACACCTGGCGCGAGGTGATCGGGTCTCCCTTGACCATCGCCACCCACTTTCCGCGCAACCAGAGCCAGCGCGACGTGTTGCAGTCGCTGACCGACGACTTCGTGGCGCGGCATTTTTCGCTCAAGGAGCTGCTCGCCGACGTCGTCACCAGCGGCTACCTCAATCTGCAGCCGCCCGAGAACGCCTGCTCCGACGCTTTCGCTTACCCACCGATCTTCGATCCCTGGACGCGCGAGGAGCCCGAGCCCGAGGCCCGCAACAACGCCGCCTCCGACGCTGTCCACGCCCTCTCCGCTCGCACCCTGCTGTCGGCAGGCTACGCAGCCCTCGGCTGGCCGCGCCCCGCGAGCGAGGCCTTCCCCGAAGGGGCAGCGACGGCGGACCTCGACTTCGGCTGCTTCGATCTCTTCCCGGACTGCCCGACCCTCGAGAGCGCGTGCCTGGAAGGCCAGTGCTGCCCCGAGAAAGACGCCGCCTGCGGAGCGTCGACCGGACCTCTGACCGAGACGGAGATCCAAGGCGGCGTCGGCGTGTTTCACGGCATCAGCGAGAAGGGTTTTCGCGGCCTCGACTTCCAGGCCCTCTTGTTCTTCGAGGCGCGCTTTGGATCCTGCGAAAAGCCCGCCGACGTCGACCACGACGCCATCGACGACATCGTGTCCCGGGGCAACGCTGCGGGCTCGGTCCGCGACACGGTGCTCGCTCTGAAGGAGCGGCTGATCAACGACACCAGCTTCGACGGCGCCGAACGCCAGCAGCTCGAAGCTCTGTTTGGCGGATCCCTCGATCAGCCCGCCGCCGGCGTGGTGAACCTCGAGTCCAGCTTGCGCGTCGTCTGCGGTGCCCTGCTGGCATCACCCCAGTTCCAACTGACGGGGGTCGCCCCGCCTTCGCCGTCGCCGCCGGCACGCCTGCAACCCTCCGTCGACGAAGTGTGCCGCGAGCCCTTGCCGGGCTGTCGCTAACCTGTGTCCTCCGGCCGGGCGGCAAGCGGGCGAAGACTCCCCAAAAAAAGAGGCCCCTGATCGGAGCCTCTCTTCACAGAATCAGTCGAGCTCGCGATTCAGCTGCACTGCCCCTCGGAGCAAGTGCCGTCCGAGAGCACACAGACCGCCACGGTGTCGCCGCCGGATTCAACGTCGGCGGTGTCAAAGCCGAGGCCAGCGCATTCGCCGGTCGCTTCGTCGGCGGTGGCGCAATAATCGGTGCCGTCGAACCCCGTGTATTGGACCTCGTCGGCCTCGCATCCACCATCGGGAGCGGCAGCGATCGGCGAGTCCTCGCCCGTGTCTTGGAGGTCACAATCCGGATCGTCATTGCACTGGGCAGGCAGGCACGTGCCATCACTGCAAACGTCGCCTTCGGTGGTGCAGTCGGTGTCGGCTTCGCAGGTCTCCACAGCGCTGTCGCTGCCCAGGCAGTCGGCGGCCGAGAGGAGGACGCCGACGACGGCAAGGGTCGAGAGCGTGAGCAGGGTCGAGAGCTTCTTCATGATGGGGTCATCTCCAGTTTTGGGCCCGGGGCCTGTGCTTGGTTTGTGCCTCGGACCCGACGTCGACGCAAGGCGCGACATTCTTTTTGCCCATCACGCCGCTCACACCAAGAGGAACGGGCGCTCAAGAGCGCCCGCATCTCAGCTCTTCTCGGGTTGTCCCGCTCTCAGAGAATCTTGATTTCGCGTGACGCCAACGGGGACGCCTTCGGCACCTGGATGTTGAGAATTCCATCGTGGAAGGTCGCGGCCACTTTCGCGACCTCCACCGAACCCGGCAACGTGAAGCTGCGCGCGAAGCGGCCGTAGCTGCGTTCGACGCGGTGGATCTTCCTGTTCTTCTCCTCCTTTTCCTGCCGGCGTTCGCCGCTGAACGAGAGAACGCCGTCGTTGAGCGTGACCTTCACATCCTCCTTCTTCACGTCGGGGATCTCGGCGGTGACGACGTAGGCCTCGGGGGTCTCGTGGATGTCGACTGCCGGTGTCCACTGCCCCGTCGTCAACGTTTCGTCGGCGAGCTGAACGCCGATCGGGTGCGAGAAGAAGCGCGTGAAGCGATTCATGAAGTCGTCCATGTCTGCGGCACGTTCCCAACGTTTGATGTTCATTGTTCGTTCCTCCATGCATCGATGCGATGCGCTCACGACTTCAGCAGTTGTCGTGCCGGCCCGCCGACGCAGGCGGGAGCCGAGGCGCGCGGACGAGGCGAGCGCTTTGGCCCAGGGACAGTGAGGGAAGCCTCGCAGCGGACCAAGGAGCCCGCTCGACGTCGACGGTGGTACGACCGTCAGCGCCGAGTCGATGGCCGGCCAAAAAAAATGGCGCGGTGGTGCCGCGCCAAAACGCTGACCGACGCTGCTGATGCAATCATGCGGTGGCGGCGACACCGCTGCTGGGCTCGTCCACCTTCACCACCAGCACGGGCTTTCGCGACTTGTGCACGGCCTTTTCCGACACGCTGCCGAGGAAAGCCCAAGCCAGGCCCTTGCGACCATGGGATCCCACGGCGATGGCGTCGACGTGCTGACGCTCGGCTTCGTCCAAAATCGCGATCACGGTGGGCCCCTGACACAACTGCGTCTCGACCTTCAACGCCGGGAAACGGGCCTGCAGCGCTTTGCCCGTTTCGCGCAGCACACGGGTCGCAGCCTCGATGTCGGAGGCGAAGGTCGCGCTCAGGTCCGGCAGCCCCATGACGTCGGGTGTGATGACCAGCGGCACCGGATTGACGACGTGACAGACGACGAGCCGGCCCTTGCCGCCGGCGGCCTTGGCCTGGCTTTCCGCCAGCTCCGCAGCGGCGGTGGCTGCGGCGTCGGAGCCGGGGTCGAAGTCGTGAGCAATCAACCATTGTTGGTACATGGGCACCCCCTTTGCGAGGTTCGAGACGCGCCAGCGTCAGGAACCCAGAAAACTCCAAGGCGCTGGCGCGTCGGCAGAGGTGTTTGCAGCGGGCATGCCGTGAGCTTGCAGCCGGCTCAAACCATTGGAACTTGCAGCTGCGACCCGGCCCACCGCCAGAAGGCCGGCGAGCCCGATGACACTCAAGCCCGCCTTGGAGCGTTCTCGCCCGGGGCACTGTGCGGATCTGCTCTGCCGAATTCGACAGCGATCAGACGCGGGGGGCCGTCGGAGGTTCGCAGCGCGACCTCGACACCAACGACACCAAGATCCTGCAGCAAGGCCGTGGCGACGTCGCCAACGCCCTCGGGCCCCCCCAGCGTGATGCGGGCAAGCCGGGCCCCGCGACTTCGAGCCAGGTCGACTGCGTCGCGCAAAGCGAGTTGAATGGCTTTCTCCACACGCGTTCTGGAGCAACGCCCCAGCCAACGCCCGGCCCACCCCTGCGGGCCCGCCGCCGCGCTCTCCCCGCCTTCGATGCTGGCACGGGCTGTGCGTTTGAAGCCTTGATGGTTCAACACGCTGGTCTCGAAAGGCGCAGAGGTCCTGCGGGGCTTGCCTTCTTCGTCGACGTCGTCGCTGCCTTCTGCTGCTCTTGGCTTGGGCCGATGGTGCAGCGCCCATGATCGGACTTCTGTTTTCGGCAGTGCTCGCCCACACGCCTCCCGAGGTCGCCGGTGCCCTTGGCGACGTCGACAAGCCCGCGGCCCCCGACGACGACGCCGTCGACCTGAACCCGCTGGGGCTGGGAGCCGTCACTGCCCGCGTGCGCTCCGGCGCGCTGCTCTATGTGGCTGTCGCTGGGGGCGGCGTCGCGGTCGTCGACGTCAGCGACGCGCGAGCTCCCTCGCTCGTTTCCGGCCTGCTGCCGGGCAAGGTGGTGAGCCGACTCTTCCTCGACGGCGATCGGCTGGTCGCGCTCGTGCTCGCCGAAGAGGCCGTGAGCTTCTCGCTCACCGATCCTCGCGCTCCTGTGCTCGCCGGACCGGCCTTGGCGCCCTGGTCAGCGCCGCCGCCGCCGCCGGCGACGACGACGACGACGACGACGCCTGTCACACAGCCAGTGCCAACACCCGCGGCCCGTGGCCGGGTGGTCGACGTGCAAAATGGACGCGTGGTGTTCGACGGCGCGGGCTTTGCGAGGGGCCAACGGGTCAAGGTCGTGTCCCAACGCTTGGTCGAGAAGCCGGACCTCGAAGGGGGCGGCACCGCGCGAGTGGCTGCTGGCGATGTCACTGCGGTCGTCGTGGTTGAAGACGTGGGTCAGGCGCGATCGATGGGTGTTCTGGGACGCGGCGACGTGGCCCAGGTCGGCGACGTCGTCGAAGGCACCGACCTGCCGCTGTCGGAATCGCTCTTTCTGCCGCCGCGGGCCCCCTTTTCGCTTCGGACCGGCTTTCATGCGCGGCCCTTCTTCGGGTTGGGGACGCAGGGCTTCCCCCTCGGCGCGCTCGTCGACGGCTACGTCTTTTTCACCTTCGCCGACTTGCCTATTTCGCTGTCCTTCGAGCTCTCGCCGGTGGGCTTTGCTGTCTTTGGTCAGGACGCCCACTACCCCGCCGCCGCCGCTGTCGGGGCCTCCTATGTGACGGACTGGTTCGAGGTGGGGCTGGGTGCAGGCGGCATGGTCGGCAATGAGGGCCCCTGTGTCGTCGACGTCCTGTTCGACGACAGCGGACAGGTGCAAGGCCAGGGTGACCCGGTCTGTGAGACCAACACCGGCTTCACCTTTCACCAGATGCTGCGCCTGGGTGCGCTCGACGGCGTTCATCTGGCATGGGCTTCTTCGATCTTCGCGCGCCCGACAGGGTTCGTGCTCGGCACCGGCCGCGCGGAAATCGGCGTGCCGGTGTCGAGCCGCGTGGGCCTCTTCTCCGCCGGCGGCGTGGGCGAGAACGGCTGGGCGTTCGGCGAAATCGGCGTGCGCACCATGTTCGGCGGCACTGGTGGCCCCGGCACCGTGATCCTCTCGGCCAGCCTCGGCGGGGCCGGCGTCTTCGATGGCCCAGGGGCCCGCACCGATGAAGCCGGCTTCGTGACTTTTCAAAGTGACGTCGTTGCAGGGCCTGCCGTCGGCTTCGGCATGGAGTGGCGCCTGTGAACACCGCTCGCTCCTTCTGCTTCGCTGTCTCTCGATTGCATCCACCAAACCCCAGGAGGCCCCGTGCAACCCACGCTGAGAAACTCGATGACCCGCCACCCCCACTCGATCCGCCTCGACGAAAACGTCGTCACCGCGCGCCGGCTCATGGACTCGCTGCATGTTCGCCACCTGCCCGTGCTCAAGGCTGGCGCCTTGGTCGGCGTCATCAGCGACCGCGACCTGAAGCTGGTCAAGGGTGACGCCAGCGGCGTGCTCATCGAAGATCTGTGTGTGGACGATCCGGTCACCGTCGACATCGACACCAACCTGTTCGTCGTCGCCAGCCTGATGGCCGAACGCCCCATGGGTTCGGTGCTCATCACCGAGAGCGGCAAGCTCGCAGGCATCTTCACCACCACGGACGCCTGCCGTGTGCTGGCGGATCTGCTGCATCCCGAGCGCCGCTGAAGTCTGAAGAAGGTGAGGCGGCACGATCCATGGAGGCCTTGGGTGGAAATCCCTGCACCAGGACCAATCATGCACCGACGCATTCACCTCGCCGCTTTCGTCATCGCCAGCGTCGTCGTCGCGGGTTGCGGCTACAACGGCGTCATCGACAAGGACGAAGCGGTGAAGGCCGCGTGGTCCGAGGTCGAAAACCAGTACCAGCGCCGCGCCGATCTCGTGCCGAATCTGGTGGCCACCGTGAAGGGAGCATCGGCCTTCGAGGCGGGCACGCTGACCGCCGTGATCGAAGCCCGGGCGCGCGCCACCTCTGTGCGGGTCGACGCGTCGATCATCGATGACCCGAAACGACTGGAGGAATTCCAGCAGGCCCAGCAGGCGCTGTCGTCGTCGTTGGGCCGCCTGATCGCCGTCGCCGAGGCCTACCCGGCGCTGAAAGCGAGCGACACCTATCGCGACTTGTTGGTACAGCTCGAAGGCACCGAGAACCGCATCGCCGTGGCCCGCGGGCGCTACATCTCAGTGGTCGCCGACTACAACGCCTACGTCCAACGCCTGCCGACCAGCATCGGCGCCGCTTTGCGAAAGAAGTCCACGCGACCGACGTTCAACGCGACAACCCATGACGCAGAGATCGCACCCAAGGTCGGGTTTTGAGATGCACCCCGCTCTTCTCCTCGCGCTGTTTGCGACGTCGGCGTTCGACGTACCCATGCTGAGCACGCGCGTCGTCGACGCCGCTGCTGCTCTCTCTGCGGAGCAAGCCGCGCGGCTCGAGGCCCGCCTGGCCGACTACGAGCATCAGACCGGGCACCAGCTCGCCGTCGTCATCGTCGAGACTCTCGATGGCACGCCCATCGAAGAAGCGAGTCTGCGAACGGTCGAGCGTTGGAATCGCCTGGGGGATGCCCGTCGCGATGATGGCCTGCTTTTCTTCATCGCGCTGCGCGAGCGACAGATGCGCATCGAGGTCGGCTATGGCCTCGAGGGCGCGGTGCCCGACGTTGTTGCTGGGCGCATTCTCCGCGAGCTGGTGGCCCCTCGCTTGGCCGCTGGCGACACCGGCGGTGCCATCGCAGCGGGAACCGAGGCGCTCATTGCCGCCACCGGCGGGGGCGTCAGCGGGACCAGCGGAGCCATCAGCAGCGCCGACGTCGATCCCTGGGCCGACGTCGGGTTCGTCGTCCTGGCTGAACTCGTGATCGGCCTGCTTCTGCAGCGACTGTCGCGGATGTTGCGCGGCCTGCTCGTCGCTGCCCTCGGCATCGGCGTGGGCTGGGTCATCTCCGGCTCCGTCGCCGTTGTCGCCGTGGGCGCTGTGGCTGGGCTCGTGATTGGCGCGTTGCCCACCCACAGCATGATGTGGGCCTTGAGCTTGGGACGCGGCGGCGGTGCCGGGGCTGGCTTCTCCGGCCGGGGTGGTCGCTTCGGCGGCGGCGGCGCCACCGGGCGGTGGTGAGCGCTTTCGCTCATCACGCGGCGTGAAGTCCCACATCGAGGCGCCACGGGGTCCTTTGCCTCCAGGCACGGTCCCGTTTCGCTCGGCGCTGTGCCAAAGCACTCTCAGGGTTCGAGCGGTCTTGCTCTGCGAGGACACCGGCGAGTGGCCCGGTTCATGGGTAAGAGCTCGTTCGTTCTGGAGGTCCCGTGGCTGCTCGCATCTTGGTCTGTGACGACGAAGAGCTGATTCGATGGTCGTTGAACGAGCACCTGAAAGCGGAGGGCTACGACGTCAGCGAAGCCGCCGACGGCGTTGACGCCCTTGAATTGATCGATCGCGCCCCGCCGGATGCGCTGATTGTCGACCTCAAGATGCCCAGGCTCGATGGCATGTCGGTGCTGCGTCGGCTGAAAGAAGAGGGCCACCCTTTTCCGGTCATCGTGATCACTGCCCATGGCGCCCTCGATTCCGCCATCGAAGCGACGAAGTTGGGCGCGGCCGGCTATTTGTCCAAGCCCTTCGATCTGCGCGAGGTGTCGTTGCTGCTCGAGAAGGTGCTCGAGAACGACCGGCTCACGAGCGAGGTGCGTTGGCTGCGCGATCGCGTCACTTCCGGCTACGAGCGGCTCATCGGTGCGTCGCCGGCGATGCAGAAGGTGTTTGAAACTTTGACGCGCTTGGAGACCGTCGCTGCACCCACGGTCCTCATCACCGGCGAGAGCGGCACAGGCAAGGACCTCGTGGCCCAGGCCATTCACGCCCGCGGGCCGCGCAAGAAACAGCCCTACATGGAGATCGATTGCGCGGCGATGCCCGAGACCTTGATCGAGAGCGAGCTCTTCGGCCATGAAAAGGGATCGTTCACCGACGCCCGCCAGACCAAACGCGGCCTCTTCGAGGTCGCCGCCGGCGGCGTGCTTTTTCTCGACGAGATCGGCGAGATGAGCATCGGCACCCAAGCCAAGCTGCTGCGGGCGCTCGAGAACCGGCGCTTCAAGCGCGTCGGCGGCGTCACCGAGATCCAATTGGACGCCGCCATCGTCGCCGCCACCAACCGCGATCTCCGCAAGGAAGTGAAGGCGGGCCGCTTTCGCGAAGATCTGTTCTTCCGCCTCAACGTTGTGCCCCTCGAGATCCCGCCCCTGCGGCGTCGACCTCAAGATGTCGAGGCCATCACCCTGGCTCTCGTCGAGCGCACCGCCCGCGAACTGGGCCGCACCATCCCCGGCGTCTCGTCCGAGGCCATCGAGGCGCTTCGGGCCTACCCGTGGCACGGCAATGTTCGCGAGCTGAGAAACGTGGTCGAACGGGTGGTGATCCTCAAGGGCGACGACGACGTCATCCAGCTTGACGAGCTCCCCATCGAGATCCGTTCGACCCGGCCGGGGCTACAGGCCTGTCCCTTCGAGCTGCCCGAGGAGGGCGTCGATCTGGCTGCGGTCGAGCGGGGGCTCGTCGAGCAGGCCCTCGCACGCACCCAGGGCAACCAGACTCGGGCTGCGAAGTTGCTCGGCATCAGTCGCTTCGCGCTGCGCCACCGCATCGACAAGCACGGCGTGGCCGAGGCGGCGAAGACGTCGTCGCTGGCGGATTGATCAGTTCTTCGACACCGGCTCGCTGCTGGTGGGAAGGCGCACGGAAAAGGTGGCGCCCCCCCGCGGCGAGGTCTCCAGCTCAAGCGAGCCCCTCATGGCCTGCATCATCTTGCGGGCAATGGGCAACCCGAGGCCCGTTCCGCGCGTCTTGGTCGTAAAGAAGGGCTCGAAGACGCGATGGCGTTCCTCGAGCGGAATGCCGGGGCCGTCGTCGTCGACGTCGACGCTGCCGGCGGCCACCTTCACGATCACCTCGTGGGCGCCCGCCTGCCAGGCGTTTTGCACGAGGTTCAAGAGCACTTGGCCCAAGAGCGCGGCGTCGCCGAACGCCTCGCCCCCGCCTTCGACCTGCGCTGACTTGCCGGTGCTGGCGCTGGCCTCGGCGACGGCCCCGCGGGCGGCGTTGGCGAGGTCGATGCTGCGGTTCTGCGCCGTGATCGGGCGGGCGAAGCTCAGCAGGTCTCCCACCAGAGAGCCGAGGCGCTGGATCTGTTGCTGAACCTTGCCGAGGGCGACGCGGCGGGGGTCGCCCTCGGGCAGCGAAGCTGCGACGACCTGCACCGTCCCCGAGATGCCGGCGAGGGGATTCCTGATCTCGTGGGCCACCGAGGCTGCCATCGTGCCCAGCCGCGCCAGGTGCTCGGCCTGTTTGGCGCGGGCCTCGGAGGCGAGGGTGTCGGTGAGGTCTTCGATGTGAATGAGGGCGTTGGCCAGCGGATGGTTCAAGGGGATGACGGCGATGCGCAGCGTGCGCGGCGTTCCGCCAATGTTGACGTCGACGCGAGGCAAGACGATCTCGCCGCCGGTCATGGTTGCCCGGGCGAGGTGGGTTGTGAGCTCGGCCCTGTCGACGACCTCTTTGTGGAGGGCCTGCTCGAGCGGCAGCCCGTTGCCGAGCTTGCCGGGAAAGAGATCGTTCCAGGGCATCGTCGACGTCGCTACCCTCCCCTCTTTGTCGACCAGCAACACCGTGGTGGGCAGATGCGAGATGAGAATGTCGCGCAGCCCCTCGAGGCCCTGCTTCTCGCGGGCCTCGATGTAGGTCCCCAGCATGATCGCCAGCTCGATGTCAGCGATTCGCCGCAGCGATCGAGCTGTGGCCTCGGCAGCGGCGCGGTCGACGTTGTCGAAGAAGCTGGCCGCGATGCTGTGCAGGTCCTCCATCAGGCGGTTCATGGCCGTGAACATGTATTGCGAGGGCAGTCCCACTTTCACGTGAACCTGACCGATGCGACGGCGCTGCTCGTAGTAGGTGTGGTCCCACGGACCCGCGAGCAGCTCGTCGATCCAACGCATCAGCGTGAGCTTGAGGCGCTCGACCTGCGCGAGGTCGGCGAACACCGCTCGCGCGTCCGGGAAGCGCAGCACGATCTCGTAGAAGCGTTCGACGATCTGACGTTTCTGCGACTCCACGTGCGGCTTCAGCGCCCGCAAGCGTTCCGCGTCGGCGTCGTCGAAGCCGACATAGGCTTTGAGCTCGTCAAAGGGGTGCACGGGCGGGGAAATACCGCCAAACGCGGACGAGGCGTAGGGCCAAGGCAGCGGCTGAAAGGCGATGCCCGGGCGGGCGGCCAAGGGCGCCGCCGTCGTCGCTGCCGGGGCAGGGTCCCTCGGCTGCTTCAGGGGGGGCTCTCCTTTTGTGTGAAACGTCGCAGCCGGCGGCAGTGCACCTCGATCGCCATCTCTTCGAGCTCGCCGGGCGACAGGAGCTCAAATGCGGCAGGAAAGATCTCCTTCTCTTCCCGCTGCAGGTGGGGCTCGAGCACACGCCGCAGCTCCCACGCCGCCGACCGCAAGAGCTCCGCATCGGGGGCAGCACCAGCGAAGCTCAACTCGCGCAGGTGAAAGAGCACCGCGGCGACGGCGACATCCATCTTGCTGTGCTCTGCGCCACAGGCCTCGATCGCCACTTGCAAGCTCCGGCGCAGCCGCAGCAAGCGGGGCAGCAGCGATTTGCTTTCGTCGTCGTCGTGCCACCGCATCGGGCCGCAAAAAAAGTCGTAGAGCGCCGCGGTCTTGATGACGTCGACGAGGCCAGCAGACGCCAGGCTCGCGGTCTCATCAAAAACCGACAGCGATGCGCGGATGCTGCGGTGAAACGCGAGCAGGTTCTCGAGAACCGCGTTCTTCTTCGTCGGCGACGTCACCAGCTCCGCTGCCGTCATGCCGTCGCTCGCACACCCGACCCGATGTGATGGTCGGTGGCGATGCTCGCGTGGGTCACCACGACCTGGAGATCGTCGTCGGCCTCGACGGCATGCTCGACGTTGGCCGGCACCGAAAGGGCCACACCAGCGACGAGGGAGTGCACCTCGCCGTTCATGGTCCAGCGGCCGGATCCGCGTGTGCAAACGACGACCATGTGATCGGGCACTCGGTGCGCTTTCAGCGATACATGGGGAGCAAAGGTGAGCCGCGCAACATGCAGGCCCCGCAAAGACTCGATGTCCTCTTTCTTGATGTTCACAGTGTCTCCTTCTTTCTTCAATGAAGAATGGGCGCTTTGACGACGACGACGGGCACGGTCGCTCGGTGAACCACGGCTTCGGCCACCGAGCCGAGCACGAGCCGCTTGATGCCTTTGCGGTCGTGGGTGCCGACGACGATGTGACCAGCGCTCTGACGCTCGGCCTCTTCCAGGATGCGGGCCTGGGGGTCGCCCGGCAGCACTTCGACGTCGACGGACAGACCTGGATGTTGGGCGCAGATTCGGTGGGCGATGGTGCGCAGCATGACTCGCTTTTCTTCTTCGACGGCGAAGGTCTCTTTGCCATCGCGCTCGAAAGGCGCGCGCTCCTCGCGGGGATGAACGTGGAGCATCAGCAGTCGACCTCCGCAGTTGCTGGCCAGCTCGGCGGCCTCGGCGGCGGCGGCGTTGCTGAGGTCGGTGAGGTCGTGGGCGACGAGCCAAAGTTGAGTTGTCATGGGCGTGGTCCTCGTCGGAGCGAAACGCAAGCGCCGTTCCAACTGCGCGCAGCCAGGGGTGGCGCCCGGCCACCGATGTTGGCCTCGGGTGCGGGCGGAAGCGCTCGTCAGGGGAGCGTTTTCGCTCGGCGTGCCGGCGGCGTGCGGGCCGACGTACTTCCTGCTTTGCGCCGTTGGCTCGGCACGACGCCGTCAGAGACGCCCAGCGGCCTTGAGCGCGAGGTAGGCATCGACGGCGAGAGCGGCGGCGCGAGGGGCGGGAGCGTCGACGACGACGGCGCCGGCGGCTTCGAGGGCGGCGAGCGCGCGCTTGCGGTGTTGCAGCAGCCTCGCGGCGGCGGCGGGGACCGCAGCTCCCAGGGGATCGGCGGCGTCGGTCGGCGCGCGGGCCAGGCGGGACAAGCCCGGGTCCGCCAGCGCCAAGACCACCACGAGATGGCGGCCGCGCAGGCCGAGCAAGGCATGGGCGAGGGCTCGCGCGGAGGCTTCGTCGACGACGTCGGTGATGACGCAGAGCAGGGCGCGCCTCTTCAAGCGCGCCGACAGAAAGCCGGGCAAGAGCTGATAGGCGGCCTCCAGGGGCAGGGCGCCGACGTCGGCGGTGACGTCGGCGACGCGCTTGAGCATGGACTTGCCCGCGCGGGGCGCTTCCCAGGCCACGATTTCGTCCTGCAACACGCCGATGCCACAGCGGTCTCCTTTCAACAGGGCTGCCGCACACAGCACCAGCGCGCTGTTGACCGCGACCTCGAAGCGGTCTTCGGGCTCGCCTGCGGTAGGAGGCTCGTTGCGCCCGCACAACTGACGGCCGCCGTCGACGACGACGACGACGTCTTGGCGGGTCTCTGGCACCAGGTCTTTCACGATGAGGTTGCCCTTGCGGGCGCTGGCTTTCCAGTCAACGAGGCGTACATCGTCGCCCCGTCGGTATTCGCGTAGGGAGTCGAAGTCGCGGCCGCGTTCGATGGCGCGTTTTCGGCGGCCGCCCTCGCTGTCGCGTCCTTGTACGAGGCGCACCGCGCGCTCCATCACCAAAGCGAGATCGGCGGAGACGGCGAATTCACTCTCGAGCTCGCGTCTTTGACGACGACGAATCAGACCGAGGGGTCCCAAGGTGCGCACGGCCAGGCGCCCCAGGCGGTGTCGTCCGCGTTTCAAGAAGGTGCGCGGGGCCACCAAGGTGAGCGACTCCCCGGGAGCCAGCTGGGCATCGAGCTGTACCCAGGCATCGGTCACGTGCGGCAAGGTATCGGTGATCTCGATCGCCGTGGCACGGCGCAAGTGAGAGGGAGCTTCGACGACGACGCCGACGTCGACGCTGCGCCTTTCGATCACGCGCTCTGGCAGGACCCGGTGGATCTTCAAGTCGCGCGGCGACCCCGCCAGCACCGCGTCGGCGATGGCGGCGACCAAGACACCAGCGAGTGCTGCGGGTGCAGCAGCGCCGACCGCCGGCACCGCCAGCCCCAAAGAGCCGACGACGACGACGACGACGACGCACCACAGCAGGCGCTCGGTGGGCTCGATCATGGAGGGCTGAGCACCGGCGTCTTCTCCAGCAATCCGGCCAGCACACGCTCGATGGTGAGGCCGTCGAGCTCGGCGTCGGTGGAGAGAGACAGCCGATGGCGCAGCACGGGCAGCGTGACGGCTTTGACGTCGTCGGGGAGCACGAAGGCCCGCGCCAGCGACAGGGCGCGCGCCTGCGCAGCCCGCACGAGCATCAGGCCAGCGCGAGGAGAGGCCCCGAGCTTCAACGACGTCGATGTGCGGGTGCCTGTGAGCAGGGCGAGCACATAACGGCGGAGGCTCTCATCGACGCGCACGGCGCTCACCAGCCGTTGCAGCTCGAGCAAGCGCGCTTCGTCGACGACGGCGCTCGGGAGATCGCTCTTGTGCCGTGGTCCGCGCTCGAGCAGGGCCAGCTCGGCGTCGTGGGGCGGATAGCCGACGACGACCTTCTTCAAGAAGCGATCGGTCTGGGCCTCGGGCAGGGGATAGGTGCCGTCGAACTCAAGCGGGTTTTGGGTGGCGATGACGAAGAAGGCGTCGCCCAGCGCATGGGGAACGCCGTCGAGGGTGACCTGGTGTTCTTCCATCGCTTCGAGCAGAGCCGACTGCGTCTTGGGCGGCGTGCGGTTGACTTCGTCGGCGAGGAGCACCTGGCAGAAGACCGGTCCTCGGTGCACCTCCCACTCGCGCTTCTCGCCGTTCCAGATGCGCGTGCCCACGAGGTCAGCGGGCATGAGATCCGGCGTGAATTGCACCCGCGAAAACACCAGGCCGGTGGCCGCCGCGACGGCGCGCGACAGCAGGGTCTTGGCCACGCCCGGAACGCCCTCGAGCAAGACGTGTCCGCCGGCGAGCAAGGCGGTGACGACGTCGTCGACGACCTCGTTTTGACCCACGATGGTTTTTTTCACCGCTGCACACATCGCCTTCACGTCGGCAGCGGCGGCATCGGTACGCGCAGCATCAGCGTCGCTCATCATCGTCCTCGTTCGGCGGTGTGGTGATCGGCACGACGGCGCGCTGGTCATCGTGAAGGGACCGGAGGTCAGAGAGAAGCCCGTCTGGTGCTGGGGTTCGCGCGTTCTGTTCGTGCAGCAGCACCGCCAACGCCCGCACCCGGGCCTGGGCGGCCGGGGCACCGTCGACGTCGTCGCAGCCAGCATCACCCTTTCTGGGCGCCAGCGACAACAAAGAGAGGGGCACCAAGAGGCAGAGGCAGAGCGCGGCCGTGAGGGGTCCGGGCCCTTGCAACAGCGAGCGGGCGACGGCGGCACGCCCCCGGCTCTTGTGGTGGCGTTCATCAAAGACCACGCGCCGATTGCCCACCAGCCACAAGGCGAAGGCGGCGGACTGCTCGAGCCCCAGGCCATCGTTGCTAAAGGTGCTGGCGCTGGCGACGACGACGACATCTCCCTTGCCCATGCCCTTGACGACGGCCACCACGCCGTCGCCTTCGGCGGTCAGCAGCAGCGGAACCAGGCCGGCCTTGTCTTTCAAACGCAGGCGCGCGCGATCGCGCACGTAGACCGGCGAGGGCACGGGCTCCATGGTCGCTGTCGCCGTCGTCGGAGCCGTGGCTTCGTCGACCTCATCGATCTCGACGCCCAGGGTGAGGAGCAGAGGGTTGAGACGCTTGCGGCGGGCGCTGTGGGCGTCGCCGACGACGACGACGCGGGCCCCACGGGTCGCCGCCTGCCACAGCTCCTCGATTTCGGCTGGCGCATAGCCGCTGCGCTCGGCAGGTCCGACGATGATGCAATCGCCCTCAGCGCGATCCTTGAGGTCAGCGGTGCTGACGACGTCGACCTTGTGCCCCCGGGCCTCGAGCAACAAGCGCAGCGCCAGGAAGCCCCTGGGCGCACCGTTGTCGACGACGGCCGAAGGATCGGAGCGGCCGGCGGGTCCAGCGCCCTTCAGCAGCAGGCCGCCGACGAGGACGATGAAGGTCGCCACGCCCAGGGCACGCAGGGGACCAGAGCCGGCCGACGCGGCGCTCAAGCTCGTCCCGCTCGGGCGGCGCGCAAGAGCACGCCAGCAGCTTCGTCGACGTCGATGAGGAGGGCCCGCGCAGCGGCGGCGTCGGCACGACCGGCGTAGAAGGCGGCATCGAAGCGAGAGAGGGCGGGAGCAACGGCCGCACCCAGTCCGCCGAGGCGCTGGAGGATCTCGGTGCTGGTGCGTGAGGGTGTGACGGCGTCGCGGTCTTCCTCGCCGACACGGGCGAGCAAGGCCGCGCGCAGCAGGAGCAAAGCGCGCCGAGCAGTGACGTCGTCATCGACGAGGGGTAGGGCTTCGGCCCGCCACGCGGCAAAGGCCTTCAGGCGCTGTCGTTCGACGCGCGCACCGACACTGGTCTGGTGGTAATCCGCGGCGCGACGAGAGCGGCGCAGCAGCTGAATCGCCACGACGACGCCGACGATGGCGAGGAGGCTCAAGTACACGACACGGGTGTTGTCGGCGAAGAGCTGCATGCCATCGCTCTCGAGCAAGGCCTCGATCCATTTCCAGATGCGATCGAGGAGCTTGTCGGAGAAGTCGTCCTCGGTGCGCAAGCCCCGGAAGCGCGAAGCGCGCAGCAGCTCTTGCACCTCGAGGGCGGCGCCGACGTCGACGCTGGGTCCGGCCCCACAAGCGGTGTGGATGGCGGTCGCGGCGCTGTCGACGGCGGCCTCCAAGCGTGCCTCGCGACCAATGTCGTCGCGCGCTCGCACCGCCACAGCTGCTGGCAGCGACGCGAGCAGGCCCTCGATCGTCGCTGGTGCCACCACCGGGCTGCTGCGGGCCCCCTCCAAACGCCGGGCAGCCTCGGCGCACCACGGCGGCGGCGCGGCGGCCAACAGCTGCACGACGACGACGACGGCGATCACGACGCCGCCCTCTTGGTGATGAACGACGAGCCGAAGCAGGAAGGGGGAGGGGTCGGGCCGCGCGCGGCACAAGCTCCGCGGGCAGTGCCAGCTCCGCGCGTGCGCAGCGCATTCACCCAATCAAAAATCAAGAGGAAATACCTTCGTATCGAACCCGCAAATCAAAAGCAAAGAAGCACAAGAGCAACCCAGAAAAAGGGATAACGGCGGCGTTCGTGATAACTTCCAACAATCCAAAAGGAACCATGAACCAAACGGGCATTTCAGCGAGCCCCGGAAAAGACCCGTCCGCCAAAGACCAGCCGGTGAGCACGGCCATGGCCAAGCGGGGCCCGAGGAAGAGCGATTGCAACACCCCCGACAGGGCCATGCCGACGAGAAAGAGCACGCTCAAGCGAAACTTGGGGGTCTCGAAAAAGGGCAGGCCGCGCGCGGCCGTGAGCTCCGACGACCTGCCCAGGGCGCCGAAGAAGGAGCGCTCTTCGACGACGACGGCGGGACCATACAGCGACCAGCGCAGCGTCAGGACGATGAAGCTCGACAGCGCGCCGACGACGCCGACGACGGCGCCGACCGCGATCAGCGCCGGCTGTCCCAGTGACAAGGCCACAAAGCCCGCCAGCACCATGGGGACGGCGGCGACGACTGTGCCGACCAGCATCACGACCACGAGGAAGAGCAATCCGGTGGTGATGATGGCGGCGCCTCGTTCGCCGAGCTTGGCCAGGGCGCGGCGCACGCTGGGGACGCGGCCGCGGCAGAGGTCGTCGCCCACCGCGATGACGGCACCCGACAAGAGCAGCTGAAGGAAAAAGGAGCCCGTGAAAAAGCCGACCCCAGCGCCGCACCAGGGCAGCGAGCCCAAGAGCGCGTCGCCATTGGCATGTTGGGGGTCGCCGATGGCGGGGGTCACGCGCATCAAGAACGACTGGGCCACCTCGCGCAAAAAGAGATCGACGGCACAAAAGGGCACCGCGAGGGTGAAGATGAGGGCGAAAGACGAGCGCAGGGCCGTGACGGCGTCGGAGATGATCTCCCCGGTGCTGCGGGGCGTGTGAATGTCGTCGGACATGGGGCGACACTACAGCCCCTTCGGCTTCGTTGGAGCGAGGAGAGCATCGAGCAGCTGGGGGAATGCCCACAAGGGATCCAGCGTTTGCGCCGTGTCAACGGCGCAAGGCAGGAAGCACTTTGTCGACGACGGTTGGCAGGGCCCCGCTTTCGGTCGCCCCCGGTGTGGCGCTGGGGTGCAAAAGGCCGTGGCGCCGTCTGGGCCCTTGTAGGTGACGTCGAGGTCCGCGACCTCAGCGAGCGCTTCTTGAGTTAGGCCCAAGCGCAATCGTCGTCGACGGACGTTGGCGGCCACCGATGCGAGCAACGAAGCAAGGCTCGCTTCTGACACACTGCGACGGTCTCGCGGCCATCACAGTTGAAACACTGCACATCGTCCGGGTTAGGTTTGGCAGCCGGCATCGCGACCGTCCCCGCGACGGAATCGCCCCGCGGGGGTGTCCGAAGGGGTATCGGCGCAGTCGGATCGGCCGCATGATGGCCGCTGAGGTGCTTGTGCTGCTGCCGCTTGTGTTGTTCCTTGCCACCGCCGCGTTGCCGACAGGTGTCACCGACCTGTTCGTTCTTGCCGGGGTGACCTGCTCCCGCAATTTCGGACCACGGCAAACGTGAAAAGCTGCGGCTACCGGCCAACCCGGAGCCCCGCATGCGCAAGAGCCGATTCACCGAAGAACAGATGGTCCGCGTCGTCCGCG
>JAHFED010000044.1 GCA_023248635.1 Myxococcales bacterium
GGCATTCACAGCGTCAGCGGTCGGGCCACCTGCAACGGCTGCGACGTGCACGACAACGTCGGCGACGGGCTGCATTCGAGCAACCGCCTCAACTGCACCGACTGCGACCTCCGCGACAACGTCGGCGCGGGGCTGCGAGCCGACACCAGCAGCGGCGTCGAGGCCTCTTGCTCGCGCTGCACCATCGTCGACAACGGCGTCGGCGTGGAAGTCGTCGACGGCGCCGACCTCGTGCTCGCAGACGGCTTTGTGGGCGTGAACCCCGATGGATCACCGGGACCAAACGACGGGGGTCCCCAAATCCAAGCGGCCCACGCTTCGATCAGCGTCGCGAACACCCACCTTCGAGGAACGGGCGAGGGCCCTGTCGTCCGCGTCGCGGCGTGCACCCTGAATGTCGACTCCAACTCGCGCGTGGAAAACGGCGACGTCGGCATCGAGGCGACCGATGGGTCCTTCTCTCTGGCTGCCACGGTCTGCAACGTCGGCACTGGCTATCTGGTGGTCGGAAGTCCCCTCGAGCTGGATGGGCGCATGGCCAATGAGCCGGGTTGTGACGGCCGGGCCCTCGATGTGGGCGTCGATGCCACGTCGAACGACGTCAGCAGCAGCGGACTCGTCGTCGACGCCGGCGTGTCGGCAGTAGTGCTGCGCAATTCGGGACACACCACGGTCGCGCTGTCTGGCCTCGACCTCTCGGCGCCCTTTGCGTTCAGCGCCGACGGCTTTGTTGGCGGCTCGGTCACGCTCGGCGGCAAGGCCCGCGGCCGGGTCGAGCTCGCCAATGTCACCCTCGACGAGATCCAGGTGGGCTCTGCGTCTGAGCCCTTCGCCGTCCGAGACGCGACCGGCGTCGGCTTCAGCCTCAACGCCCTCAGCCCCCTCACCAACCTGGCGGTCAGCGCCGACGGCTGTTCAGGGCGAGGCATCGACATCGACCTCAACACCCTCGGCGGTGGTGGCGCTGGGCCCAACAGCAGCGCCTTCCTGGTCTTGAACGCCACCAACAACGACGCCGACGGCGTCGGCATCCTCGTCAAAGCCGACGTCGTCAGCCTCAGCGGCTCTGCGGGTGGCAATCTCGGGCGGGGCTTCGATCTCGACGTCGGTCCCGGCCCCTTGCGCGGGGAGCTCGCGCTCAGCGACCTCGTGCTCATCGACAACGGCGACGACGGCCTCCGCCTGCTCGGCTCGGGCTCGGGCACGCTCAAGGGCGTCTCGGCCTTCGGCAACGGCGGGGCTGGGCTTCGGGTCGGCGGTGCCATCGATCTTGACGTGGGCGCAGCCGACATCGGCGACGTCAACGACGCCGGCCTCGGTTTGACGGCTGCCAATGTGGGTGCCGGAATCGTCGTCGGCGAGGACGCGAGCGTCGTGCTGGGGCTCGATCGCCGCTTGCGGCGCCGTGAGCTGCCCGACGTGCCGACGCGGGTGGGGCGCAACGTCGGTGGCGGCGTCCTGGTTGAGGGCCAGGCCTTGGTCGACGTGGCCCCGGGATTCTCCTCTTTTGCGGTGCCGCTCGGCATCGACTACGGCGACGACGGCCGCACGCCCAACGACGTCGGCGACGCCGATCAGGCACCGAACACGCCCTTCATCAGCCGCATCGATCGGGTCGCCGACGGCTTCGTCGTGCGTGGTTTCGTGCGGCCCGATGCCAACGTGATGTTCTTCAGCGCCGATCGCAATGACAGCGATGCCGCGCCCTTTTCCTTCCTCGGAGAAGCACGAGAGGGCTCCCTGGGCGACGTCGACGCCGCCGTTGGCGACTACGACGATGCCGAACGCGGCAGCGAGCGGGGGGTGGCGGCTTTCGCCTTTCGCTTTTCTGGGGCAGCGGCAGAGCTGCCCCTGGGAGCCGGCCCGCTCGTCGCCATCGCCTCCCTCGACGGGCGGGCGTCGGAGCCCAGCCCCTCCTTCGTGCTCGACGGGTGTGCGCGCAGCGACGACGACCCCGAGTGCGACTTCGATCGCGACGGCCTGACGACCCTCGTAGAGGCGACACGCGGCACCAGTCCGTTCTCTGCCGATACCGACGGCGACGGCGTGTCAGACGGCGGCGAAGGGACCCTCGACTTCGACGACGACGGCGTCATCGACGCCCTCGAGAGCGATCGCCACGACCTCGATCTTGACGGCCTGTCCGAGCAGCGTGACCGCGACGACGTCGACCCCTGCGTGCCTTCGACCCTGAGCCTGCGCTGCGATGAAGACGGCGACGGTCTCAGCGGCGTCGACGAGGATCTCTTCGGCACCGATCGCCGGCGCGCCGACAGCGACGGCGACGGCCTGCCCGACGGCATCGAAGCCCGCAGCGACCAAGACGGCGACGGCATCAACGACGCCCTCGAGTCCCTCTCCCTCGATGGCGATGGCGACGGAATCTCCGACCAGGACGATCGCGAGGTCGTGCCCTTCGCCTGCGGCGGCCTGCCGACGATCCGCGGCGTGGTCACCATCGATGACGACGACGATGTCGCGGCTCTGCAGGGTACCGGCTGCATCGTCGGCAGCTTGGTTGTGCGCGGGGGCGAGCCGGCCGGCCCGCTGCTGCTTCCCGCGCTGCGCTTCGTTACCGGCGTCATCGTCGTCGAAGGCACCACCGTTGATGCGCTGGCGCTGCCGCTGCTGAGCCAAGCCGGATCCATCGACGTTGCCGACAACGACCTCCTGCTCTCATTGCAGTTGCCCCTGCTGGGACTGGTGCGCGGGGACGTCGTCGTCGCCGGCAATCCCTTGTTGACGTCGCTGGTGATCGAGGGCGCCCTGGGCAACATCCTTGGCGACCTCGTCATCGACGACTGCGACGCGCTGACCAGTCTCTCGTTGTCTAAGGTGCAGAATGTCGGCGGCGATCTGATCATCACCGACAACGGCGCGCTCGTTGCCGTCTCGATGCCTCGGCTGCAAAATGTGGGCGGCGAGCTCTTCGTCGACGTAGCCGACGGCCCTGCCGTGTGCTTGCGCCCCGGTTGCGACTTCGACGGCGACTCGATCCTCGATGCCGTCGAACGCACGCGCGGCACCCAAGTCAGAGACACCGACAGCGATGGCGACGGACGCGCGGACAACGTCGAAGGTGCCAGCAACCTCGACGGTGACCTGCTCATCGACGCCCTGGAAAACAACGACACCGACGCCGACGACGACGGCCACACTGCCCAGCTCGACGCCGACGACAACGACGCCTGCGTGCCCGACGCCGCCCTCGTCCTCTGCGACTCCGATGCCGACGGGGTGGCCGACGGCACCGAGCTCTTGAGAGGCACCAATCCGGCGAGCCCCGACAGCGACGGCGATGGCAAGGGCGATGCCCTCGAAGCCGGCACCGACACCGATGGTGACGGCGCCATCGACGCCCTTGAGAGCGACGACGTCGACAACGATGGCGACGGCAGAAGCGTCGAACGCGACGACGACGACAACGACCCCTGCAGCCCAGACCCCGATAGCGACGCCTGCGACCGCGACGATGACGGCCTCTCCGACAGCGATGAGCGCGCTCAGGGCACCGACCCCACCGCGAGCGACAGCGATCTCGATGGCGTGGCCGACGGCGACGAACCCGGCGACAGCGACGGCGACGGCGCGATCGATGCCTTGGAATCGTCCACCGGCGACGACGACGGCGACGGCATCTTTGACCAGAGCGACCGCGACGACGACGACCCCTGTGCCCCCAATCCGCTGGCCAAGGCCTGTCTTGATGCGCGCGCGCCTCCGGCTCCCCCCCGCGACTGCAGCGGCCTTCAGACCGTGGGCGGCGACATCATCCTGCTCAGCGACGACGACGTGGCGGCCTTCGTCGCCACGGAAGTGCAGTGCATCGTCGGCAACCTCGTCATCGGCGGCGACGTCACCAGCGCCGAGCTGGCGCGCCTCATTGTCGTCACCGGCGACGTCACCGTGCGCGACGCCGACGCCCTCACGAGCCTCAGCCTGCCCGCCCTCGCAAACGCAGGATCTGTCGATGTCGAAGGCAACACCCTGCTGGTCGAGTTTTCCGCGCCAGCGCTCGGGAGCGTCGAAGGCGACCTGGTGTTCGCGGGCAACGACGCCCTGACGGGGCTCGCGCTGCCCGCCCTCACGACCATCGAGGGCGATGTGCGCGTCGAGGATTGTGACGCCCTTGCCGACATTGACCTACCTGCACTGAAGGACGTCGGCGGCGGCCTCGATGCGAGCGCGAGCGGCGACATCGACCTTGGCTCTCTCGAGAGCGTCGGCGGCGATCTCGCGGTGTCGACCCCCGATGGCAGCGTCGACGTCTCGTCCCTCGACGACGTGGGGGGAGCAGTGACCATTGTCGCGAGCTCCATCACAGCTCCGGAGGGCCAGGTCTGTGGTGCCGAGGGCTGCGCGACCCTGTGCGGCGACGGCATCAAGGCCGGCAGCGAGCAGTGCGACGACGCCAACGACGACGACGGCGACGGCTGTTCCGCCACGTGCACGGCGGAGGCGGGCTTCGTCTGCACCGACACGGGTTGCTTCGACCTCGACGACGCGGGTCCCAGGGTGGCGGCGACGTGTGGCGCGGGCCAGGCCCAAAGCCTTGCGGCGCTGGCCGTCGTCTTGCTGCTGCTGCCCCGTCGTCGACCCCGACGCTGAGCCTCCGCCCCCGTTCGCGCGCTGCTCGAATTGGCGCGCTACAACAGGGAATGCTCATCCTCGTCGCCGCCGCGCTCGTCAGCACCACGACTTTTGTCGTCAACACGACCGACAACATCGACGAAGACACCGCCGACGCCTGCACGGTGGCCCATCCGCATTGCTCCTTCGCCGAGGCCGTGCGTCTGAGCACCGACGTCGACGACGACGTCGAAATCCAGGTGCTGCCCGGGGGCGGCGGCGTCATCTCGTTTGGCGGCCTCAATCTGAGCCGGACGGGGGTCAGCGGCAACCTGACCATCGATGGCACCGGGGCCCTGGGCTTTGCTGTCGGGACCCCGTCGGTGGAGCTGAACGGTCCGCTGGGCCTGAGCCACACCGGCTCCAGCGCGGTCATTGCCGTGCGCGGCTTCGCGTTCACGGGCCAACTCAACCTGGGGGAGTCGGGGTCTTCGCTGAGCTACGACATCTCCGACTGCACCTTCGGCCGAGGGCTCGATGGCCTGGCGGTGCCGGGCTTCATTGGGATCAACGTCAGCGGCGGCGGCGGGGTTGCCGACCTCGCTCTGACCCGCGTCGACATCATCAGCCAGGTGGCCTTTGGCGCCGAGCTCTCTGACCTGAGAGACGTCAGCTTCGTCGACGTCAATCTCGGCGTGTCTGGCGATCTCGTTGCCGGCAACAACATTGGCATCCGCACCCTCGGCATCACGGGCTCCCTCACCTGGGACGGCGGCGTCATCGTCGACAGCATCGACCGAAGCTTCCTGATTCAGGGCGGGCCCACGACCGCGGCGTTCAGCAACTTCACCGTCGGGGCCTTGGCCGACGGCACCCCCGCGCCGAACCAGGGCACCGGGCTGCCGCTTTCGGGCATCGACCTGAGCACGCTCACGAACGTCACCGTTGTCAACAGCGCCGACGTCGGCTTGAGCGGCGCCTTCACCGCATCCAGCAACGTCTTTGTCGGCGTGCTCCCCGACGGGACCCCCGGCCCAAACCTCGGCGGCGGGGTCGACGGATCGATCACCTGCAACGGTTGCGTCATCGCCCACAATGGCGGCGGAGGCGCGGGCACGCTCGCGGGCAACGGCAACAATGTGCACGACAACGGTGCGGGTGTCGGCAACCTCAACGGCGACGACAATCTGATCCACGACAACCTTGGCTTCGGCGCGGTCACCGTCACCGGCAACGGCAACAACATCAGTGACAACGGCGGCAACGGCGTCGATGGCGCCGTCACCGGCGACGACAATGTCATCAGCGGCAACGGCGGGCGCGGGGTGGGGGCGCTCAACGGCAACGACAACCTCGTCACCGACAATCTCACGGGCGCCTCGTCGGTCGCTGGCCAGCGCAACACCGTCACCCTGAACCACGGCATCGGTGTCAATGGCGGCATCACCGGCAACGATCACCGCGTCAGCGACAACGAAGGCGATGGCATTCACGGCGCTGTCTCCTGCTCCGGCTGTGTCATCGAGGACAACCGCGGCCACGGCGTCGTCGGTGACGCGGGCACCGGGTGCACGGGCTGCGACCTCCTCGCCAACGACGGCGACGGGCTGCGCTCCGACACCAGCAGCCAGATCCTCTGCTCCGGCTGCGAGATCGCCGACAACGGCGGCGACGGCATCCGCGGGGTTCGCGGCGATGCCGTCGGCGTGGATTGCGATGTGCACGACAATGCCAATGGGCTGCACGGCGACGGCGCACCGGCCCTCTGCACCAACTGCCAGGTGCACGACAACACCGACGACGGCGTGCGCATCGAAGTCGGCGGCGCGGCCACATGCACGACGTGCACCATCGTCGACAACGGCGGCGGCATCGGCGGCGCGGGCGGTGGCCTCGCACTGGCCAGCAGCTTCGTCGGCGCGCATGCCGACGGATCCACGGGACCCAACGGCAACGGTCCCCAGATCGAGCTGACCAACACCGACGCCACCGTCAGCGGCTCCCGCGTGCGGGGCTCCGGCGCGGGAGCCGTCATCAACGTCGACGGCGGCAGCTTTCAGGCGGATTTGGAATCGCGCTTCGACAACGGCGACATCGCCGTGCAGGCCGACGACAGCTCGGTGTCGAGCTTTGCGACCGTCTGCGACGTCGGCACGGGCTACGTCGCATCGGGAGGTTCCCTCACCATCGGCGGCCGCGTCGCCAACGAGGAGGGCTGCGACAGCCGCGTTCTCGCCGTCGGCGTCGACGCTTCGTGCGACGTGAGCGCCGACAACCTCGTGGTCGAAGCCGCCCTGTCCGCGCTGTCCATTCACGACGTCGACATCGTCAACGTCGCCCTCTTTGAGATCTCCCTTCTCGCACCCGCCGCCCTCTCCATCCAGCGCGGGGCCAGCGGTGGCTCGGTGCAGATGACGGGGCAGGCCGAAGGTCGAGTGGTGATCGACGACGTCGTTCTTGACGAGCTGCGCGCGGGCTCGGCCCGGCGGTCCTCGCTCAAGACCAACGCCGAGCCGCAGCGTGTGCTCGCTGCCGCTGACGACCCTGCCGGGAACGACGTGCAGATCGCACCTTTCCTGGTACGCGACGCCGTCGGCACGGGTTTCCGCGTCGGCAACGCCCGCGTGGGGGTGAGCAGCCTGGCCGTGAGCGCCGAGTCCTGTTCGGGCCGGGGCATTGACCTCGACATCCAAAGTTCCGCGGGTGGCAGCGGGCTGGGCGCCCTCGAAGCCAAGCCCAACGAAGCCGTGATGGTTTTGACGCCGAGCTCAAACGGTTCAGACGGCGCCGTCGTCGTGATCAGTGTCGATTCGCTGTCCCTGAACGGCGCCGCCACCGGCAATGTGGGCAGCGGCTTCATCCTCGATGTGAGTCCGGGTGCGGGCGGCGGCGCCCTGTCGCTGGGCGAAATCGTGGTGGCCCTCGACGGCAAAGATGTGCTCCGCACCAACGATGCGAGCGAGAACGCCGAAGAAACGCTGCTTGGTCTCTCGGCCGTCGACAACGGCGGCGACGGCCTTCGGATCTTGGGCTCCAGCGCGGGAGCTCTCAGGGCCTTCTCCTCCTTCGGCAATGGCGGCGACGGGCTGCAGATCGGTGGCTCCATCGGCCTCGACGTTGCGGCCGCCGATGTCGGCGACGTGCTGGATGTGAACCTCGGTGCCACCGCACCCAATAACGGTGCGGGCATCGTCGCCGAAGACGACGCCACGGTGGCCCTCGGGCTCGATCGCAGGCTGCGACGCGCCGAACTGACGACACAACCCGCGCGGGTGGGGCACAACGATGGCGGCGGCGTCCTGGTCAGAGGCAATGCCCTTGTCGACGTCGCTCCGGGCTTCGCGGCCTTCGACGTCCCCTTCGGCATCGACTACGACGACGACGGCCGCACCGCCAACGACATCGGCGATGAGGATCATGCTCTCAACGCTCCCTTCATCGCCCGCGTCGATCGCGCGGGCGCGGATTTCGTGGTGCATGGCTTCGCGCCGACCCTGGCCAACGTGATGTTCTTCATCGCCGATCGCAGCGAAGGAGACGCCGCCCCCTTTGCCTTCTTGGGCGAGGCCAGCGAGGGCTCCATCGGCGACACCGACCCGGGAACGGGCGACTACGACGACGACCAGCGCGGCTCCGACCGCGACGCCGCCGCCTTCAGTTTTCGCTTTTCCTCCGCTCGCGGGGCCGTCCAGCTGCCGTTGGGTGCCGTGCCCCTGGTCGCCATCGCCTCGGTCCGCGGGCGCGCGTCTGAACCCAGCACGTCGTTCTTCCTCGACGCCTGCTCACGCAGCGACGAAGACCCGGACTGCGACTTCGACCGCGACGGCCTGACCAATGCCGAAGAAGCCGCAATCGGCACGAGCCATCTCAACGCCGACACCGACGGTGACGACCTGAGCGACCGCGCCGAGGGCAGCGCGGACTCCGACGACGACGGCATCATCGATGCCCTCGAGAGCAACCAACGCGACCTCGACAGAGACGAGCTGCCCGAGCAGCGTGATGCCGACGACCTCGATCCCTGCGTGCCCTCCACCGCCAGCCCGCGCTGCGACGACGACGGCGATGGCCTCAGCTCCGCCGATGAGCTGGTCTTTGGCACCGATCCCACCAAAGCCGACAGCGACGGCGACGGCCTGCCCGACGGCATCGAGGCCCGCAGTGACACCGACGACGACGGCATCAGCGACGCGCTGGAATCGCTCTCCTTCGACGGCGACGGCGACGGCGTCTCCGACCAATTCGATCGCGAGGTGGTGCCCTTTGCTTGCATCGGCCTGCCGACCCTCCGCGGCGTGGTCACCATCGACGACGATGCTGACCTCGCGGCCCTGCAGGGCACCGGCTGCATCGTCGGCAGTCTCGTGCTGCGCGGCGGTGACCGGGCCGGCCCGCTCGCGCTCCCCGCACTGCGCGTCGTCACCGGCGCCATCGTGTGTGAGGGCACCCCCCTCACCGAGCTGCAGTTGCCCTTGCTCGGCCAAGCGGGCCTGGTCGCCATCTCGGACAACGCGGGCCTGGTCGCGGTGCAGTTGCCGCTGCTGGGTTTGGTGCGCGGCGACGTCGTCATCGCCGGCAACCCTTCGCTTTCCTCCGTCGTCGTCGACGGCGCGCTGGGCAACATCCAGGGTGATCTGGTCATCGACGATTGTGACGCTCTCACATCGGTGTCGTTGCCCAAGGTGCAGAGCGTCGGCGGCGATCTGATCATCGATGACTGCGACGCCCTCACGTCCGTCACGATGCCGAGGCTGCAGAGCGTCGGGGGCACCGTGATCGTCGAGGGCGCCGACGGGGCGGTGGTGTGCCTGCGCGAGGGCTGTGACTTCGACGGCGATTCCGTACCCGATGCCCTCGAGCTCGCCCGGGGGACCAACCCGCGCGACATCGACAGCGACGGCGACGGACGCTCAGACGGCGTCGAAGGCGACGCCGATCTCGATCACGACGGCACCATCGATGGGTTGGAGAACGACGACGACGACGACGACGACGACGGCGTACCAGCTCCCCGCGACGCCAATGACGACGACGCCTGCGTTCCCGATGTCACCCTCTCTGCCTGCGATCACGACGACGACGGCGTCGCCGACAGCATCGAGATCGCGCGCGGCACCAACCCCCTCGCGCCCGACAGCGACGGCGACGGCAAGGGCGATGCACTTGAGGGTGACGACGACAGCGACGGCGACGGTGACCTCGATGCCCGCGAGCGCGACGACGTCGATTTCGACGGCGATGGCCGCAGCGCCGAACGAGACGAAGACGATGGCGACGCCTGCTCTCCCGATCCCGACGGCGGTGCCTGCGACAGCGACGACGACGGCGTCTCCGACCGCGAGGAGGTCGATCAAGGCACGGCCCCCACCGCCAGCGACACCGATCAAGACGGCGTGCCCGACGGTGCCGAACGTGGTGATTCCGACGGTGATGGAATTGTCGACGCCTTGGAGTCCGCCAGCGGCGATGCCGACGACGACGGCACCAGCGACCAAGGTGATCGTGCTGACAATGACCCCTGCGCCCCCAACCCACTGGCCAGCGCCTGCCTCGACGCGCGCGCGCCCGCGGCACCCCCGCGCGCCTGCGCCGCGCTCGAGACTGCGGGTGGCGATGTCGTCCTCCTCGACGACGACGACGTGGCCGCCTTCCTCGCCAATGGCATTCAGTGCATCGCTGGCAACCTGGTGGTCGGCGGCGGCGTCACCAACCTCGACCTCGGCGGACTCGTCATCGTCACCGGTGACGTCATCGTGCGCGACGCGGATGCGCTGACGAGCATCGCCTTTCCCGATCTGTCCTCCGCTGGCTCCTTCGACGTCGAAGCCAACGATGCGCTCTTGAGCTTCCAAGCACCCCTGCTCGGCAGCGTCGACGGCGACCTGGTGTTCGCCAACTGTGATGCCCTGCCCGAGCTCACCCTGCCCGCCCTCGCGAGCATCGACGGCGACGTACGCGTGGCCGACAACGACGCCCTCGGCAACATCAGTCTCGAAGCCTTGGTCGACGTCGACGGCGACGTCGACCTGGCCGCCAACGGCGACGTCGACCTCTCGAGCCTGGAAAACGTAGGCGGCGACCTTGCCGTCATGACCCCCGAGGGCTCCGTCGACATCTCGGCCCTCGAAGACGTCGGCGGCGAGCTCGTCATCGATGCCAACGCAGTGGCGGCCCCGGCTGGCCAGAACTGTGGCACCAACGGATGCACGACCGTCTGCGGCGACAGCGTGGCTGCAGGCCTTGAGGAATGCGACGACGGCAACAGCGACGACGGCGACGGCTGTTCAACGAGCTGCACGATCGAGCCGGGCTTCATCTGCACCGACGACGGCTGCTTTGACCTCGACCAGCAGCTCGAAGGAGTGGCCGGCACCTGCGCCGCCCTCGCCACGCGGGACAGCGCCGCGTTCGGCCTCTTGCTCCTGGGGCTGTGGGCCCGCCGCCGCTCCCCGGGCCGGGCCGGGCGAAGTTCGCGCGGCCATCCACGAGGACAACCGACTGGCTGAGCTCTCGGCCCTCAGGCCGGGCGGCCCTGACGCCGAGGGCTCGTTTTCCCTCTGCCGGTTAGGCGATGCGCTCCTGACGCTGTAAGGAGCGGCCATGAGCGACGCCGACAACGACCTGAGCAATGCGGATCTCGCGCCGACCACGCTGGAACGCCGCACCTGGAACCTCTGGCACATCGCCGCCCTCTGGGTGGGCATGGCCGTGTGCATCCCGACCTACACCTTGGCCTCGGGTCTCGTCGACAAAGGTTGGACCTGGCAGGCCGCCGTCGCCTCGGTGACCCTGGGGAACTTCGTGGTGCTCGTGCCCATGGTGCTCAACGCCCACGCCGGCACGCGCTACGGCATCCCTTTTCCAGTGCTGGTGCGCTCGAGCTTTGGCACCCGCGGCGCGAACCTCCCGGCCTTGATGCGTGCCTTCGTCGCCTGCGGCTGGTTTGGCATCAACACCTACATCGGCGGCGCGGCCCTCGCGCAGATGGTGCGCGTGGTCTTCATGGACGGCGTCGGCGGCACCGAGCGCTTGCCCGTGCTCGGCATCTCGGGGCTCGAGCTCGTGTGCTTCTTGCTGTTTTGGGCCCTGCAGATCGGCATCCTCTTGAAGGGCATCGACAGCATCAAGATGCTCGAGACCTGGTCTGCGCCCTTTCTCTTGCTCATCGGTGTGGCTTTGCTCGCCTGGGCCGTCGACGCCGCCGGCTCCTTCTCGCGTCTGCTGGAAAACCCTCAGCCAAGAGACGGCGTCGTCGTCGCTGGCGTGGGGGCGGTGCTCGGCGCGGGCTTGACGACGGCGGTGAGCTTCTGGGGAACCCTGGCGCTGAACATCCCCGATTTCTCACGCTTCGCGCGCACGCAGAGGGATCAAATCATCGGTCAAGCTTTGGGCTTGCCCGCCACCATGGCCTTCTTCGCCTTCATCGGCGCCGTCGTTACCAACGCGACCTTCATCGTCTTTGGCATGCGCATCTCCGATCCCGTGCAACTGCTCGGCAGGATCGGCGGCACGGGCACCACGCTCATCGCCATGCTCGCCCTGCTCATCGCCACCCTTACAACCAACGTCGCCGCCAACATCGTCGGCCCGGCCAATGACTTCTCCAACGTCAACCCCAAAAAGATATCGTTCAAGATGGGCTGCGTGATCACTGCGATTGTCGGTCTGGTGATCATGCCCTGGCGATTGTACAACGACGCCGCTGCCTATCTGTTCACGTGGCTCCTCGGTTATGGCGCATTGTTGGGCAGCGTCGGCGGCGTGATGATCGCCGATTATTATTTCATTCAAAAGCGCGACCTCGACGTCGACCAGCTCTATAAGAGAGATGGCAAATACCAGTACACCAAAGGCTGGAACCCCATCGCCGTCGTCGCTTTGTTTGCGGGCATTACGCCCAACCTGCCGGGCTTTCTCTCGGCGCTGGGGCTGATCAAGGTCGGCGATCCCTGGACCTCTATCTACGACTGGGCCTGGTTCGTCGCCTTCTTCATCGCCGCGGGCGTGCATCTGGTGGGCACGCGGCTGCGGGGTCGTTGATGGACGTCCTGCAGACGCTGGTCGCGCAATTCACCGATCCCTTCGCCTGCTTGCGCGAGCTGATCCAAAACGCTCTCGATGCCGGTTCTGACGTCGTCGAAGTGAGCACCAGCGTCGACGGCAAAGGCGCTGACGCCTCTTATGTGCTCGAGGTGCAAGACCACGGCTCGGGCATGGACCGGGCCATCATCGACAGCCAGCTCACCCGCCTGTTTTCGTCGTCGAAGGATGGGGACCTCACCAAGATCGGCAAATTCGGCGTCGGCTTCGTCTCCGTCTTCGCCCTCGATCCCGTCGCTGTGTGCGTCGACACCGCCAAGGCCGGTGAACGCTGGCGCGTGGTCTTCGGCCGCGACCGCTCCTTCACGCGCGTGCGGCTCGACGACCCCATCGAGGGCACCCGCGTGCGCATCTTTCTCGACGATGCCGGCGTGAAACGCCACGGCCCCGGCTGGGACGCCGTCGTCGTCAAAGCCCGCCAGGCGGTGAGCCACTGGTGTCGCCACGTCGAAAAGGAGCTGCTCTTTGACGGCCACGCGATCAACCGCCCCCTGGGCCTGCCCGAGCACGCGCTCACCGTGACCCGCGACGACGGCGCCGGTACCGTCGTCGTCGCCGGCATCCCCCCCTCCGGCTCTCTCTCGACCATCGGCTTTTACAACAAGGGCCTGACCCTCCTCGAGGCCACGGCCTGGGACGACGTTCCCGCCGACGTCTCGGTGCGCATCTCGTCACGCTGGCTCGAGCACACCCTCACCCGCGACTCCGTGGTGCGCGACGACCGCTACCTCAAGGCCATGAAGATGGTGCGCTCCGTCGTCGACGACGACCTCTTGCCCCGGGCTCTGGACGTGCTCGAGGGCAGCGACGATCCCCTGGTGCGCGGCCCCCTGATCGCTTGGCTGCGCGCCCGCCTCAAGGACAAGAAGCTCAAGAAGCGCCCCCTCTTTCGCGGCGTCGGCGGCGCGCGCTTCTCCGTCGACGATGTCGTCAAACGCGGCTGCTCGGTGGTGGCTCTCGACGACGCGACCGGTGCTGCGGTTGCTGCTGCTGCGGCGGCGGCGGGTCAGCTGGTGTTGGCCGTGAATCCGGCGCGCTGGGCATCGGATGCCGACGACCTCAGCCAGCTCTGCGGGATCCCCACCCCAGCGCTGCTCACCGTCTATTTGGCCGCCGTCGACGTCGACGCTGAGCTCGCCCCCCGTGCCGCGCGCCTCGCCGATCTCACCCGGACCTTGCTGCAGGAGGCTCGGCTCTTGAAGGGCACCAGCATCTCCCTGGCGCGTGTGGTCGGCGCCGGCGGCGGCGGCATTGCCTTCAGCGGCGCCGGCGAAGGCAAGCTCTTGCTGGTGCCCGCCAAAGCCGCAGCACACACATTGAAAGCGCGCCTCGTTGTCGACGTCGCCCACCCCGACGTCGGCGCGTTGCTGACCTTGGCCGCGAGAGACACGCCGCTGGCGGCCTTTCTCCTCGCCAAGCTGCTCCTGCCCATTCCCCTGGGGGCCGCCCCCGACAGCGCCCTCGCCCTGGCGGCGCTGCGGCTGCGTGAGAGCTCCGACCAAGCGGTGGCCCCGTGAGCGACGTCATCAGCCAACTCATCGGCGGCGGCGTCGTCGACTCCCGCGGCGTCTTCACCGTCGACGCCAAGAAGGCCCAAGAAAAGCTCGAGCGCTTCCGCCTGGCCGACCCCCTGGGCTACGTCGTCGAGCTGGTGCAGGCCGCTGGGCTGTGTGGCGCCACCTTCGTCGACGTCGAAGTCACGGCTTCGCTCTTTCGCCTGCGCTTCGATGGCCGGGCCTTCGGCGCCAGCGATCTCCAAGACCTCGAGAGCGCCGTGCTGGTGCGCAACGATCTCGACCACCCCGCGCGGCAGCAACTGGCCCTCGGGGTCTCGGCCGCGCGGGCCCTCGATCCCCGCTTCGTCAGTGTGCAAAGTGAAACAACGAAGCTGCTCCTCGACGACGAAGGCTCCTCCCACCTCGGCGACCAGCCCGCCCTCGAGTCTCCCTTCACCACCCAGATCGAAGTGCAGGAGGCCTTCCGCATTGGCCACTTCGTCGAGTTCTTCCAGGGCGCGTTCGGCATGCAGAAGGAAGAGCGGCTGCTCGCGGAGCGCTGCCGACACGCGCGCTTCACGGTCTCGGTCAATGGCGTCGTCGTCAGCCACAAGCCGCCTCCGACGGACGTGCAGATCGACGTCATCGAAGACGGCTTCGTCGGCTCCTTTGGCTATCGCTTTGGGTCCTTTCTCCCCGGGCGCCTCATGATCCTACGCGCTGGGGTCGTGCAGGAATCGGTGCTCTTCGTCGACGAAGGGGCCTGTGCCGGATTGCCGGTTCCCCGAGGTTTCGTCGCCGTCGTCGACGCTCCGCACCTGCCCCGCGACGCCTCGTTCAGCCGCTTCATCCGCAACGACGCCTTCAACGCACTGGTGCGCAGCGCCCTCAAGCGAGCGGCACCCGCCGCCCAACAACTGCTGCGCGCCGGCGACGACGGCTCGGGGCGCAGACCGGCCGCTTTGGCCGTCCCTGACGATCACCACCTCTGGGCCCACGACGTCGTCCGCGATGTGCTTGCCTCCTTGGGGGCTCCTGCGCGCACCAGCACCAACAAGCAGATCGCCGCCCTGCGCTCGCTGCCGCTGTTCACCGATGCCCTCGGTGCGCCCCTCACCTTTGATGCGATCCTCGAGGACATGAGGCGCCACGGTCACGCCGCCACCGTGGCCGCCAAGCGCACGGCCCTGCACCTGAAGCCGCCGCGACCCGTGCTCCTCGTCGACGAGGTGGTCGAGCAGTGGATGGCCCGCCTGGGCGTGCCCCTCAAAGACATCACCACGGCCGTCGACGAAGCCGACAAAAGGGAGCTCAGCCAGACCCGCTTCCGCGCCCGACGCACGCTCTGCAACCTGCCGACGTCGGCCTCCTTCGCCGCCCAGGTCCGCTTCGATGCTTCAGAAAACGAACGCGGCGTCATCGGCTTTCGCAGCGGCGGTGCTGAACCGGCGCAGATCATCGTCGTCGTCGACGGCTGCGAGTTGGCCCACCTCTCGGTGCCCTTCGTGGTTCCGGGCCTCAGCATCGTCGTCGAGGGAGCCTTCACGCCCACCTTCAACTACGACGACGTCGTCAGAAATGCGGCCCTCTCCAAGGCTCTGGTGCGGGCGGCGGCGGCCATTCCCCTGCTCTTTGATGGCCTGCGCCGGGCTCCTGGGCGTCACCGCGAGGCCTTGGTCGCCTGTCTCGCCCTCTACCTCGACGGCAGCGCCCTGGCCGCGGCCCTGCTCGAGGCAGCCGGCTGCCCCAAGCACCCCGTCAACCTCGAGACCCTCAGCCTCGATCACCCCGCCGCCACCGCCCGCCTCTTCACCACCATGGGACGAGACGAGGTCTCGCTCGAAGAGCTGACGAAAGACCAAGGCCCCATCGGCGTCGTCGGCGTCGACGTCATCAACTTCACGCCCTCGGTGCGCCCCACCCTGCGGGCGGGTGAGGTGCTGCGCGCGGTGTTGCGCAAGGTGGTGCCCCATCGCCCCCTCATTTCAATGAACGACGAAGCGCTCCAGGCGCGCCGGCGCCAGGAGCTGCGCGACCGCAACCCCGAGACCCTGGCCATTGCCGACGTCAGCGCTCGGGTCGCCGTCTCGACGCGCCTGGAGGTTGCTGGCTCGGTCAAGCCCGTGCCCACCGTCGTCACCGGCTTCGTCGGTCATCGACCAGGCGGAGCGCGCGCCAAGCTCGAGCTGGCGGTCTATTGCGAGGGCCGCCGCCTGCAGGTCGCGAAGCTGGCCGCGCCCGTGTCGGGCCTGATTGCGGCGCTCAACGACGACCGGCTCGAGCTCACCGGCAAGCTGCAACCCCACGGCAGCATCGATCACCTCGTGGGCGCGGCCCTGGCAGCGGTGCCCAAGCTCATGGCCGCGCTCGCCGATCCCTGGCCCCTCGCCGTCGACGTCGTCAGCTGCTTGCTCCCCACCGATCAACACCGCCAAGCCCTCGCGCGCCTGCAGGCAAACCTCCCCCCCAAAGAGGTCGGACCGGCCTGGACAGAGGTGCTCTTGCTCTCGGCGGAGTCCTCGCCCAACAGCGACGGCGACGTCGCTGCGGCCCTGGAGCTGGTGTTGGCCGAAGGAGCCGTGCCCACCGTCGATCGGGTCGCCGAAGTCGTCGGCGGCAAGAAGAAGAAGGCCACCACCGACGCCCGCGTCGACTTCTTGGGGAGCGCGCTGGGATCGCCAGGCTTGGTCGACGAGGGCCCCTTGCTGACGCGCGTGCTCGAGGTCTTTGGCATCGATGAATTCGTCGTCGCGCGACTCGATGGATCGACGACGACGCTCGCGGAGCTGCTGACCCAAGGGGTGGCGCGCTCGGTGTCCCAGGCCGCCCCGATGGTGAAGGGCTTCGGCGACGTCGTGGTGTTGTCGACGTCGGCAGCGGCCGTGATGGCCCGGCTCCGCGAGCTCCCGATCGAAGATGCCAGCGCCGCCCTGGCCGAGGCCGCCGCACGCCTGGCCTTCGAGCAGAAGCAGAACGTCGCCGCCGTCATCGACGCCGACGTCGCCACTCTCGTTCGCACCCGCATCGACGACGATGGCCTGCACGGTGAGGTCGCCCTCTTGCCCGGCGCGGCGGCGCTGAAGCCCGCTGCCGAGTTGGTGCTGCTGCACAAAGGCAAGCACCTCGCGCGCGTTGCGGTGGGGCAGTTCGTAGGCATGGCCCTTTTGGCCGTCGTCGACGCCGACGACGTCACCCCCACGGGCAACTTCGACGGCGTCGAACACGATGCCAAGCTCACCCGGGTCATCGAGCGTCTGCGCGCCGCGCGCGACGAGCTGGTCGCTGACCTCGTCGACGACGTGCAAAAGGCCGGCGCCAGCGAGAAGGTCTCGGTGCGGGCCCGTCTGCTCGAGCGCCTGCGCATCTCCCACACCGACAAACGCAAGGCGATGCCGAAGACGGGGCTGGCCGCGCGCATCGCCGACCTGGCGTTTTTCCCCACCGTCGTTGGCGTCGATATTCCCTTGCGCGATCAAGGCGGCGATGACGACTGCGTGCGCTTCTTGTCGGCGCCCGTGCGCTCCGAAGACGTGCCCCCGGGATTCGACGACGTCGTGATCATTCAAAGGGCCGCCGAGCGCGAGCTGATGGACAAGATCCTCGAGATCGACGACGTCGAAAAGAGCTTCGCCGCGGCGGCGCGCCTGCACGAGACCCGCAAACGGCTGCCCGCGCTCTGCTTCGACATCGTCGAGGACGTGCTGGTGCAGCACACGACCCACATCGGCAAAGCCCAGCTGCGCATGGGGCTGCCGCGCACCCATCCCGACCACACGCGTCTGCAAATGCGCGTGGGCCACGACGGGCTGCTGGTCGAGTCGCTTGGGGCGCCGCTGGTGCCCTGCAACGGCGTGCTCAGCGGCGAAAACGTCGTCGCCAAGGACCTGCGCAGTGCCCGCGTCGACGACAAGCTGCTGCAGAGCATCGCGCGCGAAAGCGCGGTGCTGTGGGGCAAGGCCATCGATGTCTTCAACAAGGGGGAGAGCAACGACGACGATCACCGTGCCCTGCGCGCCTGGTTGCACCACGGTGCGCTGCGCTTCGTGAACCAAGACGCGGGGAAAGTGCCCGGCTGGCTGACGGCTCTGCGTCTTCGCTTGCTGGATGTCCGGGTGCTGCCCCTCGACGGCGCCTTCATCTCCTTGAACACCGCCATCCAAGAGCAGCCGCCGGCGCTGGCGAAGCTCCTACGTCAACACGCATTGGTGCGGCTGCCGCCACCTGTCGCAGTCGCTGCGAGCGAAGCGCCCGTCGACGTTCCTGAGCCCGTGTATCTGCAGCAGCCCCTGCCCCCGCCGCCGCCCCCCGTCCAGGCGGCACCCGAGCCCGCGCCCGCGCCGCCTTCGGACCACGAGCTCCTCGAGCAGCGCCTGGTGCAAATCATCGCCGTCGTGCGGGAGCGCTCGAAGGGTCTCACCAGCGACCTCGAGCTCAACCGCCTCGTCATCGCCAACGCCCGAGGCAAAGTTGCGGCGCGCGTCGACAAGAGCAACAACCGCGTCGTCGTCGATCTCGACCATCCCCTGAGTCGCGCCGCCCTGCAGAGCGCACCCGCGCTGGCGATGTTGGCCAGTCTGGTCGTCACCCGCATCAACGACCGGCTGGAGTCCGTCAGCGACGACGACGAACGTCGCTTCCTCTCGAGCTTGATCGCTCACGCCCGCACCCTCGAGGCAGGCTGATCGACTGGTCGCTTCGGGTCGCTTCTAATCCCTGGATGCAGTTGAGTTTGCACTCAACTGAACCCAGGGATTGTGTTTCAAAGGGGGCTGCGCCCCCTCCCGTCGTCGAGGAAGTCGCCGACGGGGCCCTCCCCATCCGTGGTCGCTCCGCTCCCGAAGATGCAGATTCAACTGATCTCTGGGATTAATCCCTGGATGCAGTTGAGTTTGCACTCAACTGAACCCAGGGATTGTGTTTCAAAGGGGGCTGCGCCCCCTCCCGTCGGCGAGCAAGTCGCCGACGGGGCCCTCCCCATCCGTGGTCGCTCCGCTCCCGAAGATGCAGATTCAACTGATCTCTGGGATTAATCCCTGGATTCAGTTGAGTTTGCACTCAACTGAACCCAGGGATTGTGTTTCAAAGGGGGCTGCGCCCCCTCCCGTCGTCGGGCAAGTCGCCGACGGGGCCCTCCCCATCCGTGGTCGCTCCGCTCCCGAAGATGCAGATTCAACTGATCTCTGGGATTAGGTGACGCGGGCGCGGGCGGTCACATAGAAGCGACCCTGCGCGACTGATTCACGACGACGGAGTCCTTTTTCTTCTTCGGAGCACTCATGGCCTTTGGCGAACAACCCAAGCGCTCGCGCGCGCCCCTGCTTTTGGCCATGCTCGTGCTGCTGGGTGTGCTGGGCGGCGTCTACGCCATCTGGAGCGCGGGCAGAGTCGGTGGCGAACCCGAGATCGTCGTCGACGCTCCTGCAGCCGTGGGAATGCGCGCGGCCTTTGCCGTCGTCGTCAAGGAGCCCGTGCGGGGCATCGTCGACGTCGTCGTCACCCTCGAGGGTGCGGGGCTGTCCCAACGCACCTTGGGCGAGGTGCACATCACTCCCCCGAGCTCCGCGCGCGCCGAGCCCGAGCAGACCGAAGCCCGCATCGACGTCGTCATCGGCAAGGCGGTGCAGCCCGAGCTCAAGGAAGGGACCTTGAAGCTGACGGTGACAGCGACACGGGTGGGATCGTGGTTGCGCCATGCCGAGCCCGTGAGCGTGGAGAAGAGCATCGTCGTGAGGCTCGCACCGCCGACGGTGACGCCGATGTCGTCCTTTGTGCACGTGGCCCAGGGCGGCAGCGAGGTCATCGTCTACGAGGTTGGCGCCACCAGCAACAACGATGGCGTCGTCGTCACCAGGCCCTCGGGGGTCGCTTGGACCTTCCGCGGTGCTCCCTTGCCGGGGGCCCCCGCCACGCGCCACTTCGCCTTCTTCGCTCTGCCCTACGACGACACCGGCCCCGAGGCCGACGTCAAAGCCCGGGTCTTGCTTTTTGCCGAAGACGAGCTCGGCAACAGGGCCACGGCGCCCTTCGTCCACAAGTTCATCCCGCGTCCCATGGGCACCGACACCATCGAGCTCAAGGATCCCTTTCTGCAGAAGGTCACCACCGAGATCTTCGGCCAGACACCGGCCTTGCAAAAGACCGGCGTGCTCCTCGACGACTACCTCGTGCTGAACCGCAGCCTGCGCCAGACCAACAACGCCTTCCTCGTCGAGCTCGCGCAAAAGAGTCCGTCAAAGTTCGTTTGGACCCAGAGCTTCCAACCCTTCGCCGACGCCGCCATCAAGGGCGCCTTCGCCGACCGCCGCACCTACACCCGCGACGGCGTCACCGTCGACACGCAGGATCACCTCGGCTTCGATCTCGCCCGGGTGGAGCGGACGCCGGTCAACGCCGGCAACGACGGCATCACGGCCTTCGCCGGCTACTTCGGCATCTACGGCAACTGCGTGATCCTCGATCACGGCTTCGGCCTGATGACGCTCTACGCGCACATGTCGGCGCTGAACGTCAAGGCCGGCGACGTCGTCACGCGTGGTCAGATCCTTGGGCTCACCGGGGCCACCGGCCTCGCGGGCGGCGACCACTTGCACTTCACCACCCTGGTCGGCGGCTACGCGGTCAACCCCATCGAGTGGTGGGACAGCCATTGGATCAAAGACCGCGTCAAGCTCAAGCTCGGCGACGCCCTGCCCTTCGCCGACAAGTAGGGAGCAGAACGTGTGGCTCATCGCCGGCCTCGGGAACCCGGGCAAGGAATACGAAAACACGCGGCACAACATCGGCTTTCACGTCGTCGACGTCTTGGCACGCCGCCACCGCATCTCCTTCGCGCACAAGTTCAAGGGCGAGCTGGGCCAGGGCACCATCGCGGGTGAACCTGTTGTCTTGTTGAAGCCTCAAACTTTCATGAATCTTTCTGGACAATCCGTGCAGCCGACCATGGCCTTCTTCAAGGTGCCGCTGCTCCACATCGTCGTCGTGCACGACGACCTCGATCTGGAGCTGGGCCAGATCAAGCTCAAGACCGGCGGATCTCCGGGCGGCCACAATGGTCTGAAATCAATCGATCAGTGTATTGGCCCCAATTACCATCGCATCCGCGCCGGCATCGGGCACCCGCGCTCCAAGGTCCCCGAAGGCGCAGCCAAAGACCGCGGCGGCGTCGTCGGCCACGTGCTGGCGCCTTTTCGCGGCAAGGACCTAGAGGAAGCCCAGATCCTTGTCGAGCACTGTGCCGATGCCGCAGAGATGCTGCTGCGCGATGGGCTCGAGAAAACCCAGCTGAAGTACCACTCGCTCAAGCCGCGGATCTGAACCGGTCAGAAAAAGTGCCCTGATCCCCGTGGCTTAGGAGTTTTCTCCGCCCGGGCAGAACTGGCTTGGCCCCCGCGCGTTTCAGGGAGAACCAACGGAGCCGCCATGCAGAAACGCCTCGCCCTCGTCGTCGCCGCCTTCTTTTTCCTGGTCGGGCCCGCAGCCCAAGCCGGTGCGGCCTACAACAAAGCCGCCGGACAAAGCGCGCCCGCCGCCGCCATCGTCATCGACGACGTGCGCAAGGCCGATGGCAGCATCGAGCACGTGCAGCGCGAGGTCAAAGGACCAGTCGCCAGAGACAGCTACGGCAACGCGCAGGGCAACCAATACGACCTCGCCGTCGACGGCGCCTTCGAGGGCCAGACCGTCGCCGTGCTGCAGCTCTACACCGGCTTCGATTTCTCGCTCCCCCGCGCGGCCCTGAAGGAGAAGGGCTTCTCGGTCTACCGCTGGATCGCGAACCCTCCTTCGCCCACAGAGCTCGAGGAGAAGCTGCAGAAGGCCAACCAATTCTGGCTCATCTCTGACAGCGCACCCCGCTTGAGCCCCGAGCACATCGCCGTCATCAAGCGCTACTTCGACGCCGGGCACGGGGTCTACATCTGGGGCGACAACCTCCCCTACTACGCCGACGCCAACGCCCTCGGCACGGCTCTCCTCGGCGTCGAGATGACCGGCGACGTCCCCGGCGGCCAGGCGGTCGGCATGCAAAAGGCGCCAAACAAGATGGGCGTGCGTCCCAACCACCTGCTCACCACCGGCATCGAGACGGTCTACGAGGGCGTGACCATCGCCACCATCAACACCAACCAGATCCTCACGCCCATCATCTGGGGCAGCGCCGACAACATCGTCACGTCGGTGTTCGAGAAGGACAACAAGCGCGCCATCTTCGACGGTGGTTTCACGCGGCTCTACATTGGTTGGGAAACCGCCGGTACCGCCCGCTACATCAAGAACGCTGCCGCCTGGCTCGCCAACGTCGAACGCTTCGGCGACGACGTCACCGCTGCTGTGCCGACCGCCAAACCCAAGACCTGAAGCGCGCCCATCCCCGCTTGCTCGAGGCCGGCGCTGCGGCGCCGTTTTCGCGTTCACCCGCGACCTCGAGAAGGGTGTCGACGCCGAGAGGCTCTGTTCGGCGAAGCAGATGTGGCGTAGCGACATCGGCGGAGGTTCTGATGCGCTGCTCCGCTCTTGCATCCGTCGCCGTCGTCGCCCTTGTGGCTGGCTCGTCCCGGCCGGTCATCGCCGACGAAGGCATGTGGACGTTCAATAATTTTCCCGCCGACAAGGTGGCCTCGAAGTACGGCTTCAAGCCAGACGCCGCTTGGCTCGATCGGGTGCGCCTCGGGTCGGCGCGGCTGGCGCAGGGGTGCTCCGCGAGCTTTGTGTCCCCCGATGGCTTGGTGATGACCAACCACCACTGTGCCCACCAGTGCATCCAGGAGCTGAGCACCAAGACCAAGGACTATGTGAAGGAGGGGTTCACGGCCAAGGGCATCGCCGCCGAGCCGAAATGCCCCGCTCTCGAGGTCAACCAGCTCACCGACATCAGCGATGTCACCGCGCGCATGAACGCCGCCACCGCCGGCAAGACGGGACCGGCCTACATCGAGGCCCAGAAGGCCGAGACCGCGAAGATCACCAAGGAGTGCTCCACCAGCGATCGAATCCGTTGCGACGTCGTCAGCCTCTACAAGGGGGGCAAATATGACCTCTACAAATACCAGCGTTATCAAGATGTTCGATTGGTCTTCGCACCCGAGCTCTCGATTGCCTTCTTCGGCGGCGATCCCGACAATTTCAACTTTCCACGTTATGACCTCGATGTTTCCTTCATTCGCGTCTATGAAAACGGCAAGCCCGCCGCGACGCCGGCGTACTTCCCTTTCGCCAAGACGCCCACCAAAAAGGGCGATCTGACCTTTGTATCTGGGCACCCGGGCAACACCAGCCGCGAAGACACCGTCAGCGAGCTCGCCTTCGAGAGGGACTTCAGCCAACCCGCGCGCCTCTTGCGCCTCGCCGAGATGCGCGGACAGCTCACGCAGTTCGGCACCAAGGGCGCGGAGCAGCGGCGCGTCTCCGAGTCGTATTTGTTTTATGTCGAAAACTCCTACAAGGCGCGACTTGGCAGAGAGTCCGCCCTGACCGACAAGACCTTCTTCGAGTCCAAGATCAAGGCACAGACCGATCTGATCAATTCCATCAAGGACGCCCCGAAGAAGCAGGATACGCTCACCGCCATCGCGAACATCGACCACGCCATGACCCGGGCCAAGGAGATCTGGCCGGCCTTCATCAACCTCGAAGTGGGCTGGGCCTTTCCCTCCGACACCTTCGACATCGCCCGAGCTCTGGTCCGCGCCGGCGACGAGCTCCCGCTGCCCAACGAGAAGCGCCTCAAGGAGTTCACCGACGCCGCCCTGCCCGGTACCTGGCAGGAGCTGGGTTCGACGGCGCCGATCTATGCCGACTTCGAGATCCTCAAGCTCACCTTTGGTTTGACCAAGATGCGGGAGCTGCTCACCGCCGACGATCCGCTGGTGAAAAAAATCCTCGGCAAAAAGTCGCCCGAGACGCTCGCCACCGAGCTCATCAAGGGCAGCAAGCTCGCCGACGTCAAAGCACGGCGCGGCTATCTCAAATACGCAGACGTGCTCGACGAAAAGACGAAGAAGAAAGTCTCCGAGAAGATCGTCGGCGTCGACAAAGCCGCCATCGACAAGAGCTCCGATCCCATGATCGTCTTCGCCCGCCTCGTCGACGCCGACGCCCGACGCCTGCGCAAGACCTTTGAAGACGAGGTCGACAGCGTCGTCGATCAGTCGGGCGAGGTGATCGCCAAGGCCCGCTTCGCCGCCTACGGCACCACCATCTACCCCGACGCCACCTTCACGCTGCGCCTCTCCTACGGCGCCGTCGAAGGCTGGAAGGAGCGCGGCGCCGAGGTCAACCCCATCACCACCATCGCCGGCGCCTTCGAGCGTCACACCGGCCAAGACCCCTTCAAGCTCCCCTCGTCGTGGCTCAAGGCCCAGAGCAAGCTCGACCTCACCAAGCCCATGAACATCGCCACGACCAACGACATCATCGGCGGAAATTCCGGTTCACCCGTTATCAACAAAGACGCCGAAGTCGTCGGCCTGATCTTCGACGGCAACATCCACAGCCTGGGCGGCGACTACGGCTTCAACCCCGCCGACAACCGCGCCGTCGCCGTGCACACTGCGGCCATTCTCGAGGCCATCGACAAGGTCTACGGCGCGAAAGCGCTGGCCGAGGAGCTCGGCGGGAAGCGTCCAGCCCTCTGAAAGACCTCGAGTCTGCACAGATGATTCGAGTCCTAGAAAGAGGCGCTCATCGGCGCCTCTTTCTATCCTGAGCGCGGGCGATCTTCGGCGAGCGCCATCGTTGCGATCTCGATCTCGAGGGGCGCCCATGCACGCTCCATCAGTCAGGAGCGCAGGCCGCAGCCCACGACGAGCAGCCTGCGGCACACCTCCTTGCGACCCGCGCCAACATCGGTCATCCACGACGACGACGGCACAATGCCCGGATGGACGGTGGAGCGATGGTCGAGCCCAAGAACAACCCGTCGCGGCCGCGCGACGCTGCGCCTGTGGTGCGCCCCTCGATTCGCGCTGCCAAAGCGCCCGTGTTTGAGCCGCGGCCCAAAAAGACCCACGCCCCTCGGCGCTCTGTCGGCGATCGAGCGAAGGTCGCGGCGGCGAGACCCAAGCCCACCGAGCGACCCGGTCAGCCCGGTGGACGCCGCGACACCAACCGCAAAGAGCGCACCAAGGGACTCACCGACGCCGCCCTCGTGCTCTTTCTCGAACGGGGCATCGAGGCCGTCACCATCGAAGACATCACCGACGGCGCTGGCGTCGCCAAAGGGAGCTTCTACCGCTACTTCGACGACAAGAGCGCGCTGGTCGAGAGCATGTTTCAGCCCCTGTCGCTCGCAGTGCAGGAGAGCTTCGACAACAGCTTGAAGGCCGTCGAACTCGCCCAGAGCCGCGCCGACGTCGCCGCCTCCTACGAGGTGCTCTCCAGTGGTCTGATGCTGATGATCCTCAACCACGCCGACACAGCGCTGCTTTATTTGCAGGAGAACCGGGGCACGGCGCGCGGTGCGCGGGCGCCCGTGATCAAGCTCGCCAATCTGATGTCCGCCAAGGCCGTTGAACACACCGCGCGGGTCCGCGCGCATGGCCTCTTGAAGCCCTTCCCCGCCGAGCTCTCGACTCTGGCTGTGATCGGCGCGGCGGAGCGACTGCTCTATGCCGTGCTCTCGGGCCAGCTTGAGGGCGAACCGCTTGAGGTGCCTGGACAGCTGATCGCGCTCATCCTCGATGGCATCCGTGCGCCTGACGACGCCCTCTCTGACGACGTCGTCGTTGGCGCGGCCCCCTCCGTCGATCGAGGGTAGGCCGTGCGCATCACCGAGTTTCGCGTCAAAGAGACCAGCACCGTCACCGATGAGGTGCTGACCGCGCTCATCAATCATGAGACCCGCGCGGGGTGGGTCTACGACGGCATGACCTTCGTGCCCAACGAGGCGAGCAAGAGGCCGCGCATGGCCTTCGTGATCTTCACGCGAGAAATCGAGGTCGACGAACCGCAACTGCCTTCATCCGACCCGCCGAAGTCATGAGCGCTCATCGGCCGGATCTCACCACGGCCCTGGAGCACCTGCTCCGAGAGATGGTTGAGCACAGCCCGCCCCTCCAGCGGGTCGACGTCGACGCCCTCGCGCTTGTCACGGTCTCGGCGCACGGGCTGGCGGCGGCGTCGGTGCGGGAGCTCGATGGCTGTGCCCGTTCGGTGGTCCTCGGTGGCCATCGACGTCGCATCGAGCTCGCTTTGCGCCCGCCGTTCTTTTTGGCAGGCGATGCCCCAGCGCGACTCGCGACGCTGGCCCACGAGCTGCTGCACATCGACGGACCCCGGCTGCGCGCTGAGAATCTGCACGGCAAGAAGAGTCATCGCGCGCTCGAGCAGGAGGCCCGCGCTCTCGCCAAAGACCTGCTCCCGCGCCTGCCGGCCCGCGCCTTGTTGTGTCTGGCCCACCACGGCGAAGTGATGCTGCGCGCGTGGCGACACCGACCCACGGAGGCCACCAAGCGCCGCGCCTTCGACGACGACGACGTCTACCTGCAACCGCAGATCTTGCTCACCCCTGCTGATCGACGCGGAGGTTGGTGGTGAGCCTGCTCGATGATCTGGCCGAGGCTGGGGGGCTCGCGCCGCCCAGCGCCCAGGGCCCCGTGGCCCAGCGACTGCCCTTGCTGCCCATCGCCCATCGGCTGCTCAGGCCCGAGGGCGTCGGCGTCGACCCGTCCCTGCGGCCCGATCCTGCGCTGCGCGTCCAGTGTTGCCAGGTGCTCGCTGGAGCTGTGGGGCGCGCGAGCATCGAAGCCCTGGTGGCCGCCCTCGACGATCGCAACCACCTGGTGCGGGAAGCCGCCGTGCAAGCGCTGTCGACGTCGGCGGCCCACCCCGGTCATGGCCTGCGCCTCGTGCACGCTGCTGCTCACGCGCGCGCCGATGTGCGCCGCGCGGCCTTGGGGCTCGATGCGTTGCCGGCGTCGTTGTTGACCTTGCTGCTGGCAGATCCCCGGCTCCGCGACGACGCGCGCGTGCGCTTGGTGCAGCGAGCCGCCCGCGAGCCCGCTCTCGGGGCCGCGATCATCAGAGGCAGGCGTCAAGGCCTCATCGACGACGACGACGCCCGCGCGGCCCTGCTGGCCCTGCCCTGGTCCCAGGCCGGGCTGATCTTGCGCGCGCTGCCCATGGCCCAGGCCCCCGACGCCGCCGTCGCCGCCTCCGCCCCGGCCTTGCTGCAACACGCCACGAGCGGCTTCGACGACGCCCTCGTCGACGTCGTTGGGTTGATCGGCGGCGATGAGAAAGTGGCCGAGGCCTTGGCTTCCGCCGCGAGACGTCGCGCCCTCGACGAAGGCGATCTGCTGCGCCTGGCCGTCGCCGTCGCCATCGCTGCGTTGACCACGCCCGCGGGGATGTCGGCGCGCCTTTTCGCTGTGGCTGCGGTGGGCGCGCCCGTGGTGCTGGCCCTCGAGGGCATCGAGCTCTCGATGCGCAAGGCTGCGGCCCGCCTTCTGGTCGACGTCGCTGTGCCGCGACACGAGGATCCACTCGCGCTGTTGGCGCAGGATCCGGTGTTGTTGCAAGGCACCGACTACGACGTCGACGCCGTCGCTGGGGTGCTGTGTCTGTGCACGGAGCGTGGGTACGAGCGCCTGGCAGCGGCCCTGTCCATCGACAAGCTGGCCCGATCTTTTTCGACGTGCCCGACGCCGACACTCCTGTCGACACCGCCGTCGCAGGCCTCGGATCGACGCGACTATCTCGAGGTCATCGAGCAGGTGCTGAGACACTGGCGCCTGGCACCACCCTCGGCGGCCGTCATCGCCGACGTCGCCATTGCCCTGCCCTTCGATGGCCGTCGCCTGCTCGATGCGCTGGGGAGCCTTGGCGCTGGCACCGTGCTGGCCGTCTTGACCGCCATCGTCGATCGCGAAGGCACCGAGCGTCCGGTCGACGAAAAGCGTCTGAACCGCACCGCCGAAATCCTGTGTTGCCAGCTGGACATTCCGGCGGCGGCTGGCCTGTTCCGCGTTGTGGCGACGTCGCAGCGAGGCCGCGGGGCACGTGCCGTGGTGCGGGGCCTCTGCAGTCACCTCGCCATCACCGCCATCGCCGACATCGTCGACGGCATGCTCGAGACCCATCGATCCGCTCTCCTGCCCTTGCTCCTCGATGAGTGCCGGCCTGTCTCTGATGGCCTGTCGGGGGTGCACCTGCGACCGCGCTCGGCGACGCTGGGAGCGCTGCGAGCCCGCGACGGCGGCGACCCCAGGGTGCTGACGCCCGACGAGGGCAGGGTGTTGTCGGTGCTCGCCGATGGCCACCTCCCGGCGGCGCTCTTGCAAGCCACCGTCGCTGGCGCGATCCGCGGCGTCGCTGACGTTGTGCTCTCGAGGCGCTCGGTGCCCCGCAACGTCGACGTCGCCGCCGCCATCCTCGCGTCCCACGATCCGATTTCGACGACGGGACGCGCGCTGGCCGTGACCTTGGGCGGACCAACCAACACCGAGCGCGAAGCGTTGATGACGGCGTTGCGCACCCACTTTGCCAGCTCGGCCTTGCCACTGGCCGCGCGGCTCTTCCTCATCGACGACGACGACCACGCCCTGCGTCTCGAGCGCGACGTACTCACCGCCCCTGGCGGCATGAAGGCCATGATCGAATTGGCCCTCGCCTTGCCTGCTCCCCTGGATGCCGCGCTGTGGCGTGCCCTGGCGTCGATCCTCCGCCAAGCCCGCTACGCCGACGCCGACGTCTACGGCCGCCTGCTCGACGCCAGAGCGGTGGCCTTGCTGCTCGATCTGCAACGCAACGACGCAGGGCTCCTCCCCCACGAGCCCCACGCCCGTGCCGCCGCCGACGAGCTGCTCCAGCACGCCGCCCCCGCGCTGGCAAAGGCCGCGCCGGCGACCACGTTGACGGCGCCACCCTCCCCGTCGACGCACCGCTGGGCCGACGCCCTCTTGGCCGAGCAGCCCGACGCGCTGGTGGCCTTGCTCAAGACGCTCGACCTCGACCAACAGGAGCGACTGATCGCCAGCGCGCTGTTGTGGGGCGTCGTGTCCACCGATCGCCTGCTCTTCCTGCTGTCGCGCACCAGCCGGGTCAGGTCCACGCCCCTGGTGCTCGAAGCCCTGCGCGTCGTCGACGGCGCCGCCGCATTGACGCCCCTGGTGCGGCTCGTGCCATTGCGTCTGACGACGTTGTCCGCGGTGGAGCGCCTGCGCGATCTCTTCTCTTGGGGCGCGCGCCAAAGCGTGGTCATCGTGGGGCGCACCCTGGGCATGAGCCTGATCGGGGACGGGCTCGGCTACACGCGCCTCAAGGGCCACCGCGTCTTTGTGAATCCGCTGCCGCTGCTGATGGGCGAAGAGGGGGGCGTCGACGTCGTCAAGGGGCTGATCGTCCACGAGCTTGGCCACCACCGCTACCACGCCAGCGACGACGCCCTGCTCGTGTGGGAACAGGCGCGCACCGAACGGCTGCACAAGCTGCTGAACCTCGTCGCCGACGAACACCTCGAGCGCAATCTGCGCGCACGCAGCGCCCGCTTCGGCGATCCCCTTAAGGTCCTCGCGGCCCACGCCTTCCAGCACATGCAGAAAGAGGTCGACGTCGACGTCGTCGTGCAGGCCATGGGAGCGCGGGCGTTCGCCGTGCTGTCGGCCAAGAGATTGGGGGTCGCGCGCCGGCCGGGTGCCGTGGGCCTCGACATCGGCAGCGCGCTCTCGGTGCTCGAGAAGCTCGGCAGCTCCTTTTCGCGTTTCATGCGAGCACTGCGCATGGGTCTGGGGGACCGCTACGACGATGACAAAGTGCGCCAGGCGTTGGCCCTCTTTGGCAGCGCCGGGCCGCGCTCTGGCCGCGCGCACGGCACCCCTTTCCGCAGCAGCACCATGGCCGAGCTGATGAACATCGCCCGCCGCCTGCGCGAGATCTTCGCCGACGAAACGCGTCTGCTCGATGCCTTCGACCTCCACCAACTCACCGAGGGCAGCCCCGACGAGATCGTCGGCGACGGCGGCGTCGACATCGACGAGCTCGGTCGAGCGGTGGCCGAGCCCAAGGCGCGCACCCGCGTAAAGAGCAAGCCCTCGGCAGCCCGGGGACGACGGATGAGTGCGGGTCGGGTGCTCAACGATTCCGACGACGACGACTACGAGCCCATCACCCACATCGAGCGCGTCGGCTTCGATGCCGCCGCACACCGAATCTTGGCAGATCGGGTGCGTCGCATCTCCCAACGCCTGCGTCAGACGCTGCTGCAGCTCGGCAGGAACCTGGTCATCGAAAGGAGGCGCCTCAGCGGTCGTCGGGTCGACAAGACGGCCTTGCTGGGCGCGGTCCTGCGCGGGGATCCGCGCCTGCTGGTGAGTCGACGCACGCTGCCGGCGGCCGATCTCTTCCTCGCGGTGATCATCGACTGCTCGGGGTCGATGGAGGGCGACAACCTCGAGAGAGCGCGCCTCTTTGCGGCCGTGATCGCGGAGGCTGCCCGAGGGCTGCGCGGCGTCGACGCTCGCTTCTTCGGCTTTACCGACGAGACCCTCTTCGATGCTGGCGATGCCCGACGCTGCGCGGTCTCTTCTTTGGTGTCTGACGGCGGCAACAACGACGCCGCTGCCCTCTTTCACGTCGCCCAGGTCGCGCGACGATCACGCCGACGCACCCGCCTCCTGGTGATGATCAGCGACGGTTCGCCGACAGAATGTTCGGTGACCGCGCTCTCGAACCTGGTGGTGCGCCTGACCCGCCAAGGTTTCCTCTGTGCGCAAGTCGCCGTCGAAGAGCTCGAGGACATCTGCTTTCCCCACCACCTGCTCCTTGACAGCGACGACCTCGACGGAGCCGTGAAAGGCTTCGCCGCCGTCGTCGAACGGCTCGTGCTCTTGGGCACCGGCCGACCTTCCCAACCCAGATGAGATAGAGGACAGAGCATGAGCGGACGCTGGAAGGTCGAAGAGCTGAACGTCGGCGGCGTGCACGAGGCGACGTTCTATCCAAATCCCGTCGCCGATTCGGGCTTTCGCTTTCGCGCCACCCACCTCGACGGCAAGCGCGCGCCCAAGGTGGTGCTGTGCAACGACGAACGCATCCCGCCCGGCACCCCCTGCCAGGTGCGCATCACGGTGATGACCCGTCCCGACCGCACCGATCGCGGCGTCGTCGAGGTCGAATTGGTCAAGGCGCTGCCCTTCCGCCTCGAAGGAGTGTGGCTCGATCCCATCGTGTCGAAGAAGCTGCAGATCCTGCTCGAGAGCGGCTTGAACGTGCTGCTCGACGGGCCCCAGGGATGCGGCAAGACCGTCATCGCCAAAGCCATCGCCAAAGCCCTGGGCCTGGAGTTCGTCTTCTTCAACTGCGCCGCCGTCGTCGAAGCCACCGATTTTCTGGCCACGGTGCAGGTGCGAGCGTCGTCGACGGGGGCACCGGTCACCGACTTCGTGAAGACGGATTTCCTCGCCGCCCTCGAGCGCGCCTCCACCGAGCCGCACCGACGTTTCTTGGTGTTCCTCGACGAGCTCAACCGCTGCCAGGAGACCGCCCGCAACGTCTTGATGCCCGCGCTCGACGCCTCCCGCCGGGTCTACAACCCCATCACCAACGGCTTCTTGCCCATCCCCGACAACGTGCAGTTCATCGCCGCCGTCAACCGCGGCAGCGAGTTCTCCGGCACCTTCGGCATCGACGCCGCCCAGCTCGATCGTTTCGCGCCCATCCACATGAGCTACCCGCCGCCCAGCGAAGAAGTGAAGCTGCTGAGCAACCGCCACCCCGAAGTCCAAAAGAAGCTCGTCGAGACCGTCGTCGCCGTCGCCGACAAAGTGCGGATGAGTCCCGAGCTGTCGTCGGGCCTCTCGGTGCGCGCCACCGATGAGGTCTGCATCGTGCTCAAGCACCCGCTGATGGAAGGCAACGAGCGCGCGCTGCTCGCCGAAGTGCTCAAGAGTAGCTTCTGCGGACGCTTCCCCGGTCGCCCCGAGGACCCCGGCAGCGACGCTGGCATCGTGTGGGCCATCGTCGAAGCGGCTTTGTCCGAGAGTTGAGCGGCGTTCGTCCCACCGGGATCGCGCCGAAGGCGATCCTGGTTAAATCGACTTCAGCGCGCGCTGCACGTCGGCGTCGCGCGGCGCCCGACGCGCACACTCGGTGAGCATCTGCCGCGCTTGGTCTTTGTCGCCGTCGATGAGCGCCAGCAACCCCAGGTAGTACAAGGGCCGTACGGCCTGCGGATGACGACGAGCGGCGTCGTAGAGCAGGGCCACACCTCGATCGCGCTCGCCCATGAGCACCGCCAGGTGACCGCGCAGGGCCATGGCTTCGATGTCGTCGGGATTGGCGACGCTGAATTCGCCGAGCATGCTGGCGGCGTCGGCGAGGGCGCCGGAGTCCACGAGCATTTGGACCTCGAGCAGCGTTCGGGTCGGCGTCGGCGGACGGACTGAGGGCAGCAGCGGGACCACGATGTGCCCGAGGTCGGCGTCGTAGGTCTTGCGCCGTCGTTCGTCGGAGAAGACGAAGTTGTGCTCTTCGAGCAGCGTCCAAAGCTCGCGCGCCGATGATCCCGCGGGACCAAGGTTGGTGTTTTTCAGCGTGTCCCGCCCAACCGCGGCCTCGAGCGCGTGCAGACCCTCGAGCACGGCGGCGGTCGGCGTCGTGTGGGGCACGTCCAAGAGTTGGTAGACCGAGGCCCGCCGGGCCTTGAGCAGCACCCGGGCCACCGCAGCGACGGCGTCGTCGTCGACGAGCCCCCCGGTTCCGCGGGACGTCTTCACGGCCCGGGGCACGCTTCGAGGATCCGCCGGCGGATCGAGCTGCGCGCGCAAGAGCCCGGCGAACCACAAGGCCCAGATTTCGACGGCGTCGGCGATGGCAGCGACTTCGCCGATGGTGGAGACGCGCTCGAGCAAGAGCTGCGGCAGCGAAGACATGCGCCGCAGGCGCGCGAAGCCCACCAAGCCGGAATCGAAGTCCGCGGTGCGTTCCAGCAGTTCGCTCGCACGCGTCACGGCGAAGGCGTCGGCCTCTTTGCGGTGGCTGGGCTCCAAGGCAAAGCGCAGCAACACTTCGACGACGTCGAGGGCGTGGGCAGCGAGGGGTTCGGCGGCGTCTTCGCCTTCGACGAGGTCGACCTTTCCTTTCCACACCAGCGCCCGCCGCACGCGCGCATGGACCTGCAAATCCACCAGCCCCAGGGCTTCGGTGGCGGTGACGAAACCCAGAGCCAGCAGGGCTTCGGCGACGCGTTCGCGGGTTTGCGACAAGCGGTCGTCGAGGGCCCGCGCTTGGGCGTCGGTCAAGCGGCCCTGGCGACGCAACCACTCGCCCAGCGCGTGCTCGCGGAGGTTGTCGCCGGCGCCCACCACGATGCCGCGCATGTAGGCGACCTTCAGCTCGTTTTCCCCATCAGCGAAGCGCAATACGCCATCGAAGCGCTCACGAGCAGCCAGCAACAAGACGGCGGCGACGTCGGTGGGGGTCTTGACCTCGGTTGCTTCGAGCTTGCGCGGCTTCTCTGCCGGAGCTCGCTCCTCGAAGACCGGAGTGGGTGGACGAGAGGAAGTCCCCTTGGAGGCAGCAGGGGTCGGCGGCGTCGACGCCGGCGACGCCGGGGCGTCCGTCGGCACGGGGATGCCCTTGGCCCGCGCGCCGAGCTCTCGCAGCTTTTCGCGCAGCTCGTTGAGAACGAAGGGCTTGGTGAAATAGGCGTCGGCACCGGTGCTGAACGCGTGGTTGCGGGCAGCGGCGCCGCGGAAGGCCGCGCTCATCAGCACCAGGCCGGGCTTTTTGCCGTGGGGAAGAGCCCGGATGGCGGTGCACACCTCGTAGCCGTTCTTGCGAGGCAGCAGGCCACCAGTCAGCACCACGTCGAAGACGTCGACGTCGGCCCGGGTGAAGGCCAGGATGCCGTCTTCGCCGTCGCGCACGGCGGTGACCAGGAACCCGTGGCGCTCGAGGTAGCGCCCGAGCAGGGTGGCAAGCTCGGTGTCGTCTTCGATGATCAAGAGGCGCACGGGGCCGAAGCTAGCACCGGTCTGGTCCAGTGGCGCTGTCTGGACTCGTCAAAAACGGCCGGGCGGCTGGCGCCGGGAACCACCCAACGTCGGATGCGCCGGCGAGCAGAACCACGGGGCCGGGGGCTTTGTCGTCGTGGGACCTCTGCCATCGCGCGTGCGGGGCGAGCCAGTCGGGCGTGAAGCCCCGCGGGGGGCGTGGCATACTCGACGGGTCGCGCAGAGTCGCTTCTCTGTGACTGCCCGCTTCTGCGTCAGCGAGAAGCGGCCCGAAGCGGCCCACGGATCGCGTGCACGGGAGGGAACGGCAATGAACCTCGATGTCTCGACCCAAGAGCCCGACCCGCGCCGCCTCCGGCTTCTCGTTGCGCTGGCGGGCGCCGCGCTCTGGCTGGCGGCCTGTGCCTTGGAGGCCCCCGCCCCGCCGGGGCGGCGCCCCAGCGACCTCGACGTCGACGCGTTCGAGCAGGGCCTGCTCGATGCCCACGACGCAGCCCGCGACGCAGCCGTCCCTACTCCCCCCGCACCCCTGCCCGCCATGAGCTGGGACGATGGCGTCGCCGCGGTGGCCCAGGAGTGGGCCGAGGGCTGCATCTTTCAGCACCGGCAGCCCAACGACTTCGGCGAAAACCTCGCGCTCTTCTCCGACACCGAGGTCGCCCCCAACGTCGTCGTCGAGCTCTGGGCCAGCGAGGCGCCCGACTACGACTACGGCGCCAACGACTGCACCCCCGGCGCCCAATGCGGGCACTACACCCAAATCGTGTGGAGCGACTCCACCCGGCTCGGCTGCGGCGTGGCCATTTGTGACGACGTCGAAGGTTTCGGGCCAGGTGCCCTGTGGGTCTGCAACTACGATCCCCCAGGCAACTTCGTAGGCGAGCGCCCCTACTGATGAATTCCCGTCTTGACGAACGATGACTGCACAGTCACTATTCATTCAGAGCCCCAGCCCGCCCAGGGCGCAGGAGAGAAACAATGATCGGCATCCCGCTCGGCATCGCCTACGCCAACACCTTCGAGTGGCTCATCCACAAGCACCTCTTGCATGGCTTGGGACGCGACAAGAAATCGTTCTGGGCATTCCATTTTCACGAGCATCACAACAAAGCCCGCAAGCACGATATGCTCGACGATCAATATCGCGACCCGCTGTGGAAATCTTTGGCGAAGGGCGAAATCAACGCCAAGACCAAAGAGGCCTTGGGGCTGATCTTCGCCGGCGCTCTCCACGCGCCTTTGCTCCCCGTCGCACCGTTCTTCACGGTGACCGTGTGGGCCTGCGCCGCCAACTACTACCGCGTGCACAAGAAGGCGCACCTCGATCCCGCCTGGGCCAAAGAGCATCTTCCTTGGCATGTGGATCACCACATGGGTAGAAATCAAGACTCCAATTGGTGCGTCACCTGGCCCATGATGGATTGGATCCTAAATACGCGCGAGAAGTACGTCGGCACGGAGGTGTACGCCAAGGACGAGGCCAAGAAGGCCAGCAGGATGGCGTCGTCGTCGTCGTCGCCAACCGCGGTAACGGCACCCACGACCACCGAATCCACGGCGTCCCCGGGGCTCGGCATCGGCGGGCCGTCCACGGAGCCTTTCGCCGCCTGAGAGACGCAGTACCGTCGAAGGGTGGACCTCACCCAAGCCCTGATCGTCGTCGTCGGCAGCTTTGGGGTGGGCGTGCTGGGGGGCCTGTTGGGCGTCGGCGGCGGCGTCTTTCTGGTGCCTTTTCTCGTGTTCTTCGACGTGGCCACGCCCAAGATGGCGGTGGCCATCTCTCTGTGTTGCGTGATCTGCACGAGCGCCGCTGCCGCCTTGGTCACGGGCCGGGCTGGGAGCGAGGGGCTCGCGCGCCTGTCGACGGCCTTGAAGCTGGAGCCCGCCCTGGTCGCCGGCGCGGTCTTGGCCAGCTTGCTCGGCCGCCGCTTTGACGACGGCGCGCTGCTCATCGGCTTTGGGATCTTGATCCTCTTGGTCGCCGCGCTCATCCGCCTGCGGCGTCGTTTTTCCGCCGTCGACGACGCGCCCTGGTCCCCCACGCGCCTCGCTGCGGTCATGGTGCTGGCGTTCTTGTCGGGAGGAGCCAGCGGCCTCTTCGGCGTCGGCGGCGGCGTCTTGGTGGTGCCGACCCTGGTTCTGGTGGGGAGGTGGCCCCTGAAGGCGGCGGCGGCGACGTCGTCGTTGTGCCTCATGACCAGTGCTGCGGCGGGGGCGGCGGTGCACCACGCCCACGCGCCCTTGCCGGTCGACGTCGTCGCTGCGGTCATGTTCGGGGTCTTACCGGGCGGAGCCCTCGGAGCGCGGCTGCAACGGATCGCCAGCGAAGCCGTGGTTGAGGCCGTGTTCACGGGCCTCGCCGTCGTCGTCGCCGGCCTCTCGGTGTGGCGGGGATTGCAGTGAGCGGCGCGCCCTCTCCCCAGGCGATGGATCCCGGCGCCCTCCGACGCATCACCACGCTCACGGCCCTCGCCGCTGCCTTTGCCGGCCTGGTGCTCTTGGGCGCCCACTTTTGTCCTGCGCTCGCGACGCCCGGACTGGTGGTGCTCTTTGGCGTGCCCCTGGTCCGCAACCTCGCCGTCGTCGTCTGGGCCCGGGGCATCGATCGTTGGCTGGGAATGCTCGGAGCCCTCATCGTCACCGTCGTCGTCGGCGGCGCGCTGTGGGGATCTGGCTGATCTCGCGTGTGGGATGACTCAGAATTCGCAGTCGGGGGGCACCACCAGCTCGCAGGCGACGGGATCGTTGCTCGCGCAGCCCGGAAAAGGATCAGCGGGCTCGCACAGGCAATCCTGATCGAGGTCGGTCCCAAGCCCCGGCCCCCGACAGCCCGCGGGCTCATCCACATCGAGCTGGCCATCGCCGTCGTCGTCGTCGTCGTCGTCGACGTTCTTGCCATCGCCATCGCAGTCGTCTTTGCCGTCGAACTGGCGGCAGCCAAACACGGGCTGGGTCTCGATGGGCACCAGACGACCCACCCCAGGAACTGCGACGGCGCGGAGCAAGCTGCCTCCAAGGCCTCCATCGAGAGCAACCGAGACATCGAAGACGCCGAGCGGGAGGTCGACGGCCGTGATCGGCCCAGTGATGGCTCCCACGAGGGCAGCGTCGACGTCGACGATGGACTGGGGGGCCACGAACACGGCTTCGCCGGTCGCCCGCTCGAGCTCGTCGACCTCCCCGCCGAGCTCGATCTCGCCTTGGACGCTCGCCTGTGCTTGCGCCAAGACCAGCTCGACAGCAGCAGCCTCGCCCGAGCTCACGACCGCGTCGACGACGGCGACGGCACTGACATCTCGGCTCGCAGCGATCATCTGCTGCTGCGGCTCCGTCGAGCTTGGCCGTGGCCAGGAAAAAGCAGCGACCTTGACCGGCCCCGCGGCGACATCAGGCACCACAAAGGACCCGTCGACGCCGACGCCTGCGCTCGCTTCGACGACGCCATCGACGCTGCGGGGCTCGAGGCGGCCCAGCAGCACCTCGCGAAAGACCACGACGCGGCAGAGCTCGAGCGCGCAGCCGGCCACCGATCCCGTCAGCGATCCAGTCGCGGTGACGACGACGTCACCGAGCACATCGGCGGTGAGCCGGCTCACCGGGGCAGAGAAGCTCGGGGTGAACTCCGCCCGCACGATGCCGCCCGTGCTGACGATGGCCGCCCGATCCATCGAGCCGTCAGCGTCGTCGTCGACGGCCACCCGCAGCAATTGGTCGCCAGGGGAGAGGGAGTCGACCTCGACCAGGCCCTTGTCGTTCGAGGTGCTGACGCGCGCGACGCCATCGACCGACACCACGGCCCCCGCCACGGGCGAGCCGACACCGTCGACGACGCGGAAGTGGATCACGCCTTCGCCGAGCCCGCGGGTGCGCTCCAGCTCGAAGCACGAGACCGACCAGAGGCAGGCGAAGACGACGACGGCGACGCGCATCAAAGGGTTCTCCCCGACGTCGCCGCCGCGGTCAACGCACAGGGAGCTGGCGCAGCTTGCAACGCGGCCCGCGCGCGGGGTACCCGAGCCCGGGCGTGTGACATGCTGGGGCGCGAGATGAGGGGACGACCGTGAACAACCCTGAAGCGACGACGACGATCACCGATGAGAGCTTGGGGCGCCGACTGCGCGAGGCCTGGCACCGCACCGTCGGCACCTGGGCTACCGACGAAAAGGGCACCGCCAGCCTCGTGTCGCGCTTGGTGGGTTTTGGCACCTTGTCCAGCGACGAAGCCAAGCGGGTGCTCGCCGACGCCAAGAAGCGCGTCGAAGAAAACAAGAGCGAGCTCGATCGCCGCGTCGACGACTCGCTGCAAAAGGCCAGCGCCTTGTTCGGCGGTGAGCAACGCGAGGTGAAGAAGCTCGAAGAGCGCCTGACCGAGCTCGAGGCCCGCTTGAAGGCCCTCGACGCGTGATGGCTTGACGTCGACCCCTGTGGCTGAGGGCCCCCTGCCTGCGTTCCTGTCGCGGCCCCTGCCGGGCTTTGGGGAGCAGCCCTCCGCGCGCCTCCTCCCTGATCCGCCCGCCGGAGCTCCCGTGCTCTTTCGCGGCGCCGACGACGGCTTCGTCGTCGACGAGGTGCCTGCCTATCTGCCCAGCGGCACCGGCGAGCACCTCTACTTGCACATCCAAAAGCGCGGCATCTCGACGCCGGAGGTCTGGAAGCGCCTGCGCTCGGCCTTTGGAGTGAAAGAGATCGAGATGGGCACCGCGGGTCAGAAGGATGCGCGGGGCGTCACCTCTCAATGGATCTCGGTGCCCGCACGCCTCGTCGAGCCCCGGTTGCTCGAGGTCGAAGCGGCCCTCGGCGTCACCCTGCTCGAAGCCAAACGCCACAACAACAAGCTGCGACTGGGGCACTTGCGCGGCAACCGTTTCACCTGCCGGCTCGACGACGTCGGCGACGACGACGTCGTGGTCTTGCGCTCGCGGGCTCAGCTTCTGGCCGCCGGCGGCTGTCCGAACCTCTTTGGGGCCCAGCGCTTTGGCCACGACGACCGTGCCCTGCGCGATGCGGAGCGCTTTCTGGCGCGGCCTCGCTTTGCCAAGACCAAACGCGAACAGTTCTGGGTGAGCGCGCTGCAGTCGGTGATCTTCAACGTGTGGCTGGCGGCCCGCGTCGACGACGGAACCTGGTGCTCCGCCGTCGACGGCGACGTGCTCGAGAAGCGCAGCGGCGCTCCCTTTGAATGCACCGAGCCCCTGGTCGATGGCGCGCGGGCAGCCTCTGGCGAGGTATCCCCCACGGGGCCGATGTACGGGCGCGCGATGCGGTGTGCACAACGCGACGCCCTGACACGGGAGTCGCGATCGCTCGCCGACCTCGGCGTTTCACGCGACGCGTTGTTGGCCCACCCGGCGTTCCCCAGCGGCACCAGACGCAGCGCCAGACTGTGGGCCGAAGACGTCGTCGTCGAGGCCGGCGTCGGCGCTTGCTCGGTGTCATTCACTTTGCCTGCGGGCAGCTATGCGTCCGTTTTTCTTCGGGAACTTGTAGGGCCACGGCTGCGGGATCTCTTCTTCGATCCTCCCTCGACACCCACGCTCGACGAGCGCGTAGCCGACGACGGCTGATCCGTTCGCTGCTGCTGGCAACGTGCGCCATGCCACACACGGCGGCGTGCATGCGCGGCGTGGCCGACTTCTTGCGGAGACACCTCCGTCCCATGGAGGTCCCGCATGTCGCGCAGGCAGGTCTCGGTGATCGACGTCGATGCTGTCCAGAGTCTGGTGGGCGATCGAGCGCCGCTGGCGGTGGTGGCGGTCGGCGACAAGAGACGGACCCCGACCCCTGTGCGGGCCAACAGCAAAAAAGCGCGCGATGTGCTGCCGCTGCCTGGGTCCCGCGGCAAAGGACGGCGCGGCAAGAAGAGCGGCGACGAAAACCTGTCCGATTATTTGTCGTCGTTGGGTCGCATCCCGCTGCTGACCGCCGAAGACGAAGTCCGCCTCGCGAGCACCCTGCTCGCGGCCGAGGTCTCGTGTTGGAGCCAATTATTGCGCGTCGCCGACGCCGTGGCTGCGGTGCGAGAGAGCGAGCTGTGTGGCGAGAGCCTGCCCTTGCAGATCGTGCTCGATCGCATCGGACCCGGCCTCTCGACCCTGCGCGGCGCCCACGACGACGACGTCAGCGCTGCTGCGGATTTGTTGCGCCAGCTCGATGATGAAAGGCGGCTCGTCGACGCTGTCATCGCCGTCGTCGACGACGCCTCTGCCAAGGGTCGGGTCGCGGTTTCCTTGGTGACGATGGTGAAACGGGATCGCAAGCGCGCGCTCGACATCCGCAACGCCTTCGTGCGGGCCAACCTGCGGCTGGTGGTGAGCGTCGCCCGGCGTTTTCACCACTACCGCTTGCCGCTTATCGATTTGATTCAGGAAGGCAACCTCGGCCTCATCAAGAGCGTGCACCGCTTCGACCACAAGAAGGGCTTTCGTTTCTCGACCTATGCGCACTGGTGGATACGCCAGGCCATCGAGCGCGCAATCATGAACAAGGGTGCGCAAGTGCGGTTGCCGGTGCACGTCTTCGACGCCCGCCGCGAGGTCGCCAAGGTCACCCGCGACCTCACGCACTCGCTCGGCCGGGAGCCCGATCTCGGCGAAGTCGCCCAGGCGTTGCACACGCCTCTCGAGAAGCTGACCGAGGTGCTGGCGGCGGTGCCGCGCGAGCCGCAGTCCCTCGACGACCCCATCGGCGACGACGAAGATCGCACCCTCGCCGACGCCATCGCCTCCGACGGCGCCCTGCCCGATGAGCAGGTCATCTGCCTCGATGAAGAGACGCGGGTGAAGAGGCTGCTGCAGAAGCTCACGCCGATGGAGATCGACATCATCACGCGACGCTACGGGCTCGGATCCGACGACGACGAAACCCTCGAAGAGATCGGCAAGACCTATCAGCTGTCTCGAGAGCGGGTGCGGCAGATTCAGGTGCAGGGGCTAAAGAAGATCCAGACCCACGTCGAGCACCAACCTCGCGCGCTGGTGCACTGAGTTTTTTTTTCTGAGGGTCCGAGGGCCCGACCGCACGCTCAGCGTTTCTTCAGCAGCTTGTCCAAGAGCCCCTTCTTGCCTTCCTCGGCTTTGTTGCGGTTGGCGGCGATGCGCATCTCTCGCTGGGCGTCGGTGTGCTGGGGGTTGTAGCTGAGCGCCTCCTCGAAGCGCTTGGTGGCAGCAGCCTCTTCGCCGGAGTCCTTGAGCACGCGTCCGAGGCGATAGGCGGCTTCGGCGGTCTTGAATTTCTTCAGGACCTCTTCGAGGCGTCGTCGTGCGTCGGCGGTGCGGTGCTCCTCGGCGTGGTCGGGATTGAGATAGATGCACCACGCCAGAGCGACGAGGATGAGGGGCTCCTCGGGGTCAAAGAGCGACGCCTGTCGGTAGTGCATCTCGGCGGTCTTGTAGTCCTTCTTTTTGAAGTAGCTCTCGGCCATGGTGTAGGCCTGCCGCGCCTCGTTGGGGCGACGAGCTCGGGACTCCGGCGTCGCTGGCCCCGAGGCCTTGGCGAGCGCGGCAAGCTCGCGGTCGTAGCGCGAGCGGGTCTCTTGGTTGCCGAGGGTTTTGTAGGCGTCGCCGAGGCGCTTGAACAAGGCGTCGACGAAGCCGAGGGTCTCGGGATCGTCGGCGAGGGGTGTGCCAGAGAGGCGATCGGGGTGGTATTCGCGGGCCAGCGTCACGTAGGCATTGCGAATGGCGCTGTCGTTGGCGCTCTCGGGGACGCACAGAAATTGGTAGTGGCTCACCGTCGACAGCGACGACGCCACTGCTGCGAGCTGGTCTTTGAGCTTCTTGTCGACGGCGTTGAGGGTGAGTTTCCCAGGCTTTTGTTTGGTGGGTGCTGCGCTTGGCTCGGGCACCGGCGCTTCCTGGGGCGGCGCCGGCGCCGGCGCCACGGGCACCGGAGCTGAGATGTCGGGGCGAAAGACACGGGCCTGCAGCCCTCCGCGGGGGCGCCAGTCTTTGCCTTCCAATTCCGCGCGCAGCCTCCGGACCTCGGCGGGAACCAGGGCCTTGGCCTCTTCCGCTTCGACCATATCGACGACGTCGGCCGCGACCAGGCCGCGCAGCACCGCGCGCAGGTCGTCGATGGGGAGCAGGCCGCATTGTTCGAGATCGCTGTAGCGGCGCGCGAGGCGCAGCAGGCGCCAGAGGATCTTCTCGTCGTCGCTGAGCTCGAAGAGGGTCTCGATGTCCTTGGCGGCAGCCGCGGGCGACGTCCGCAGGGCTCGACCGCCGACGCGAGCGCCCCAGGCGAGGTTGCCCTGCTTGTCCTCCGCAGAGCGGTGTTTGCGATACGCGCTCGCCTGCTCGTTCGACGCCATCCCGCCGACCATAGCCGCACTGCACCCGTCGACGGCAACTTGTGACGTTGCAGTGTCAGGCCCGGCGTGACGTCGTCAGAGCAGGGCCTTTGCCTCCAGCGCGCGCACGCGGTCGCGCAACGCCGCCGCCCGCTCGAACTCGAGGTCCATGGCGGCCTGGCGCATCTCTTTGCGCAGAGCATCGAGGCGCACGGGGATCTGGGAGGGTTCGACGTCGTCGTCGCTGCTGCTCTTCTTCTTTTTTCCTCGGGTCTTCGTCGCGCCCGGGTGGGTCTCGCCGCTGCGGGCGAGCTTGGTGACATCGAGAAAGTCACCGTCGGCGTAGGCGCCTTCGGGGTCGAGCTCGCGCAAGGGTTTGACGATGGTCGTGGGCGTGATGCCGTGGGCCAGGTTGTGGGCCAGCTGGATGGTGCGACGTCGGCTGGTCTCGTCGACGGCCTTCTTGATCGAGTCCGTCATGCGGTCGGCATAGAGGATGACCCGGCCTTCGGCGTTGCGCGCGGCGCGACCGATGGTCTGGATGAGCCCCGTGGCTGCGCGCAAGAAGCCCTCCTTGTCGGCGTCAAGGATGCACACGAGCGCAACCTCAGGGAGATCGAGGCCCTCGCGCAGCAGGTTGATGCCGACGAGGACGTCGTAGTCGCCGCGCCGCAGGGCCGCGAGGATCTCGATGCGTTCGAGGGTGTCGATGTCGGAGTGCAGGTAGCGAGCGCGAATGCCGATCTCGAGCAGGTACTCGGTGAGATCCTCCGACATGCGCTTGGTCAGCGTGGTGACGAGGACGCGCCAGCCTTTTTCGACGGTCAGCTTGATCTCGTTGATGGTGTCGTCGACCTGGCTCTGCACGGGACGGATCTCGATGACCGGATCCACGAGTCCTGTGGGACGAATGAGTTGCTCGACGATGACGCCCTCGGACTGATCGATCTCGTACTCTGCCGGCGTCGCCGAGATGTAGACCGTCTGGTGCAGATGCTGTTCAAATTCGCTGAATTTCAAAGGACGATTGTCCATGGCTGATTCGAGGCGAAAACCATATCTGACAAGAGTCTCTTTGCGGCTGCGGTCGCCGAAGTACATGCCGCGCACCTGGGGCACGGTCTGGTGACTCTCGTCGATCACCATGAGGAAATCGCGCGGAAAATAGTCCATCAACGTCGGCGGCGGATCGCCCGCGGTGCGGCCGGTGAGGTGGCGGGAGTAGTTCTCGATGCCTTTGCAGGAGCCGGTGGCCTCGAGCATTTCGAGGTCATAGAGGGTGCGTTGCTCCAGACGCTGGGCTTCCAGGAGCAGATTATTTCCGCGAAGATCTTGCAATCGATGCAACAGCTCAGTGCGTATCGAATCGAGGGCCTTCTTACGCCGCGCGCTGTCGGTGGCGTAATGGGATGCCGGCCAGATGGTGACCGCGTTGACCTCGCCGTTGATGCGCCCGCGCAGGGGATCGACGATCTGGATGCGTTCGACATCGTCGCCGAAGAAGGAGATGCGCAGGGCTTCTTCTTCTTCGTGGGCCGGGAACACTTCGACGACGTCGCCCCGGACCCGGAAGGTGCCACGCGCGAAGCTGACGTCGTTGCGCTCGAACTGGCTCTCGACCAGCTGCCGCAGGAACACATCGCGTCCGAGCTTGCGACCCACCTCGACGTAGGCGGTCATCTCCTTGTACGACTCGCGGGATCCGATGCCGTAGATGCAGGAGACCGAGGCCACGATGACGACGTCGTTGCGCTCGAGCAGCGCCCGGGTCGCCGAGTGCCGCATGCGATCGATCGTGTCGTTGATCAGGGAGTCCTTCTCGATATAGGTATCAGATGAAGGAACGTACGCCTCCGGTTGAAAATAATCGTAATATGAAACGAAGTACTCCACCGCGTTGGTGGGGAAAAAGCCCTTGATCTCCTGGTAAAGCTGGGCCGCCAGGGTCTTGTTGTGGGCCAGCAGCAAGGTCGGTCGGTTGAGCTGGGCGATGACGTTGGCCATCGTGAAGGTCTTGCCCGAGCCCGTGACACCGAGAAGCACCTGACCCGGCAGGCCACGCTTCAGGCCGTCGCTGAGCTTCTCGATGGCCGCCGGCTGATCCCCGCGGGGCACGTAGTCGGCGACGAGCTCGAACTTGCGGTCGGGCTGGCGCACGCCGACGCGCCGCTCTTGCTCCACAATGAACTGCGCCTTTTCCGTCTGCGACATGTCGCCGAGGGTCGTGGGATCGGTCATGCCCGCTCTTAACGTCGGCGGCAGCACTTGTCTTTGTCAGCGCGTGCGCTCCATGAGGCGCTGGAACACATGGTCCCCCAGAGCCTCGCGCATGAGGACCTCGACGAAGCCCTCGAATTGGCGCTTCTGGGCGTCATCGGCGTAGAGAAAGCGGATGCCCATGCCGTGCTCCGACGTCGTCGAAATGCCGGCGGGTGGCGGAGTGTCGCTGCTGAAAATCCAGGCGACGCTGCCGCGCAAGGTGAAGGGCTCCTCACGGGCCGGCACGAAGAGCTTGAAAACGAAATCTGTACCGACCCGCAGCGGTCGTTCCGTCTTGATGAAGGTGCCTCCTTTGCTGATATTTTTCGTATAATCAGAGAAGAAGGCGTTCATCTTCTTGTATTCAACTTTGAGCTCGATGGGAGCCCGGACGTGCTCGCGACCTTCGCCCTTGCCACCACCACCATCTGGACCGTTGGTCATGCCCTGAGGATGCCCGAGCGCGCCCCAAGAGGCGAAAACTCAACAGTCCGGCCACCTCCGTCTATGGTTCGGACATGTTGCCGCGCGGCGCCGTGTCGCTGGGGATCGCCTTCGTCGTCGTCGTCATCGCCGCCGTCGTCTGCGGCCGCGTCCCCTTGCTCGCAAACGCCGGGCCTGAAAGCGGCATGGTCCTCGCCGTCGTCGGAGGAACGACCCTCGCCCTCGCCCAGTCCCGCCGCGGAGCCGCCAAAGAAAACAGCGGCTTCTTCGGCGACTGGTTGATCGGGGTCGTCGTCGCTGGGCTCTTCGTGTTGGTGTTCCTGATCAGCACCGCCATCGGGGGCGCGGTGTCGCCGACCTGCTCGGCGAGCGGCGGTCGCCTCCCGATGCTCGTGCTCTCGGTGCCCGTGCTCTTGTTGCAAGCCGCCGTCGGCAGCGCCGTCGGCAGGTCCGTTGGACGACGTGGCCTGGCGCTGCTGGCGTGCCTGCTGCTGGAGTTGGCCATCGCTGCGACCTTGGTCGTGGACTTTTTTCGCGAGCCCGGCTTCCGAGCAGCCTCGCATTTCTTCGTCGTCGTCAGCGGCGATCTTCTGCGCGGCGCCAGCTTGCCGGTCGCTGCCATTGGCTTTCGCTGCGCGACGCTGCTGTTGTGCGCCGTCGTGCTCTGTGCCGGTGCAGCTCTCTGGCCGGCGCAGAGAAAATCCGGGCTCGGGATCAGCCAGCCGACGACGTGGCCGTTGTGGGCTGCGGCGCTGGTGCTCGGTCTGCTCTTTTTTGGAGCGCACCGGCAGTCCCGGCGCGCGCTCTCGCCGTCGCGGCAGGAGATGGAAGAGGCCTACTCCCTGGTGAAGCGCCGCGGGCCGCTGGTGGTGCACGCCGATCCCCTCGAATCCACGCCCCGCGACGTCGACGGCTTGCTGGCCGAGGGCACCTTGTGGTTCGAGCGTCTCGAGAGTCGCTTGGGCCCCGTGTCGCACGACGATATCCACATCTGGCTGCACGCTTCGCGCGAGGCCCAGGCGCACTGGACGGGTGCCTCCCACGTCGACTTCGCGCTGCCGTGGCGCAGAGAGGCCCACATCTCGTCAGACACGCTGCCCCACCACTCCCTGGGACACGAGCTCGCCCACGTCGTCGTCGGCGAAAAAAGCGACACCCTCTTCAAGGTACCCACGCGCTTTTGGGTGTTGCACAACCCCGCCGTCACCGAAGGCGTGGCCATGGCGCTCACCCCTGAGCTCGTCGTCGACTCCGGCCTGACCCTGCGCGAACAAGCAGCGGCCATGCGTCGGGCTGGACGCGCCCCCGACTTGCGCGCCCTCTTTTCCCACACCCGCTTCTTCGCCGAGGAGCCGGGACGCGCCTACGTGGCCGCCGGCGCACTGGTCGAACAGATCGTGGCCGACGCTGGCGAAGAAGGACCCGCTGTGCTCGCTCGGCTCTACCGCGGAGATGGAGCCCTCGAATCCGTCGTCGTCGACGTCGACGATCTCATTGCTCGCCACACCGCGGCCCTGGATCGCACGCCCCTCGCCGACGACGCCCTCGCCTTCGCCGCGGCGCGCTTCTCGCGCGCCAGCATCCTCGAGCAAACGTGCGATCCCGACGCCCGCGCCGAGGCAGTGCAGGTGCGCAGCCTCGCCCGCACCGGACACCTGGCGGCAGCCCTCGAGCAGGTGGCTCGCCTCGAAGGCGACGACGGAGACGACGTCGCCGACGGCACCCTGAGCGATCTCCTCGCCGATGCCCGCGGCGTCGATGACCAGGTGGGCGCCATCTCCCTGTTGCGGGCTCTGGTGTCTGCCTCACCCGGTCCGGGGGAGCGTGCCCTGCGCGAGTTTGCCCTCGGCAGCGAGCTGTGGCGTCAAGGCCAAGAGCGCGAGGCCGTCGCCGTCTGGGAGCAAATCGACGTCGACAAAGCCGAAAATGACCTGCAGCGGCAGATTCGCGCGGCGACCCTCTTCGGCCAAACCGCACTGCGTCTGTACGACCAGGCCCTGATCTCCCGCGCGGCCCTGGCCTTTTTCGTCGAGTCGTCGCCCGCACGAGACGGCTCCCGCCTCGCTTTCGCCGCCGCTGTCGGTGCCCCTCGCGTTCCCAGCGTCGAACCCCAACCAGCCCTCGCCCTGGCACCCGAACCGCAGGGACAAGAGCCCGCCGACGTCGTCGCCCTCGGCCGCTACATCCTCGCGCGGCAGTTGCTCCTGACGGGCGCACTGGGCGACGCCGTCGGGCTGCTGCGTCCTGTGGTCGATGGTGGATTGCTCGCGGCGCCGTTTCAGCAGCAGGCCTTGCTCGTGCTGGGCACAGCGCTGGTGCGTTCGGGCAAACCCGAAGACGCGGAGGGACTCTTCGTCGTCGCCGCCTCCGCCGCATCCCGCCCCGCCGATCGCCTTTTTTTCCGCGATCGGGCTGAGCGTGCCGCTCGCGCCGCCCGCGCCCCTCCCGCCCCAGCGGTGTCGACGACGGAGTCAGATCCTGCCTCGGGCGATCGGCTGCTGCTGGGCGTTGGCGCCGCCGGCCTGTGAAGCGTCAGAAGTCGAGGAGCTTCAGAACCAGCTGCTGCTGCTGGTTTGCCTGAGCCAGCACGGAGATCGCGGCCTGCTGCAGGATGCTGGCCCTGGCCGCCGTGGCCGTCTCTTCGGCGAAGTCGACATCGCGAACCCGACTCAGGGCCGACGTCGCCTCCTCCGTCGCCGTGGCGATGGTCGACGACGCCGACGCGAGGCGGTTGGCAACAGCGCCGAGGGTCGCCCGAAAGGTCGAGACGTCGTTGATGGCGGCGTCGATGACGGCGAGGGCCGACGCGGATTGCGCAGCCGAGGTCTCGAGATTGAGGGGGCCGCCCACCGCGATCTCGGTGATGTTGTTGGAGCCGTTGCCGAGCTGGAGCGCGTCGACGTTCATGGCTGTCGTGTCGAGGGTGATGAAATCGTTGGGGGAGCCGCGGATCCCGACCTGGAAGGTCTGGGGGCTCGCAGCACCGAAGATCGCGGCGCCGTTGAACTCAGTGGTGGCGTCGATGCGGTCGAGCTCGGCGATGAGCTCGTTGGCTTCCACCTGCAGGAAGGCGCGATCCTCGTTGGTCAACCCGTCCGACGACGACTGCAGCGCCAGCTCTCGCAGACGCGTGAGGATGTTGGAGCTCTCGTTCAAGGCCGCTTCGGCGGTCTGGGCCACCGAGAGCCCATCGGCGGCGTTGCGGCCGGCCTGCAGAAAGCTGCGAATCTGCGCGTTGAGGTTGGTGGCCACGCCCAGCCCGGCTGCGTCGTCGGAGGCGCGGGTGATGCGCAGGCCGCTCGAGAGCTTGGCCAGCGAATTCTCGAAGCTCGCCGTCGCCACGTTTAAGCTTCGCTGCGCTTGGAGCGATGGGATGTTGGTGCGAATCGACAGCATCGGTTCTCCTTTCCGCCGGCGTCGGAGCGGGGCTGCCGCTCACTAGGCCGATTTCGGCGGCCCCGCATCGGCTCTGCTTCCTTCCCTTCGACGGCCTGCTTCGGCCACACCGGGCTCCTTTGCTTGGGACAGGGTGCGCCTGAATGTGTACCAAACCGCGATCGCGGCAGCCGTGGGGGTGTCCCAATATCGCCCACCCTTACCCGCGCTTCGCGTCGGTGAATTCATCGCCGCCAGGCGATGAACCTGTAGACAATTCACCGACAGCGCTTCGCGTGTCGGTGAATTCCCCCGACGAAACGTCTCAGTAGAAGTGCTGGCGGCTCAGAAGGTCGCCTCAAATGCGACGCAAGACTCTCAGCAGCGTCGTATGGACCCCGCAGAAGAACGGGGTCGAGGTCATGTTTTTTGATCGGCCTCGGCGTGATCCTGGTTAGTTCACGCAGCTCGCGAAGGCCGCCGAAATGTAACCGCGCAGGGCTCCCTGCTGTACTTCGTGCCAGCTCTGGTTCCCGCGCACCTCTTGCCCGACCGCAGTGGACAAGCGCCCGACGACGGCGCCGTTGGCGATGGTGCCCCGGGGGGCCTGCTGCGTCGACGCCGACGGCCTGACGTTCAGGGGCGCTCCATCGGTCTGGACTCGCACCTGGGTACAAGTGGGTGGGGGCGCCGGCGGCGGCGTTGCGACGGGGGTGACGCGGAGGCCATCGAAGGTGACCTGGCGGCCGAGGGAGCCGTGCTCGCCGGTGTTGTCGTCGAGGCGCACCTGCTGGCCTTCGCCGACGGCGAAGTCGAAGACACCCAGGGAGCGGAAGTTGCCCGCTGCCGTCAGATCGAGAGTGATCAAATCGGTACGCCCGTTGTGACGGATGGAGTACTTGGCCTGTCGCGAACTGGCGTAGTCGCGGTTGATGTAGGCCTCCAGACGGTAGGGACCGGGCTGCTGCACTTTGATCCACCAGACGCCGAAGTTGTCCGGGGCGGGGCTGGCGGTGACGCCGGTCCAAATGAGGTCGCCATCGTGGCCGGCGTCGCCGACGGAGCGGAGGTATTGGCTTGGTCCCCCCGGGGTGAAGCAGTTGTCGCCGTCGTCGATGATGCCGCCAGCGGCGGGGAGGGCCGCGCAGTCGGTGGGCGCGACGTTGGTGGGCGCGGGCACGTGGCCACAGGGTCCTTCGAAGTCGCCGGCGGCGCCCCACCACTCCCAGTGCCAGGTCTCAGAGGGCACCGTGCGCGAGAAGCCGAAGCGGCCGCCGTTGCGGTTCAGCCACGTCAGCACCCCGCTCTCAGCGGTGTTGAGATCGAGGGCATGACCCGATTGGTGGTTGGAGTAGCCGGGCGCTGCCGCGAGGTTGCAGGAGTTGCAGTTGCAGTCGACGTAGCAGCCGTAGAGGTAGTCCTGCTCGTCGTTGGTGCGAAAGCCCGACACCACGCGCAGGTTGACGCCGTCGCGGCGAGCAGCGTCTTGCAAGGCGATGTAGGCGTTGGCGGTGTCGACTTCGACCGGCTTGGCATCGACACGGACGACGCTGATGGCGAAGCGAGCTCCCTGGCGGTAACCACTGTCGGCGCGCTCGGTGCAGTCGTAGACGCCCTGCTCTTCGAGATTTGCGTAGTCGTCGACGGGCTCGAAGTGGTCGGCGCCGTCGTCGAGCTCGTGCTCGCAGGCGCCCAAGGCCACGCTGAAAAAAAAGAGGGCGACGAGTTGTTGGGTTCGCATCGCTGAGCACGGTGCCTGGGCGCCGTCGCCTTGCTCATCCACCAAACTACGTTGGATGTCCCACGCCGCATCCGCCCCTTGGCCGAGAGGTGGGGCTCTCCCCTACTTCTTCGGCTCGGCGGGTTGGCGGGCCTCGAAGTGCAGCTCGCTCGCGCCGATTTGAATCTTGTCGCCGGGTCCCACGATCTGGGGCGCGCCCACGCGCTGGCCGTTGACGAAGGTGCCGTTGGTGGCTTTGAGATCGACGACGACGACCTTGCCGTCGCGGGCCACGATGCGGGTGTGGCGCTTGGAGATGTTGCCGAGGGCCAAGACGATGTCATTGCCCGGCACCCTGCCGATGGTCAGCTCACCAGCCAGCGGAACGACGACGTCGGCGTGGCCTGGCTGCCGCACCACGATGTTGCCGATGACTTGTTGATCGACCACGCCCGCCATCAGGGCCCGCGAGCTTTGGGACTGGGCTTTGACGTCGGCGGCGTGCTTGCTGCCCTGGGCCAGATCGACACCGAGGTTGGTCGAGCGGAACTCCATGTACTGCTGCGCCGAAGGCCGGGTCTCGTAGGCCTGAATCTCATCGAGCAATTGTTCGACGGCTTCGCTCACCGAGCCGCCATCCATCTTTGCGTAGCCCGGCAGCGCCTCGAGATCTTTGACGACGGCGCGGAGCACGGCGGCGGCGGCGTCGAAGCGTCCTTGATCCGCCTGGTGTCGGGCGGAGGCGCGTTTGATCTCGGCTCCGGCGAGAGCGACCAAGCGTTGGGCGCCGGGGTTCACCGACCCTTCCCCGTGGACGACGTCGACGACGAGGGCGGCCTCGACGTTGTGGATGGCGGCTGCGCCGGCTCTTCGGTAGCGCACCTGCACCGACAAAGGCTTGGTGCGACCGGCTTCGCTGCCAGCGTCGATGCGCAAGCGCACGATCGTGGTGTGGGTCTGTTCGGAGCGCAGATCGGGGCGGGGCACCACCAAACCGTTGGCCGAGACGCGCACTTTGCCCGCGGCGAGGACCTCGAGGATCTCGGTGCCTTCGCTCGGCAGCAGCACCAGCTCGACGCCGTCGACGACGACGTCGCCTTGGGCTCCCAGTGCCCGGGCGAACTCGACTTGGGCGTCTTGGGGATCGGGGATGTACCAATACTGACCGCCACCGGCCCGCGCGACGCCGTCGAGGAGATCAGCGTTGTGGTTGGGTCCATAGCCCAGCGTCGTCGTCGACACGTTTGGTCTCAGCCCCAGGGCCACCGCAGCCAAGCTCTCTGTGCTCGCGCCATCGGTGGGGGCGCCGTCGGTGAGCAGCAGCACCACTTGTCGCTCGTTGTCGCCGCGCGGTCCGAGGGCGCTGGCGCCTTGTTGCAGGCCGCGGGTCATGCCGGTGCCGCCCAGCGCTTGCACGCCCTGCAGCCGCCGCTTCAGGTGAGCCTTGTGGCCCGGTGTCAAGGGCCCGCGCTCAGAGACGACGACGGGGTTGTCGGCGAAGGCGACGATGCTGACCTGATCGTTGGGCGCCAAGAGCTCGATGAGGCGTTCGACGCTGTCTTTCACCTGGGCGATGGGATCGCCCCGCATGGAGCCCGAGGCGTCGAGCACGAAGGCCACCGAGAGCGCGGGGCGCGGGCCCCCGACGGCGTCGCCGGCGGCCCGCAGACTGATCACGACGGCCAGCTCGGTGGTCACACCCAAAGGGATGCCGGCGCGCTCGGCGCTGACGTCGGCAGAGAGCAGGGGGGTGCGGTCGTCCATCGATGCCTCCAAGGGCCAAGGGTACGGGTCGCCATTGCGCCTGTGAGTGCCCGCAGCACTCTGAGACGCTGTATGAGGCCCCATGAGCACCTCCGCAGCTGTCGTCGGCATTGTCATGGGCTCGGCCAGCGATGGGCCGACGATGGAAAAGGCCGCCGACGTCTTGCGCCTCTTGCAGGTTCCTCATGAAAGCCGTGTGGTCTCCGCGCACCGCATGCCCGACGCGATGTTTCGCTACGCCGAAGAAGCCGAAGCCCGGGGCCTCAAGGTCATCATCGCCGGCGCCGGCGGGGCGGCCCATTTGCCGGGCATGTTGGCGGCGAAGACGTCGCTGCCGGTGCTGGGGGTGCCCGTGCAATCCAAAGCCTTGAACGGCTTGGATTCGCTCTTGTCCATCGTGCAGATGCCAGGGGGAATTCCCGTCGCCACCTTGGCCATCGGCGAGGCCGGCGCCAAAAACGCTGGCCTCTTTGCCTGCGCGATCCTGGCGTTGGCTGATCCCACCCTGCGTGAGCGGCTGATCGCCTTCCGGCGGCAACAGACCGACGACGCGGCTGCGGGCCGCTGACGACGAGCCCGCGCCGCCGTTGCGTCGAGCCAGCACGAACGCGTCCGGTAGGTGGCACCCAGGTCGGGGGCTTCGGTCGAAAGGCTGAACCGCGCTCGAAGAATCCCATCGTCGGACAAGACGAGGTGCCAGTGCGTTGATTTCGCCGACAACCCACCCACTGCTGACGTCCCAGCAGCCCCCCCGGGAGGATTCCATGACGGTGAGTGGTGTAGCCGATTCGACGTCAGCAACGGTTCAGGCCCAGCGCCGGCAGCAGGAAACGCAGCAGACCGCGGCCCCTCCGCCGCAAACGCCGACGACCGACGTGCACTCGGTCGGCGCCACCCCGCCCACCGTCGACGTCGGCGCCGCTCAAGAGCGCAACGAAGTCGCTGGGCAGAAATGGGACGACTTTCGCGGCACCGGCGCCAAGATCGACGCCGCCCGGCACCTCGACGACAAGGACCACGACAGCCTCTACGCCCAGCCGCACACCGATGGTGCCGGGGCCAAAGTCAAAACGCCCACAGCCAACGCCGATCTCCCCAGCGCAGGTGCGGCCGCATCCATCGTCGGCGGCGTCGCCACCGTCGACGCCAGCCCCGCCACTGCGGCCGCAGTCACGGCTTCGCCCCCCACCAAAGCAGCCGCCACCGCCGCCGACGCCAAAACGACAGCGCCGGCGCCCTCCGCGACCCCGACGGAAAAGGCGGCGGCGAAACCGACGGCGGAGCCTCCTGCGCAAAAAGCCACCAAGCCGCCGGCGCCGTCTCCGGCGGCAGCGACGACGCCGGCGGCGAAAACGGGCCTGGCCAAGACCCTCGAGGACCATCCCAGAATCAAGACCAACCAGGACCTGATCAACCACTACTACCGGCACGGTGGTGGCACCTGGGAAGGCGCTTCGCGGCTGGCAAGAAGCGAAGGCGCCTCGCTGACCCAGATGGCGCGCAACCGCCGCAAATCGCCCGTCCCCGCGGCCCCGCCGAAGACCTCGACCGATGCCGCCACGATGAAGACGGCCCCTGCCGCACCGACCACGAACGCCCCGGCAACGTCGACGACCAAGCCTTTGGCGCCGCCGACGAAGGCCCCAGCGGATTCGAGCTCAAGGGTCGGTGCTGACAGCCACGCGACCAAGGCGGCGAGCCCAGCGCCCAAGCCCGAGGGCGTCGGTCGCTCGATGCGCACTTTCCGCGACGTCGATCAGGCCAAGCTCGAGGCGGCGTTGCCCGACAACGCCAAGCACCTCGCCAGGGCCTTCATCGAAGAGGGGCGCAAGAACAACCTCGACCCCGTCGTCCTCGCTGCCATCTCCAAGTTCGAGACCGGCAACTTCAGCAGTCGAGCGTTCAAGCACAAGAACAATGCCATGGGGATCTCGAACAGGCATGGCCCGACGATGCAGGAGTCTGCTGAAGCCAGCATCGCGAAGATGGCGACCTCCCTCGCCAACCCCGACGGCTACTACGGCGGCAAGGACACGATCGGCGAGGTCGCCGGCGTCTACGCACCTGAGGACGCTGAAAACGATCCGAACGGCACCAACAACCAATGGGGGGGCAGCGTCGCCCGCATCGCTGATCAGCTCGACTCCAAGGTCCGTCCCACAGCGGCGTCGAGATAGGAGCGTTCGACCGCCCCGCGCTGGTCGCGGGAGCCGCGGCCAGCGCTGACTGCGGGGTCCGTCCTCCTCGTCGCGCAGGACGGGCTCGCGCTCAACGCTTCAGCGCGCCTTCGACGGGCTGGCGCTTGGTCAGCTCATCGTCTTGCGGGGGCGTCGTCGGGCGGGGCGCAGCGCGCCCACCACGATCAGACCGGAGAACAGGGTCGGGGCGGCGGCGTCGGCTGCAGCACAACCCGCGCTCGGGCCGGCGGCGTCGAGCGCTCTCTCATCCTCCGCGCTCTGGTCGTCATCGGGCGCCAGATCGTCGGGCGTCGGATCATCCGGCGTCGGATCATCGGGCGTCGGATCGGCGTCATCGTCGTCATCGATCGGTGGACCGTCGTCGTCATCGTCGCCGTCATCGATCGGCGGGCCGTCGTCGCCGTCGCCCGCACCATCGTCGGCCTCGTCGTGCTCCGCGATGTGCTCCTCGAGGAAGGTGACGAAGGAGTCAATGCGCGTGTTGGCGTTGAACCCGTCGCAGTCCTCGCTCTCGGACCACGAATCCACGCCGACGATGGTCTCCACGCCCTCGATGGTCATCAGCGCCGGGCCGCCGGAATCGCCGAAGCATTGGTTGTGGGCGCGCTCGCCGGCGTAGACCCAATCCTCGTCGAAATCGATCAACGGGGCGCTGGCCATGCGCTTGCGACCAAAGCCCTGGGTCGGAGATTCGACGGTGTTGTCGCCGTAACCGACGATGCGGACGGGCTGGTCCACGAGATCGTTGGTCAATGCTGTGCGCTGGTAGGGGATCGGCTCGACGTCGAAGGGCTCCGCGAGGATCAGCACCGCCATGTCGGCAGCGCCGCCGTCGTAGAGAGGGTGAACGTGGCTCGCGACCGCATCTATGATCTCACCCCCATCGCGGTCGTCGTCGTTGGGACCGGTGAAGATCGCGAAGGGACCGCCCTCGATGCAGTGGCCGGCGGTCAATACCACGTGGGGTGACACCAGAGATCCCGTGCAGATTCCCTGGTCGTCAGCGAGCACCTCGACGATGGCAGGGTCGCCGTTGTCGTTGACGCCGCCGACGATGGGTGCCCGTTTCACGGTGGTGTTTGTGCTCCAAGCTGTAACGCCACCGCTGCCACAGCCGGCGGTGAGCCCCCAGGCGGCGATTGCGCAGGACACAGACGCGCGGCGGATCATGTCGACCTCTTCTCGTTTTTTGTGCCGAGCCAGCAGCACCACGCTGCGCGCCGCAGCATGCCGGCGTCCCTCATCCCCAGAGCTCCCCCCGCTGACGGAGCTCCGGAGCTGCGCGCGTCCTCCCCTTGCCGAAGGCGCGAACAGGGAGAAGCGAAGGTCGCCCAGGGCCTGACACGAACACCACGTCGTTCAGGACCTGCGGCGAGCTCGATGGCTCGATGGGTTGCGCTCGACCCAATGGCAACACGTCCGGATCCCATCCTGGTACGGCGTTGAGGCGTCGTCGTCGCCCACCCATCGGCGCGGCGGCCGATGCTCTGGAGCAGCGTGGGGTGCGGTCTCATCATCGAGATGAACGAGAGGCGGCCTGCCAGATCAGGCCGACAAGGGCTGTACACGGGTCACACAAACGAGGTGTTCTATGTGCGGTAGCGCCAGCGTTACTTCGTCTCCTCCTCCAGCGACGTACAACCGCGATGTCCAGCGCGCGGCAGATGCCCACCCGCCAGCGGCCCCCGCGCTCCCACCCTGCGCTCCGCCGGCGGCAACGCCCCCTGTCGACGTCCACGCTGCGTGCGCGAACAACGCCGCCAAGGCGGGACAGTGGCAGGGCTTCTGCGGTACCGAGAAGAAGGTCGACGCCGCCGCGCTGCCACCGAGCTGC
>JAHFED010000045.1 GCA_023248635.1 Myxococcales bacterium
GAAGAGCATCCCCGACGGAGCTGAACGAGACCGTTCCGCGGTCGAAGTTCAGCGAGATCGGGGATCAGACCTCCCAGAAGAGCATCCTCGACGGAGCTGAACGAGACCGCTCCGCGGTCGAAGTTCAGCGAGATCGGGGATCATCCCCTGTCCGCTTGATGTTCGACCGCGTTCCGAGAAGGGAAGGCGCGGGATGATGCGCGTGAAGCGTGCCCGCGGAACGCGGAGTTGGTCGGGGGGGAGGTCTGCATCCGACCCAGAAGCGCATCCCCGAGGGAGCTGAGCGAGACCGCTCCGCGGTCGAAGTTCAGCGAGATCGGGGATCACGAGCTCGCGGCACGGCTGGGTCCAGCTGCAGAGAGGGTCAGCGAGGCCGCTTCACGGTCAGGTAGCCGACGCACATCTCTTGCTCCTCACCCCAGTTGAGATCCCGCGGCTCTTCGGGGGCGCCGTCGACGATGCGCTGATGGGCCAAGCTGTTGTCGAATTCGCATTCGACGTAGGCGTGGTCGCCGTGCTGCAGGGTGACTGGCTCTTGCAGCACATAGTCGCCTTGCCAGGCGTGGTCGTAGGCGTCGATCTGCACCAGGCACTCTTGGCTGCCGTCTTGGCGCTTGATGCCCAGCACCCCGCTGCTGCCGCGCTCGTGCATGTGCAGGTTCACACCGACGACCTCGACAGGCTGGCCCCAGTTGGAGTCCGTGGGATCGAGCTCGGCGTCGAAGAGGACCGAGGGATTGTCCTTGGGGATGGGCAAGCCGCCGAAGACCCAGGCGCTGTTGATGACCGGGACCGCCGTCAGGGTGCTTCCGACATCGTCGGCCAACATGAAGTCCACGCTGGTCTGATCAGGCAGAGCCGCACTGCCGTCGTGGGGCCGGGTGTAGTGCACCGTCAAGATGACGACGTCGTCGCCGTCGACCTGATGGCCGGTGCCAGGGGGCGTCGCGGCTCCCTCCCATCCTGGTGACCAACCGCCGACGTAATCATCGATGCCAAGCACAAGGCCACCGGGACAGGACCAGCCGGCCTTGTCGTCGTCGTCGTCGAGATCCCGAAAGCCATCGCGGGCGTAGCCAGGGGCCAACACGACCAGAGCGTGGTGCACCTGTTCGCGCACGCCGGGGGTGACGCCGAAGCCGACGACGAATTTCTGCTGGCTGAAGGGCCAGTCGAGCAGGAAGCAGCGGGTGTCGTCGTGGCTATCGACGTCGGGCAGATAAGGCTCGGACATGATCAGGGTCTCATCGACGCGGGGGAGCTCGCCAACCAGAGGCAACGCGGGTCCGACGTCGGCGGGGTCGCCTTCGGGGGCGCCGTCGTCGACCCAGCGCGCGATGGTCGCGATCTGCGCGGGGGTCAGGGAGGGATCGTCGCGGTAGCCCTTGCCGCAACAGCGGGCCGGCATGAAGGGTGGCATGAGACGGGCAACGACGGTGTGCTGGATGCCCGCCAGGTGCTCCTTCACGTCGCTGAAGGCGGTGAGAGCAAAAGGAGCGAGCCCGCCCTCTTGGTGGCAACGCGTGCAACGGGCTTCGATGATAGGCCGCACATGCCGGTGCCAAACGACGGCGTCGACGGTGGGCAGGGCCTCGTCTTCTTCGCAGCGCTCGAAGGGCACGGTGCCGCACTGACACCCCGACAGTGTCAACAGCGCGAGGATCAGGGTGCTGCGCGGGCCCATGGCCCTTTAAACACCACAGCGCACCAAAAGCGAAATCAGGCGTTCGCCGGATCTCAGCACTCAGCGGGTGACGACGTCAGCCGGTTTGGTCAGACGGCGGCGGGTGAGCGCTTCCTCTTGCACCAAACAGCGCTCGGGCCGCCGCTGGATCTTGCGCTTTGCCGTCGCGCGGGCGCTGTTGGCGTAGACGTAGCCGCCGATCCACTGCACGAAGCGTCCCGACACCGCAGGGCTGAGCCCTCGCCGCTGCAGCCCCCGGATCGCGCTGATGTTGGTCTGCAGATCTTTGGGTAGGCGCACCGAGGTCGGCATCGCGATGGGCACCTGCTCGTCGACGACGCGGTGGTGGCGACGTCGTCGATGCTGCCCAAAAAGAGCACCCGCGGGACCTCCGGCAAGCGCTGGGCCATCACGCCCAGCGCTTGTTCGTCGAAGGAAGAGACCACGACCCGGGCCCCCTCGCCCCGGCGTGTCAGGAAGGCGGCGACGTCGTCGACCACGTCGGCGTTCACCTGATCGATGTCGATGAGAGCAGGAGTGGGGACGGCGTCGAAGACCTCATCAAGGGTGGGGATGCGGGTGCCGGCGAAGTCGTCGCCGAAGCCGATGCCGGCGTCGAGCTCGCGCAGCTCAGCGAGGGTCAGCTCGGCAACGGGACGGTCATCGGCGTCGTCGGTGGTGCGGCCGGTGGTGCGGTCGTGCAGGGCGACCAACACCCCGTCGCGCGTGCGCTTGACGTCGAGCTCGATGCCGTCGGCGCCGTGGTCCATGGCCCACAGGAAGGCCGGCAAGGTGTTCTCGGGCGCCTGCAAGGTGGTGCCGCGGTGGCCAAAGACGATGGGCTCGTCGCAATCGATGACCGCCTGGTAGCGATCGGGGTCCTCGATGGCGATGTCGACGTCGACGCCGACGCAAGATCCGAGGGCAACGACGACGCACGCCAGCCGGGTTGTCATGCCTTTGGGTGCGCCCGAGGCCCGCCACCGTTCAGGCACGGCCCATTTGAGCCGTGCCAACGGCTCAAACATCGGCACTTTGCGCCGTGCCAACGGCGCAAAGCAGGAAGCACTTTGAGCCGTGCCAACGGCTCAAACATCGGCACTTCAAATTCATCGCCGCCAGGCGATGAGCTTGTAGACAATTCACCGACACGCGAAGCGCTGCCGGTGAATTCATCGCCGCCAGGCGATGAACCTGTAGACAATTCACCGACACGCGAAGCGCTGTCGGTGAATTCGTGGCCGTGCACGACGCGCCTTGCTTCGCGATGATGTGCGACCGTCAACACGGTGCAAGATGACGCCGAAGCGCATTGAACCCAATCCAGAAGCTGCGCCGTCAGATGAAGCGGAGGCGCCCCAGACCGCGGTGCAGGCGGAGATCGAGGCGACCTGGACGCGCGCCTCGGCCCTGGCCGAGCGTCAGCGCGCCCAAGCCGCTCTCGAGCAGGCCCAGACCGAAGCAGCAGCCCAAAAGCAGGAGGTGGCTGCCCAGGCCCAGCGCAGCATCGAAGCCGCCTGGGAGCGGGCGTCGACGTCTGCCGAGCGCCAACGCGCGGAACAGGCGGCGATGCTCCGACAGCAGCAGGCCCAAGATCTCGACGCGCGGTGGGACCGCGCCACCGCCGCCCAGGCCCAGCGCGCGGACGCCGAGAAGGCACGGTTGGCAGCACGGGCCGCCGAGGCCGCCGCCGCCGCCAAAGCCCAAGAGAAGGCCGAGGCCCAAGCCAAAGCGCAGCGAGACATGGACGCCGCCTTCGCTCGAGCCTCGTCGATCGCCGCCGAGCAGCGCGCGCCCGGCCCCAGAGTCAAGCCAACGTCGTCGTCGGCGGAGACGGAGGCGCGCAAGCAGGCCTTCGCCGCCCGCTTTCGCCAAGAAGAAGAAGAGCGCGCCCAAAAAGCAGCGGCCTACGAGCTGTTGATGGCCACGGCGGGAATCCGAAACTGCAACACCCGCACCCTGCTCGGCAGCAGCCCTTGGGGAGGGCGCTTCGACGTCGTCAGCGTCTTAAGCAAGAGCGCCCAGGGCAGCACTTTCGCAGTCGTGGATCGCAGCACGGGGGCCTCGTGTGCGGCGCGGGTCCTCGACCTCCAGGGCGCGCGCGACTGGAATGCGCTGGGCCTCGCCGAACGGGAATCGGAGGCTTTGAAGCGGGTACGTCATCCGCTTTTACCTGAGTATGTAACGACGATGGTTGACCAAAATACAGGCGATCAAATTGTCGTAACGAAACGCATCGATGGGACGACATTGACGGCGGCGTCCGCGCATTTTCCAGTGATGCAGCGGACCGCGGCGGCCTTGCCTCTGGTGTGCGATCTGCTCGACGCGCTGGCGGCCCTCCACAACGCCGCCCCGCCCTTGGTTCATCGGGATGTGAAGCCCGATCATGTGATCGTATCCCGTTGCGCCGCTCTACGTGATGCCAAATTTTACCTTATCGATCTGGGCGGCGTCGGATTGCTTCACCACGATGGCAGTGAACCAGTTGGAATTGGAACAATTGAATTCATGGCGCCAGAACAGCTCCATGGAAACTATTCCCCGGCGTCCGATCTCTTTTCCTTGGCCATGACCGCGATCGCTTTCGTCAGCAACCAAGAACCCATCGCTGGCCGCGCCGTCGACGTCGACGTCATCGTTGGCAGCCTGGGCAAGGGGCTGCGTCGCTTCCTCGCCCAGCTCCTGCGTCCAGACCCCGCAACACGGCCGGCGTCGGTCGAGGCCGCCCGACTCGAGCTCGCCAAAGCGGTGCGCGGCGACGGCGTCGACTTCGACCAGTTCAAAAGAGAGCGCGAGCGCCGGCGCTGACAGCCGCCTTCGACCGAGTCTGCCGCCGAGCGCTTTGGCTCGGCTTCCTCGTGGGGGGCGGCAGCAGCCGAGCTCATGCCTGGCATGAGACTCGCTACACCCCAGGAACCATCTCGGAGGCCCCATGACCGCAGCTTCGACGACGACGACCAGCGCTTCCCCTGGATTCGCCACGACCGTCCCCCGCCACCTCTTGGTCTGCGTTGACGTCCATGATGAGAGCGGCTGCGCCTTGGCCCATGGGCTCGTGCAGACGGCCGCGGCGCTGGCGCTGGCCTTGGGCGCACGCATCACCGTCTTCTCGGTGGTGCCGCCGTTGACGACGCCGGCGGTGCCGCCGAGCGGTGCTGCCAGCCCCGCCTACAAGTCCTTGCTGCAAGCAGCCGTGCTGCAGAGCGAGGGCTGGCGGCGCATCATCGCCAGTCTCACCGAGCGGGTGCAAAAGAGCGGAGTGAAGGTCGAGTCTCGCGTCTTAGAGGCCGACGGCCGCCCCGCCGACCTCATCGTCGCCGCCGCTGCCGACGTCGGCGCCGACGTCGTGGTGCTGGCGAGCCACAGCCGTCGCGGCCTCGCACACGCGCTGCTCGGATCGGTGGCCGAGCGCACCGCGGCCCAGTCGCTGGTGCCGGTGTTGATCGTGCCGCGCGCCGCGTTGGGGTGAAGCGCAAGCGATCACAAGGCGCTTTCTGCTTTGCGCCGTTGGCACGGCGCGGCGGCATCCCTGTGGGTCCGCGCCCGCGGGCGGGCGGGCTCAAGGGCCGGTGGGGGACGCGGGCCGACGAGCAGCGTCGACGACGGCGGCGACGAAGCTCTCGAGGGGTGCGCTCAGGTCCCCGCGCACGGCCACGGTGCGCCCGACCCGATCGAGCAGTGCGATCTGCGAGCTGTGATCGATGGCCCCACCCGCGCCCGCGCGATAGCGAACGCCGAGCAGGGCGGCCAAGGTGCGGGTGGCTTCAGGATTCGATCGCAGCAGGGTCCACCGCCCCGGGGCCAGGGAGCGGCTCGTCATCGTCTGGCGGAGAAAAGCCGGTGTGTCGCGCACGGGATCGAGGGTGACGAGCACGACTTTGACGATGTCGCGCTCGGCCGGGGGGAGGGCGGCCAACACCCGCTTCACCTCGCTGATCAACAGCGGACAAGCCTGAGGGCAACGCGCGTAGAACATCGCCAACAAGACGGGCTCTCCACGGAACGACACGAGTTGAAGGGCGCGGCCGGTCTGGTCCTCATAGCGATCTTCGACCAGATACAGGCTGTCGTCGGGCAGGGTCGGTGCCAGCGCGAGCAGAGCGGCGACGGACAGGGCGATCATGGCAGCACATCCTTCGCGCAGCGAAAGCCGAGCACCGGCAACGCGAAGCGCGCTTCGAGGGACGATCGGAAAGCGAGACGCATGAAGCCCGCGTAGTCGGCGGGATCGGCAGCCGAGGCCCCGGCTCCGCAGAAGAGCGCGCCGCCGTCGCCGCTGCGCCCATCCTTCACCAGCGCGAAGTTGAAGTCCTCGACCCACTCCCACACGACGCCGTGCAGGTCACGCACGCCCCAGAGGTTCGCTTGGGTGCGGTGGTTGGCGCGCAGCGGTGCTGGCGGTCGCCCGTACCAGTCGAGGATGGCAGCGACGAAGCTCGGGTCGGCGCGAGCATCCTTCTTCGTCGTCGACGCCGCCGCCGCCAGCTCCCACTCCGCGCTGGTCGGCAATCGCTTGCCCTGGGCGCTGCAGTAGGCGCGGGCGGCGAACCAGGACACCAGGGTCACGGGCGCGGCTGGGTCGACGTCCTCACCGGGTGCGCGCGCCGACGCCCAGTCTGCGAGGTAGCGCTCATCGACAAACAAAGCTCGGGCGCGATCCCGCCGCCACAGCGGATGATCCCCCACGAAGGCGGCGAAGTCCGTGCGCGAGACCAGGTCGACATCGAGGAGGAAGCGGCCGACGTCGACGTCCACGGGCCCACCGTTCTTGGCCACAGCGGGGCCCGGACCGATGGTCACCATCTCGGGCGACGCAGCGAGTGCGATGATGAGGAGGAAGGCAAGCATGCAGCCAGCTCAGCGGGCGGCGCCGGCGGGCCGGGGTGTGCCGCTGCGTCTCTCCTTCACCTGGGCGCTCGAGATTTGGCCCCCGCTGTTTCCCCAGCTGTTGACGACGAAGGTGAGGAGGTTGGCGATTTCGTCGTCGTTGAGTTGGCTCATGGGCGGCATGACGGAGTCGTAGGCGCCGCCGTTGACGCTGACCTTGCCGCTCAGCCCGTTCAAGAGCACGCCGATGGCGCGGCTGGGATCGGCATTGAGGAAGTCGCTGCCAGCCAGCGGTGGGAAGACGCCGGGCAGCCCTTTGCCCTCGCCGCCATGACAAGCGCTGCAGGTTCCGGCGAAGAGGGCTCTGCCAGCCTCGACCTGTTGCTCGCGCGTCAGGGTCCCGGCGCCGAGCGCGCTGCTCGCCCTTTGGATGGCCCCGGCGTCAGAGGCCGCTTTGTCGGCGAGATAGACGCTGTCGACCTCTTTGCCCGAATAGACGTCCTTGCGCTCCGCGCCGCTGACTTTGATCATGCCGACTGCACCCTTGTTGAAGGCGCGAAAAATGGAATGATCTACAAGGATATAGGTCCCAGGAACTTCGAGCTTGAAATCAACAATCGCACTACCCCCCGCAGGGACGAGCGTGGTCTGCACGTTCTCTTGGACATGGGTGCCGCCCTCGGTCCACACATGGTCAAAGACTTCGCCGATGACGTGAAAGGACGAAACCAGGTTCGGGCCGCCGTTGCCGACGAAGAGGCGCACGCGCTCCCCCACCGCCGCTTTGAGCGCGTTGTTGTCGAGCAACGACCCCTCGGCCCCGTTGAAGAGGACATAGGTGGCGTTTTCTTCGATGGCCTTCTGCATGTCGAAGGGCTGGTGTCCCTTCTCGCGGTACTTTCCAACCGTGTAGAAATCACCCTGCATCACATAAAATTCCCTGTCGACTTTTGGTAGTCCTTCGGGGGGCTCCACCAAAATAAGCCCGTACATCCCGTTGGCCACGTGCATGCCAACGGGTGCCGTGGCGCAGTGGTAGACATAGAGGCCCTGGTTGAGCGCCTGGAAGGTGAACTGAGAGCCGTGACCGGGGGCCGTGAACGTCGACGCCGCACCGCCCCCGGGGCCTGTGACCGCGTGCAGATCGATGTTGTGGGGCATTTTCGACGAGGGATGGTTCAAGAGCTTGAGCTCGACAGTGTCGCCTTGGCGAACCCGAATGAACTTGCCCGGCACCTTCCCGCCGAAGGTCCAAAAGCTGTAGCTGACGCCGTCAGAGATCGGCAGCTCGGCTTCGATGACTTCGATCTCGACCTTGACCTTCGCCGGAACCCGCCGGGTGATCGGCGGGGGCACCAAAGGCGCATCCGTCAAGATGGCGACCTCTTCGAGCTGGGGAGGGCCGAGCCCACCGGCGGCGGACCCACCGCTGTCGCGCACCGGGCCCGGATCTGGCGGCGAAAGCGTGGTCGCCGTCGTCGACGCCGGTGCCGGGCAGCCGACCGATGCAACAAGCAAGGACAACAAAAGGGTCCTGCGCGCCCCCACCCCAACCCGCGCCTGGGACTCATCATCGACAAACGTCATTTCGACCTCGCCGTCGACAAAGCACGCCGCGGACCAGCTTCCTCGTGGCGGCCAGAGCGCATCTCACCACCCCGCCGTGTGCCCGGCGCTGCGCCCTTGCGTCGAGGACGGCCCTCTCCCTTGACACCGCGCCTCTTGGTCTGGCCGACGAGGTGCGAGACTCGTTTCAGAGCCGAGTTGCTCACGGAGCTGGGCGAAACCGCTCGGGGGTGTGCGCAAAGGCCCACTGGACCAGACGCAGGGCCGCCGCCGAAGCACGCTGCCGACGACGGCACCGGCCACGGAACAGCGAAGGTGCGACCGAGCGGCCCTCGGGCGAGCGTGAAGGCCGCCGCGCAATCGTGCAAGCCGCGGCAGCCCGACGCAGACGACGTCTTCGGCGCCGCACCGGACCACCGCGTGGCAATTTGTCGCAACAAAAAAAAACCCAGCCCGATGCGGAATCGTCGTCGACAAACGCGGGAACGCTTCTGGCTTGTCCTGTCTCGCCCGCATTATGGGTTGTGGCGCAGCGGGGCTTCAGGTTACTTCCGGCGCGCCAGCGCCGGAAGCAATCAACGCTGCGGCGCCGTCAAGAGACCCTGTTGAGGTCAGCAATGGCTTTGATTTTCCCGAAGTGGACCAACGACATCCCGCGCATGGGCGCGCCCCTCATCGCGCTGCTCGGCGGGTTCACCGTCTTCGCGGTCTGGTACTGGATGTCGCCCCTGCACACCGACGTCGGCTATGCCCCCCAACAGCCCATCCCCTACAGCCACAAGCTGCACGCGGGTGAGCTCGGTTTGGACTGCCGCTACTGCCACAACAACGTCGAGCGCAGCCCCAATGCGGGCGTGCCGCCGACGCAGACCTGCATGAACTGCCACAAGCAGGTCAAGGTTGGCTCCCCGCGCCTGCAGCTGCTGCGCGACAGCTGGGGCGACGGCACCCTGGCCAAAGACGGCGGCCCCATCCCCTGGAAGCGTGTCCACAAAGTTTCGGACTACGCCTACTTCACGCACTCGGCCCACACAGCGATCGTGCACAAGGGCGTCGCCATCGGCTGCAAGACCTGCCACGGCCGCGTCGACGAGATGGTGGTCGTGCACCAGGTCGAGCCCCTCTCGATGAGCTGGTGCCTCGACTGTCACAACAATCCCGGGCCCAACCTCCGGCCCATCGCCGAGCTCACCAACATGACCTGGGAGCCCGATGCTGCCTGGCTGCAAAAGGCAGCAGAGATCGCCCTCGATCTCGAGCCGCCGGGAAACAAGCACGCCAGGACCACACTCCCCGATGGACAGGTCATCGTGCGCTCCACCGCCGGTTGCACCGGTTGCCACCGCTGACGTCGTCGTCGCCTTCTTCGACCCTTTGAGACTGTTTCGAGCCTGAGGCACCCATGTCCAAGCACGATCGCTTTGCCCCCTTCCGCGCCGCCTACCAGGCCGAGGCTTCGAAGCACGACGGTCCGAAGTACTGGCGCTCCCTCGAGCACAAAGCCCAGGGCGACGTAGACGGCGATGAGCTGGAGTTTCCCTCCGGCACCGCCGAGCTGCCCGAGCTCCAACGCCGTGAAGTGCTCAAGATCGCGGGGGCCTCCTTGGCTCTGGCCGGGCTCTCGACAGCCTGCGTGCGTCGGCCCGAAGAAGAAATTCTCCCCTACACCCACCAGCCCGAGGAAGTGATTCCGGGCATCGCCCTGCGCTACGCCAGCGCGCATCCGCGGGCCACCGGCGCTGTCGGCGTCGTCGTCACCGCCTACGAGGGCCGGCCGGTCAAGATCGAGGGCAATCCCCTGCACAAAAGCAGCGGCGGCGCCGCCGACATTTGGGCCCAGTCCGAAATTCTGCGCCTCTTCGATCCCGATCGTTCGCGTGCCCCCCGAAAGAACCTCGTCGCCGGCCACGTGGGCCACCACGGCGAGGCCGCGACCTGGGCGGATTGGGACACCTTCCAAAAGGCCCACTTCGACGGCGTCGCGGGCAACGGCGGCAAAGGCCTGGCCTTCCTCGTCGACGGCACCGACCGGCCCACGGTCTCGCGCTTGCTCGCGCAGGCCACGGCCAAGTGGACCAACGCCAAGGTCTACCGCTGGGACTCGGTCTCGGCAGATCGATCGGAGCAGGGCGCCGCCGTCGTCTACGGACCTGGGGCGCGCGTTCACCACGATCTGACCAAGGCCTCGGTGGTGGTCGCTCTCGACAGCAATTTCCTGGTCGAAGGCGCCGACAGCCTCAAGATGGCCCGCGCTTTTGGCACCGGCCGCGAGGTCGTCGACAAGAACAACACCGGCGCCATGAACCGGCTCTACGTCGTCGAAGGCGTGTTCTCGTTGACCGGCGCCAACGCCGACCACCGCTTGCGCCTGGCCCCGAGCCTCATCCCCGCCTTCCTCGCCGCCGTCACCGCCGAGCTCGGCAAGCTCGGCATTGCCACGGGCGACCTGCCCACCGGCACAGCACCGGCGGGCAGCGAGGCTCTGGCCACCGCCATCGCCAAAGATCTCGCCGCCAACCGCGGCAAGGGCGTCGTCGTCGTCGGCGAACGCCAGCCCGCGGCCGTGCACGCCTTTGCCGCCGCACTCAACGCCGCCCTGGGTGCCGGTGAAAGCCAACTGCAGACGGTGACCACGTCGTCGGTTCCCCAGACCGCCCTTTCCCAATCGGTGCAGGACCTCGCGACGGCGCTCGCGGCCGGCGAGATCGAGACCCTGGTGGTCGTCGACGTCAACGTCGCCGCCACTGCGCCCGGCGCCCTCGAGATGGGCGCGCTGCTTGGAAAAGTGAAAACGCTGATCCACGCCGGTCACATCGCCGACGAAACCGCTGCCAAGAGCCACTGGCACCTGCCGCTGGCCCACTGGCTCGAGAGCTGGGACGACGCCTGCGCCTTCGACGGCACCGCCGCCGTCGTGCAACCGCTGATCGTGCCCATCTTTGGTGCCCGCTCGGTGGTTGCCCTGCTGGGGGCCATCGTGGCCGGCAAGGGTGACGACAAAGAGCTGGTCGAAGAGACCTGGGCCGCGGCCGGACTCACGGGCAAAGCGTGGCGACGGGCCCTGCACGACGGCGTCATCACCGCGCCTGCCAGCTCGGGGCGCTCGCCCGTCGCTCCCGGCACCGCTCCCCAAACCGCCGCCATCGCCGCCGCTGTCGCCGCTCTGCCGACGAACAAAGGCAGCATCGAGCTCGCGCTGACCTTCGGGCCCATCCTCGACGGCCGCCTGGGCAACCTGCCGTGGAACCAAGAGCTCCCCGACTCGATGACCAAGCTCTGCTGGGACAACGCCCTCGTCATCTCGCCGGCGTTGGCCAAGGACCTCGGCATCCGTAGCCGGGTCGATCGCAACAAGTACGACTCCGACGTCATCTCCATCGACGTCGACGGCCGCAAGATCGATGCGCCGACCTTCGTGCTGCCCGGTCTCGAAAAGAACACAGCCTTCTTGCACCTGGGCTACGGGCGCAGCGCGGGAACGGTGGCCACCAACGTCGGCGTCGACGGCTATGCCCTGGTTCCCAAAGACGGGGCCAAGCTGGTGTTTGCCAAGCTCACGCTCGCCGGCAGAAAGACCGAGCTGGCGTCGACGCAGGACCACTTCTCCCGGCCCGGCAACCCCTTCAACGACGTCAGCTTCGCCGAGGCTACGACCTACACCAAAGACGCCAGCGAGCGGGTCTTGGGCACGGCCTTCAACGGCCACAAAGAGCAATCGCCCGTGGTGCGGATGGGCAAGCTCACCCTCTACAAGGAAAAGGGCGGCGCCTTCGCCCACGAAGGCGACATCCCCGAAAACCTCGTCGCCCACGGCACGCCGGACAACCGGCCCAAGCGGCCCTACCAACCGCACCGCGACGTCAACTACGACGGCCAGCAGTGGGGCATGGTCATCGACCTCACCGCTTGCATCGGCTGCAACGCCTGCGCGGTGGCCTGCCAAGCAGAGAACAACATCCCCTCGGTCGGGCGCAAGCAGGTGCTGCTGGGCCGCGAGATGCACTGGATGCGGATCGATCGCTACTTCCACGGTGATGTGGAAAATCCAGAATCGATGCATCAACCGATGAATTGTATGCACTGCGAAAATGCGCCCTGCGAGCCGGTCTGCCCGGTGGCTGCGACGGTCCACGACGAAGAAGGCATCAATTCGATGGCCTACAACCGCTGCATCGGCACGCGGTACTGCGCCAACAACTGCCCCTTCAAGGTGCGCCGCTTTAATTATCTCGACTTCACGGTCACCGGAAATGTGTATCGTGATCCCGAGCAGGTCAAGCGCGCGGACATCTACAAGCTGCAGCGCAATCCCAACGTCACGGTGCGCTACCGCGGCGTGATGGAGAAATGCACCTACTGCACGCAGCGGGTCGAAGCCGCGAAGATTGCGTTCAAGGCCACGGGCGGCGACCGCAAGAGCCTCCCCGATGGCGCCGTGACGCCAGCCTGCGCGCAGACGTGCCCGACCAACGCCATCACCTTCGGCAACATCAACGACGACAGCTCTCGTGTGCACGCCTTGAAGAAGAGCGATCGCAACTACGAGCTGCTCGAAGAGCTGAACATCCGCCCGCGCACGACCTATCTGGCGCGCCTGAAGAACGACAACCCCGCGCTCTCGTCGAAGGAGGGCTGAGCCCATGGCATCCAACGCGCTGGTCCCTGAGCTGCCCAACGACCCGAACCTCCGCGGCGACATCGTGCTCCCCGACCCCGTCGAGGGACGCGAGCTGCTGGTGCGCGGCAACCTGAGCTTCCACGACATCACCGAGGTCGTGCTGGCAGTCAACGAGCGGCCCCTGCTCAAGACCCCCGCCCCCTTCGTGTTCGGCCTGCTGCTGGCGTCGTCGATGCTGGCCATGTTCGGCGGCTACGTCGCCTTCTTGTTCTGGGAAGGTCCCGGCATCTGGGGCAACAACAATCCCGTGGCTTGGGCCTGGGACATCGTCAACTTCGTCTTCTGGGTCGGTATCGGTCACGCCGGCACGCTCATCAGCGCCATTCTCTATCTCTTCCGGCAGAAGTGGCGCACAGCCGTGAACCGTTACGCCGAAGCAATGACCATCTTTGCCGTCATCTGCGCCGGTTCTTGTGTCACCTTACACACCGGCCGAATCTGGCTCGATTACTGGCTCTTCCCCCACCCCAGCCAGATGGGTATCTGGGTGAACTTCCGCTCGCCCCTGGAGTGGGACGTCTTCGCCGTGTCGACGTACTTCACCGTGTCGGCCCTCTTTTGGTACACCGGCCTCGTCCCCGATTTCGCCAGCCTGCGGGACCGCGCGACCAACAAGATCCGCCGCTTTTTCTACGGGGCGTTGTCCCTCGGTTGGCGTGGTTCCACCCGTCACTGGGTCACCTATGAGCGCGCCTACCAGATGCTGGCCGCTTTCTCGATGCCGCTGGTGCTCTCGGTGCACACCATCGTCTCCTTCGACTTCGCCGTCTCGCAGCTCTCGGGCTGGCACACCACCATCTTCCCGCCCTACTTCGTCGCTGGCGCCGTCTTTGGCGGCTTCGCCATGGTGCAGAACCTCATCATCCCCGCCCGCACCTGGCTGGGCCTGAAGGACCTCGTCACCGTCCGTCACATCGAAAACATGAACAAGATCATCCTGCTGACCGGCAGCCTCGTCGGCTACGCCTACGGCATGGAGTTCTTCGTCGCCTTCTATTCAGGCAATGAATACGAAGGATTCACCTTCATTAATCGTGCATTTGGTCCCTATTCCTGGGCTTATTGGACGATGATCAGCTGCAATGTTCTCGCGCCCCAGTTCTTCTGGTTCAAGAAGCTGCGCACCAACATGGGCTTCACCTGGGTCATCGCTGCCTTCGTCAACCTCGGCATGTGGTTCGAGCGCTTCGTCATCGTCGTCTCCTCGCTGCACCGTGATGCCCTGGTGTCGTCGTGGGACTACTTCGTGCCCCAGACCGAGTGGTTCTTCCTCATCGGCACCTTCGGCCTTTTCTTCACCTGCTTCTTGCTCTTCATTCGCTTCTTCCCGGTCATCGCGATCGCCGAGATCAAGTCGGTGATGCCGCAGGCAGATCCCCACTGGCCCGGTCATGACGCAGCGGGCGACGGCGCCCACGCCAAGGGAGGTCACTGAACATGGCCAGCACCAACGCTCCCAAGACCTGGGGTGTCCTCGCCCAATACGAGAACACCAAGATTCTCTACAACGCCTGCGAGCGGGTGAGAGACGCCGGCTACTCCCGCTGGGATGCCTGCACTCCCTTCGCGGTGCACGGCCTTGACAAGGCCATGGGCCTGCGGGCGTCGACCTTGCCCTGGTACGTGTTGCTCATCGGCATCGGCGGCAGTCTCTTTGGGCTGTGGTTCGAGATGTGGTCGATGGGATATGACTATCCCATCATCGTGCAGGGCAAGCCGCTCAACTCACTGCCAGCCTTTGTGCCTGTGTGGTACGAGATGACGGTGTTGTCGTCGTGTCTGACGGTCTTCTTTGGCAATTGGGTCCTCAACCGATTGCCCCAGTATTACCACCCCGCCTTCAAGTCGAAGGCCTTCGATCGCGTCACCGACGACAAGTTCTTCATCCTCATCGAGGCGGCGGACTCGCGTTTCGACCTCGTCAAGACCAAGGCGATGCTGAAGGACACCGGTGCATCCCACATTGAAGAGCTCGAGGACTGAGACATGAAGAAGTCAGTCAACAGTCAACAGTCAACCGTCAGCGCGCTCCTTGCGCTGGGTCTTTGTGGCGTGCTCGTCGCCGGGGGCTGCCGCGGTTGGCAGTCCGAAGACCCGCCGGTGCACCTCAATTGGAACATGGACACCCAAGAGAAGGGCAAGGCCTACCGGCGCTCCACGCTCTTTTCCGACGGCCGCTACATGCGCACCCCGCCCGCGGGCACGGTCGCTCAGGGTTGGCTCAAAGACGACGACCACGCCGCTTTGGGGGTGGTGGAGCACAAGAACGAAGACGGCAGCGTCGTCGTCGTCCCCGCCACCTCCTTGCCCCCGGGTTTCGTCGGTGGTGATGCGGCCGTGCGGCGCGGACAACAGCGCTACGGCATCTACTGCTCCCCCTGTCACGGCATGGCCGGCGACGGCGGTGGCACCGTGGCTCCTCGCCTCACCGTGAAACCACCCAGCTTTCACGACGCCCGTCTGAAAGAGATGCCGGCGGGCAAGATCTATCAAGCCATTCTCAATGGTGTGAACGACGGAAACATGGGCTCCTATGCAGCACAGATTTCTCAGGAGGATCGCTGGAACGTGATCCTCTATGTGCGCGCGCTGCAGAAGTCGAAGGATCCAAGCGTCACCATCGGCGGCACCAACGTCGTCGTCAACAGCTCCGATCCCCCGGAGAAAAAGGGCGAGGCTCTCTTCAAGGCCAAGGGTTGCAACGCTTGCCACAGCCTCGACGGCACGCGCATCGTGGGACCGAGCTTCCAGGCTTTGTTCGGCAAGACCGAAAAGACAGACAAAGGCGAGTTCGCCGTCGACGACGCCTTCTTGAAGGAGTCGATGCAGACCCCCACTGCGAAGATCACCGATGGCTTTCCCCCGGTCATGCCGGTCGTTGGCCTCTCTGACGACGACATCGCCAGCTTGATCGCCTTCATCAAGACCGTGAAGTGAGGAACTCATGAGCCACGACATCGAGAGACCCACAGACATCACGGTGCCGGCCACGAGCCTGTGGGCCAAGATGCCCCTCTTCGCCGGCGTCGCTGGCGTTGCGGGCACCGGCTTCACGGTGGCCATGATGTTTGGCGAGCACAAGGAGCGGGCCTTCTTCTCTTACCTCTTCGCCTTTGCCTTGGTGCTTTCCATCGTCTTGGGCGCCCTGGCCTTCGTGCTCATCCAGCACGCGACCCGCGCAGGATGGTCCGCGGTGGTCCGGCGCGTGGCCGAGACGGTGATGGCGACGGTGCCCCTCTTTGCGCTGCTCTTTTTGCCCATCGCCTTGCTCGGCTTTCACGACCTCTACCCGTGGAGCCACGAGACCGACAAGTTCCTCGAGGCCAAGCGTTGGTGGCTCGGCGGCGACATGGGCAACGGCTCGGGCTCCAAGTTCTACTTCCGCGCCGTGATCTTCTTCGGCATCTGGACGCTGCTGTCCCAGCTGCTTTACCGCTGGTCCCTCCAGCAGGACACGCTCGGTGACAACAAAGAAGCTCGCAACGCCATCACCCGCAAACTGTGGGTTCTGTCCGCCGGCGGCATTTTCCTTTACGCTTTGTCGCAGTCCTTTGCCGCCGTCGACTGGCTGATGTCCTTGCAACCGCACTGGTATTCCACCATGTACGGCGTCTACTTCTTCGCCGGCTCGATGATTGGTTTCTACGCCTTTCTCGCGCTGGTCTGCATGTCGCTGCAGAAGCACGGCATGATGGCGAAGGCGATCACCGCCGAGCACTACCACGACATCGGCAAGTTCTCCTTCGGACATACGATCTTTTGGGCCTATATCGCGTTTTGTCAGTTCATGCTGATTTGGTATGCGAATATTCCCGAGGAAACTGAATATTACATGATGAGAATGGAGGGTGGCTGGAACCGGATTTCGCTGATCTTGCCCCTGGTGAATTTCTTCATTCCCTTCTTTGTGTTGTTGTCGCGCCACGCCAAGCGCAACCGCACCGTCCTCATGGTCGCGTCGATCTATTTGCTCTTCGTCCACGCGCTCGACCTCTATTGGGCCGTGATGCCCAACGTCGGCGCGCACGGCGAGGAACCTGCTACCGCGGCCGAAGGAGCCCGCCAGATTGGTGAGGCCGTCGCCGTCCATGGGCCCCACTTCAGCATCGCCCTCGTCGACGTCACCGCCTTGGTCGGCATCGGCGGCTTGTTCCTGGCGGCCTTCGCGTTCTTGCTGGCGCGCAACAAGGTCATTTGCATCGGTGATCCGCGGCTCGACGAGTCGCTGCGTCACGAGAACTACTGAGGAGGACGCCGATGGACTCCAATGCTGCAAGCAGAGCTCCTCTCAGCCGCGCCAACGGCTGGCACACCCACATTTCAGGCGCGCCAGCGACTGAAGCAACGCACACTGTGGCCGCGACAAAGCGCCGCACGACGACCTCGTGGGGTTGCGTCGCAGGCGACAAGAGCGCAACGAGCGAGACGATGACGACCCTCCCGAAGTGCCTCTCCTTCTTCGCCGTCGTCGTCGTGGTCGGGCTCTCTGCCTGCGTCGCCCCCACCGAGGCGTTGCCCAGCGCGGCCGCTCATTGGTCGCAGTGCACGCCCTGTCACGGTGCCAACGGCGAGGGCAACGTCGTTCAGCTGGCCCCCGCCATCGCTGGCCTGCCCGCCTGGTACGTCGACGCCCAGCTGCTGAAGTTCCGGGCCGGCGCCCGCGGCTCCCACTTCGACGACATCGCTGGACTGCGCATGCGTCCCATGGCTCTTTCGCTGCTGCGCGACGCTGACGTGAAAAACATGGCCGAGTACGTGGCCCAGCTGCCGCCGGCGCCGTCGCCGCCTTCCCTTGCTGGCGACACCACAGCCGGCAAAGGGCTCTTTGCCACCTGCGCGGCGTGCCACGGTGCCGACGGCGGCGGCAATGAGCTGATGAACGCACCCCCCATCGCTGGGCGTGACGACTGGTATCTTTATGCCCAACTCCAGAAGTTCAAGTCGGGCGTGCGCGGCACCAACGCCAAAGACGCCACTGGACCTGCGATGCGGGCCATCGCCATGAGCCTGCCCGATGACAAGGCCCTGCACGACGTCGCCCGCTTCGTGGCCGAGCTGCCGCCGGCCAACAGCAGCAGCGCCAAGGTCCACGTCGACAAAGGCGCGCCCCCGGCGGACATCGAAGCGGCCATCAAAGCAATCGCGACCGAGTCTCAGCTTCCCCATTGATGTAGAGAACCGACCCAGCATTCAACAGCGCAAGATGGTTGGAGAATCGATATGAGCGGAGCCACTCCTGATCCTGAAGAGCTTGCCAGAACCGCTTTCCGGTACTCCGTTGCCGGTGTGATCGCCTGGGTGCTCGCCGTCGCTGTCTACGTCCTGCGCTGACTTTGCCTTCGGAGCACCTGTGCCCACGACGTTTCTTCCCCAAGCCTCGTCCTATGCTGGCGACATCGACTTTCTGATCGGCCTCGTGGCGGTCATCGTCATGGGCTGGTTCTTCGCGGCGCAGGCGTTGTTCTTCGGCTTCATCATCAAGTTTCGCGCGAAGCCGGGTAAGAAGGCCATGTACATTGATGGCCTCAATCCGCTGCACAAGCGTTGGGTATCTTATCCGCACTATGCGGTGCTGATTTTTGACGTCATCATCCTCGTATTTGCACTCAAGGTGTGGACACACGTCAAGATCGAGCTTCCGCCAGCCAATGATACAGTCGGTGTCGTCGCCCAGCGCTGGTCTTGGACCTTCGTGCACTCGGGCGCCGACGGCAAGCTCGACACCGACGACGACGTGAAGACGGCGGACGAGCTGCACGTGAAGGTCGGCGACGTCGTCCACTTCGAGGGGAGCTCGCGCGACGTGCTGCACAGCTTCTCGATCCCCGCGTTCCGGCTCAAGCAGGACCTCATCCCCGGTCGCATCACGACGGGTTGGTTCAAGGCCGAGCAAACCGGCACCTTCGACATCCAGTGCGTGGAAATCTGCGGCATCGGCCACGGCATGATGGTCGCCCGCGTCGTCGTCGAGACGCCCGAGCAGCACACAGCCTGGTTGGCCACCAACGCGCCGGCCGCCGCGCACTGAACCGCTTTCTTGTTGTGTTTTTATTGATTTAGAAGTCACGAGGACGCGATGTCCAACGCTGCACCGACCGCTACCGCACCGCACGCGCACGAGCCGGGACACGCTCCCGACGGGCACAGCCACGATCATCACGATCATCACGCGCCGCAGAGCTTCTTCCAGAAGTATTTGTTTTCGACCGATCACAAGATGATCGCTCAACAATACATGTGGACCGGCGTCGCGATGGCCCTCATTGGCGGCTTCCTCGCCTACGCCTTCCGCATGCAGCTCGCTTTCCCGGACAAATGGATTCCCGGCTACGGCTATATGTCATCGTTGGAGTACAACACCGCCGTCACGAACCACGGCACCATCATGATCTTCTGGTTCGCGATGCCGGTGCTGATCGCGGCTTTCGGCAACCTGCTGATCCCGCTGATGATCGGTTGCGACGACATGGTGTTTCCCCGCATCAATCGACTCAGCTACCAGATCTTTCTGCTGTCGGCCATCATACTCATCTCTTCTTTCTTCGTCAAAGGCGGCGGCTTCAATGGTGCATGGACCGCCTATCCGCCGCTGTCGGCCAACGCCGAGTACAACATGGCCGGCACCGGCTCGACCCTGTGGGTTCTCGCCGTCGCCTTGGAGTTCGTGGCCTTCCTGCTCGGCGGCATCAACTTCATCACAACGGCCATGAGCGCTCGAGCTCCGGGCATGCGCCTGTGGGACATGCCCCTGGTCGTTTGGATGATCGTCATCGCCAGCATCCTCTTCATGGCCTCCGTGGGACCGCTGATCGCCGGCGCCGTCATGCTCTTGTTCGATCAGAATTTCGGCACCTTCTTCTTCAACCCCGAGCGCGGCGGCGACCCGGTGCTCTGGCAGCATTTGTTCTGGTTCTTCGGCCACCCCGAGGTCTACGTCGTGCTGCTGCCGGCCATGGGCATGTCGGGGGACATCATCGCCGTGTTCTCGCGCAAGAAGATTTTCGCCTACAAAACGCTTCTTTATACGGTGTTTGCGACGGGCATCATCAGCTTCTTCGTCTGGGCTCACCACCAGTTCATCGCTGGCATCGATCCCCGCATGGCGAACATCTTCACGGTGACCACGCTGATCATCTCAGTCCCAATCGCCGAAATGTGCTTTCTTTTCATCGCGACCCTGTACGGCGGCTCCATTCGTTTGACGGTTCCGATGTTGTGGGCCCTCTCGTTCGTCGCCGAGTTCCTGCTGGGCGGCGTGACGGGCATCTTTCTGGGTGCATCTGGGGCCGACATCTATTTCCACGACACCTACTTCGTCATCGCCCATTTTCACTACACCTTTGTCCCCATTGCGGTCATCGGCTTCTTTATGGGCTTCACCTTCTGGTTTCCCAAGATGTATGGGAAAATGCTGAATGAGACTCTCGGAAAGATCCATTTTTGGATCACGATTCTTGGGTTCAACATGATCTTCATTCCGCTCTTTTTTACGGGCATGTGGGGAGATCACCGCCGCATCTACAACTACTCCCACTTCCCCGAGCTGCATCGCGTCGCGCTGCAGGACCTGCGCATCGTCGCCACCGTCGGCCTGCTCATCATGATTTCAGCGCAGGCCATCTTCCTGTTCAATGTCATCAAGACGTTCCGGGCCAAACAGGAAAACCCGGGCCCCAACCCCTGGCACAGCAACACCCTCGACTGGTCGGCGCCGTCGCCGCCGCCTCATGGGAATTTCGCGGAGCTGCCTACGGTCTTCCGGGGACCCTATGAGTACAGCCATCCCGAGCGGGAGAGCGATTTTTGGCCCCAGAACGAACCGCCGCCCGGCTCTTCTACTTGACACTTTTCGGCCGGGCGTCATGCCCGCGTCTTGAGCATCAGAACTTGCTGGCCTGACGAGGACTACTGCATGGCATTCGCCAAACCCATCGCCACCTTGCGCTCTGCGACCGGCGTCCCTGTGGGACGACTCGCGATGTGGTGGCTGCTTGCCTCGGAGATCGTGATCTTCGGCGGCCTGCTGATGAGCTACATCATGCACCGCATTGGCCATCCTGAATGGGCCGCCGAGGCCGCCCACACCAACACGGTGGCCGGGGCGATCAACACGGTGGTGCTGCTGTCGTCGTCGTTGTCGGCGGTGTTGGCCCACCAGGCTGCGCAGATGGGCAACGGCAAGCGCGCGGCGCGTTTTCTGTGGATTACCATTGGCGGCGCAGCCACCTTTCTGGTCGTCAAGTCTTTCGAATGGACCCACGAGATCCACGAGGGCTTCGTACTCACCCGCTCGGGGTTCTGGTCCTTTTATTACTGCGCCGCCGGTCTGCATGCGTTGCACGTGATCGCCGGATCCATCGCCATGGGGTTCGTCGCCGTCGACGCCGCCAAGGGTCGCGAGCTGCAGCGGGTCGAGTACGCTGGAATCTACTGGCACTTCGTCGACGTCGTTTGGATCTTCCTCTTCCCCCTCCTCTACATCGCCAAGTGAGCGCGCCATGACTTCCCACGCCCCAGCCGCAGCCGTCGACGGCGCTCATGCCCACGAGGGCGAGCACATCCATCCGCCCATCTATTATGTGAAGATCTGGGGCGTGCTCCTGGCGCTGTTGACCGTCTCGATCATCGGCCCGATGATTGGCATCAAAATCCTGACGCTCATGACCGCCTTCGGGATTGCCGTCGTCAAGGCCTATCTGGTGTGCTCGAAGTTCATGCACCTGAACATCGAGAAGAAGTTCGTTATCTATTTTCTCACCATCGCGCTGTGCCTGATGGCCATCTTCTACTTCGGCGTCGCTCCCGACGTGATGAAGCACGACGGCGCGAACTGGCGCAACGTGGGCGCCCAGGCGGAGGTCGCGCGGGGCCTCGAAAGAGCCAAGCACCCCGAAGAACACGGCGAGCACGGGCACAGCGAGCACGGCGCCAAGCCTGCTGGCGAGCACTGACATGCCCGACGGCATGGCCCCAACTCCGACGCGGGCGCCGGTGCAGCGCGCTCCCTTTGACGCCGCTGTGTTCGGCGTCGTCGTCTTTATTACGACGGAGTTGATGTTTTTTGCCGGCTTGCTTTCAGCTTATAATATTGCGCGGGGCCGGGTGCCGATGTCGATCTGGCCACCGCCCGATCAGCCGCGGTTGCCCATCGAATCGACGGCGGTGAACTCGAGCTTCTTGCTGGTCTCGGGCGTGCTGATCTGGCTGGCGGTGCGGTCCCTGCGCGGACGCTCTTCGTCGGCGCTGCGCCTTGCCGTGGCGGGTTGGCTCGCCGGGGCCCTCTTTGTCGGGCTGCAGGGACGAGAGTGGGTCTCGCTCCTTGCCCAGGGTCTGACGATGCAGAAATCCACGCACGCGTCGTTCTTTTATTTGATTGTGGGTACTCACGGTCTGCACGCCGTCGGCGGGCTGTTGGCCTTGGGCTGGGTGGTTCAGCGCCTCATGCGGGGCACCGCTACCTTGTCCCAATTGCGCGCCGCGAGCGTTTTCTGGGCCTTTGTCGTCCTCATCTGGCCGATGATCTACGTGATGGTCTATCTGGGGTGATCAGAATGCTGCAGCGTGCCCACCCCTGGTTGGTCGTCGTCGCCGTCACGCTCTTGGCTCGGGCCGCCGAGGCTTGTCCGAGCTGCGTCGACCCGCGCGACAGTGCTCGCAGCGCCATGATCGGCTCGACCATCGTCTTGTCGCTCTTGCCCCTCGCCTTCATCGGCGCCGTCGTGACCTGGGTGGTGCGCCGCGAGCGGGCCGCCGCCGTTGCTCGGTTGCAGGCGCCGTAGCCTGACCGCCTTTGGCGTCGAAGTACGACGACCGGTTTGACACGCACCCCTCCCCACCGTAGCCGCTGCTTGTTTGCAGCGCTGCGTCAACGCTTGCGGACCACGGGTCCATGTCGTCGGGTGGGTCATGATTTTCTCTGGCATTTCTCGGGTCGGCCTTTGTTCCTCCACGGCTCTCGCGGTCGCCCTCTTGGCCGCTTGCCCGGCGCCTGACCTCAAGGTCCCCGGCGCCCAGTTGGCCGGCACCGTACGCATCAACGCTGGGCTCAAGCCTCTGCTTCCGCCGCCCGCAGGGGCCTCGGGTCGAAACGTCGCCGAGGTCGAGCCCAACACCGTCGCCCCCGAGAAGTTCGACGTCGGCGAAGTGCTCCCCGACGTCGAACCGCTCATCATCAGCGGTTCCCTCGCCGAAACCACCGACGTCCGCGATCGCCTGATCTTTCGCGTGGGCGGCGACGAAGAGGTCTCGGTGGCCTTCACCTACGACGTGCTCGAGGGTGGCGGCGGCAGCTTCTTTACCGTCGCCGACGGCGAGGCCATCGCCGACGACAACAGCAACGTGCTGGTGCCCTTCGAGCCCGCCAACGCCAAGACCCAGACCTTTTCAGCAGTGGTCAAGCCCAACCGTCCGTTGCTCATCAATATCAAGTTCAATGGTACGGGCGAGCTGAAATACCGGACGACGGTCACCGCGATCTCCGGGACGGTGGTGGGCAAGGTCTTCGTCGTCGCCTTCCGTGCCGGCGCCGAGCACCCCGCGCTGTTGCTCGATCCGGTCAAGAGGCCCAACAACCCCATTGGCGCCGTCTCGGTCGACAAGAACATTCGACTCGACGCCGACGGCAACTGGATCGGCGAGTTCGGCGGCCTGGCTCTCATCGACGCCGATCCGACCACGCCCGTGGCCGAGGGCGACGCCATCGTGCTCTTTGCCTACGCCGACAACGACGGCAGCGCGTCCTCGGCGCCAGCCAATTTCGTGCTCGGAGCGCCGACGCCCGCCGACTTCGTGGCCGGTGCGCTGCTCAACATCGACGCACCCAAAGACGGCGACAGCCGCAGCGACCTCGAGCTCAACATCGATCAGCCCAACATCGATCAAGACTTCGACGGTGTCGCCGATGAAGACCGCGATGGCGACGGCCGCAACGACGACAACTGCCCCACCAAGGCCAACGTCGACCAAGCAGACGTTGACGAAGACGGCGTCGGCGACATTTGCGATGTGTGTCCCGACGTCTTCGATCCCGATCAGAAAAACAGCGATGGCGCAGGCCGGGGCGACGCCTGCAACCGCATCGGGTCCTCGCGCTGCCCCTTCTTCGGCATGTACCCGCGGACCTCGTGCGCCGTCGACACCGACGACGACGAAATCGACGACAACGCCATCGCCTGCAAAGACGTGAACCCCGTGTGCCTGCCGCAAGACGCCGCCGACGGCGACTTCCCCATCACCGGTCCGGCCACCGCGCTCGACAATTGCGTCGACGACGCAAACGTCGACCAGGCCGATCTCGACAACGACCTCGCTGGCGACGCCTGCGACGCCGACGATGACGGCGACGGCACCGGCGACGACGTCGACAACTGTCCCGCGGCGGGCAATGGCGGACAGCAAGACGGCGACGTCGACGGCGTCGGCGATGCCTGTGACGATTGCGCGACGCTGACCAATGACGATCAAGGCGACGTCGATGGCGATGGCGCCGGCGATGCCTGCGACGACGACATCGACGACGACCTGCTGCTCAATGCCGACGACAATTGCCCCGCCGTCGCCAACCCCCTGCAAAATGACAGCGACGGCGACGGCGACGGCGACGCCTGCGATCTCTGCCCCGCCCGCTTCGGCGACTTCGCCGACGCCGACAACGACGGCATTGGCGATGAGTGCGAGCCCGCAGCGTGCCTGGCCGTGCCCTCGCCCCAAGCGGCCTGTGTCGACGACACCGACTGCGTCGACGCCGGGGGCCTCTGCCTCGAAGGGGGCCTCTGCCTCCTGCCCGGTGACAGCGATGGCGATGGCCTCCCCGACGCCTGCGAAGACGACGACGACGGCGACGGCGTGATTGACACAGCCGACAACTGCCCCGGAGTCGCCAATCCCGTCGTCGCTCCAGCTGCGGCCCAGGCCGACTCGGACGACGACGGTTTCGGCGACGCCTGCGACCTCTGCCCCGAGGCTGCCGACGCCGACCAACTCGACAGCGACGGCGACGGCCTCGGCGACGCCTGCGACCTCTGCCGCCTGGTCGCCTCCGCACCGGTGGCCTGCACCGACGACGAGGACTGCGAGCTCGCGGGCGGCAGCTGCGGCGCCGGTGGCCTGTGCTTGACCGACACCGACACCGACAGCGATGGCAACGGCGATGCCTGCGACGCCGACGACGACGCCGACGGCATCTGCGATCCCTGCGGAGACGCAGCGCCGCTGCCGGTGTGCAAAGGCACTGTGAGCGGCGACGGCTGCACCGGCGCGGACAATTGCCCCGCCGACGCCAACCCCGGCCAAGAAGACGTCGACGACAGCGGCTTCGGCGATGTGTGCGAAGACAAAGACGGCGACGGCACCCCTGACAGCAGCGATGACTCCGATGGCGATCTGGTCTTCGACATCGTCGACAACTGTCCCGACCTCGCCAATCCCATTGCCGATGGTGCCACCGCTCAGGCAGACACCGACGGCGACGGCCTCGGCGATGCCTGCGACAACTGCGCCGCGGTGACCAACATCGGCCAGGAAGACGCCGACGGCGATGGCGTCGGCGACGTCTGCGACAACTGCGCGGGTGCCGCGAACCCCGGCCAGGAAAACAGCGACACCACCGATACCTTCGACGACGGCCTCGGCGACGCCTGCGATCTCGACGCCGACAACGACGGCCTCGCCAACGACGATGACAACTGCACCAGCGTCGCCAACCCTAGCCAAGAAGACGGCGACGACGACGGTGCCGGCGACGCCTGCGATGTGTGCAACGGTTTCAGAAACCCCAACCAGGCCGACGCCGACAACGACAGCCGTGGCGACGCTTGCGACAACTGCCCCAACGTCGCGAACAACAACCAGGCCGACGGCGATGCCGATTTCGTTGGCGATGCCTGCGACAACTGCGTGGCCGTCTCCAACCGCGACCAACAAAACAACGAGGGCGATCTCCTCGGCGATGTGTGCGACGACGACGACGACAACGACCTCGACCTCGACGTCGCCGACAATTGTCCCCTCGATGCCAACGCCGCGCAGACCGACACGGACGACGACGAGATCGGCGACGCCTGCGACGACGACATCGACGGCGACGGCCTGTGCAACGACGCCACGATCGAGAGCGACGACTGCGCGGGCGTCGACGCCTGCGCGCTGGTCGTCAGTGATTTCACTCCGCTGGCCAACAACGACCGCACCGGCACCGACCTCTCCAACGACGCCCTCAATCCGACGATCATCGACGGGACCGGCGTGGCCAACGAGATCAGCGAAAACGATCAATTGGTGATCACGGGTTCGGTCGGTGGGGCCGACGCCGCCGACGCCTTCGTCGTCACCCCGGCAGCCCTGGCCGGTCGGGGAGCGCGGGTCGAAGTCACCGGCCTCGACGACCTCACCCTCGAGGTGAACGGCAACGAAGTCACCGCCGACACCTTCTCTCTGGGTCTCAACGGCGCCGCTCGCACCTTCGTGTTGGCCTCTGGCGATGCGGATGCCCACAACTACACCATCACCATCAGCGTGGGTGGCGACGTCGACAGCGACGGCGACGGCGACGCCGACCTCTGCGACTCCTGCGTGGCCGACCCGAATCTTGGGGACCGCGACGACGATGGCGTCGACGACGCCTGCGACGTCTGCATCGTGGCCGCGGGCTCTTGCGACAACATCGACGTCGACAACGACACCATCTGCGACGTGGCCGACGGGCCGTCGACCTGCGGCGCCGACGGGGCCATCGACAACTGTCCCGCCGACGAAAACACCGACCAGGCCGACGTCGACGACGACGGCCTCGGCGACGCGTGCGACGACGAAGACGGCGACACGGTCAGCGACGCCGACGACAACTGCTTCAACACCGACAACCTCGACCAGGCCGACGCCGATGGCGACGGCCTCGGCGACGTCTGTGACAATTGTCCCGACGACGACAACCTCGACCAGCAAGACGGCGACCTCGACGGCGTCGGCGACGCCTGCGATCCCTGCCCGGTCCTCGACGGCGCGGACTGCAGCGTCATCGATCCCGACGGTGACGACGCCTGCGATGTCGCTCCCCCTGCAGGCATCAACAACGCCTGCGGCGCGGCGCTCGACAACTGCCCCGGGCTGCAAAACGACCAAAGCGACGCCGACGACGATGGCCAAGGCGACGCGTGCAACGACGCCAACGACGTCGACGGCGACGAGTTCTCCGACACCCTCGACAATTGTCCCGCGCTCGGCGACGCCAACCCCGATCAGGCCGACGCCGACGACGACGACATCGGCGACATCTGTGATGACGACCGCGACGGCGATGGGTCGTGCAACGACGCCGCGGCGCGCGGTGCCGACGCGCCAACCTGCACAGGCATCGACAATTGTCCCGACGACAACAACGTCGACCAAGCCGACAGCGACGACGACGGCATCGGCGACGTGTGTGACAACGACGTCGCTCCGCCGACGCTCTTCTTCGAAAGCGCCGAGCCCAACGACGACGTCCCGCAGTCCATCGGGTTGGCTCCCAATGCCGCAGCCCGCATCATCGGCGCCCTCGACCAAGGCAGCGACGCCGACGATGTCTTCACCTTCACCGCTGCGCGGGCCGGCACCTTCGTTTTCCAGCTCGACTTCGATGGACCCGACTTCGATCTGATCGTGCTCCCTGGTGCCAGCGAGGCCGACTTCGAAGGCGCCCAAGCGGGCAACCCGGAGTTGGCCAGCGTCGTTGCCCTCGCCGGTGACGTCGTCAGCATCGACCTCAACGCCTTCGAGGGCGCTGGGGCCTATGTGCTCGAGGCTCTGTTTGTGGCCGACGTCGAAGGGGCCGATCCGCTGGCCGCCATCGATCTCGGCGGGCTGCGCCGCGGTGACTTCCTGCCGGCCCAACCCATCGTCAACGACTACGTCGGCGCCTTCGACGCCACCGAGCGCGGCGGCGGCGCCATCGAAACGGCCTTTGGGGCCACCGACACTGACGAGTACGTCTTCGAAGTGCTCTCGACGGGAACCCTGGTGTTCGCCCTCACGGGCTTCAGCGGCGACCTCGACGCCATCTTCCTGGATCGTCCGGCGGCGCAGGCCGCCTTCCCGCTCGGTGTGACCAACGTCGATGCGGCGACGGTGGCAGCCATCGAACGGGCATCCTTCGCGGTCACCGTTGGCGACGTGATCTTCCTCGAGATCGCGCGCTACGACGCCGCCCCGACCCCCTACTCCTTCTCCCTCACGATCGAATGACCGAGTCCATCATGAACACCAAAAAAGAAGCCCTCAAAAACAGGACCCGTTCTCTTGTGGTGTCTCCGTCGGAGCTGATGGGGCCGCTCAGCGATCCCGCCGAGTTGGGGCGCGTGCGCGCGCGTCGTCGACGTCGTGCCTTCCGCTTGCTCGATCTCGCGCGCACCTCCGTCGCTGTGGGCGTCGTTCGCCTGCTGCCGCGGGTGGCCCTGACCCTGGCTTTGGCAGCACCCTTCGCCGCCGTCTCGGCCCGCGCTGCGCAGACCGGTGAGCTTGGTGGCTATGCCATCGACGAGGCCGGCAATCCCATTCCCGGCGTTCGCGTCGTGCTCACCTCGCCGCAGATGATCGGCGGCGCCAAAGAGACCGTCACCGACGTCGAAGGACAGTTCCGCTTCCCCAACCTCGATCCCGGCAACTACACGGTCGCGCTGACGTCCGCGGAATTCGTACCCTTCGAGGAGAAGGCCATCTACGTCGGCCTCAACGCCACCGTCGATCGCGAGTACCTGCTCGAAAAGCCCAGCGACGCCAGCGACACCCGGGTCATCAAGGTGACGGCGACGCGGCCGATGGTCGACACCACCCGCATCTCGCGCGGCGCCTCGATCACGTCGGATCTCACCGATCGCACGGCAACGGCCCGCACCTACCAATCCGTGGCTCGCCTCACCGCCGGCACCGTCAACGGCGGCGCTGCCCCGGGCAATCCGTCCATCCACGGCGGCAGCGCCCAGAGCAACGTCTACCTGCTCGACGGCATGAACATCACCGACCCGGTGACCCAGACCTTCTCGACCAACTTCAACTTCGACGCCATCGGCGAATTGGAGGTCATCACGGCGGGCATGGACGCCGAGTACGGCCAGACCAACGGCGGCGTGATGAACATCGTCACCAAGTCCGGCGGCGACGAATTCAGCCTCGACGGCTCGGTGTACTGGGCCCCCAAAGAGCTGCAATTCCTCGACGAGGGCGAGGTCAACGACAGCAACGAAACCATCGCGAACCTCTCCGTCGGCGGTCCGATCATTCGTCAAAAGCTGTGGTTCTTTCTCTCGGGCCAATACAGCGACTCGATCACGACGACCCCGGTGGTCGACTCGCCCTTTGGCGCCGGCCTGGTGCTGCCGCCCGAGCGCTTCAACTCTTTCTATGGCCTGGGCAAGCTCAAGTGGCAGGTGACGCCCTGGGAGAAGCTGACCGTGCTCATTCAGGGTGACCCCACCTGGATCACCAACGAGCAACAGGACATCACCATCCATCCCGATGCCGAACGCCAGCGCTTCCAGGGCGGCGCCAAGATCGTGACGTCGTCGGAGACCACGCTGAGCGACAGCCTCTTTCTCAAAAGCCAAGTCGGCTACGGCGCCGACGAGATCTACGTCTTCCCGATGAGCTGCGACGGCGACTTCGACAAGTGCGCCAACGAGAGCAAGCCCGGCCACACCAACCAAGCCACCGGGACGTCGACGATCAACGACACCGCGCTCAGCGACGATCGCCGCTACCGCCTTATGGCATCGACGGCGCTCTCCTATTTTCTCGACGGCTTCCTCGGCGACCACGAATTCAAGGCCGGCCTCGAAGGCACGGTCACCTGGGACACGTCCAACGACTGGGTGCCGGGCAAGCAGACCTTCACCGACAACGGCGTCGAGCTGGCAGGCTCCACCGTCGACGGCATCGGCGATCCCTTCCAGCGCACCGATTTTGCCGCGCCCCTGCAAAAGCTGGTGAGCGCCAACGTCGTCTCCGCCTACGTGCAGGATGTGTGGCGTCCCCTCAAATCGCTGACCATCCGTCCCGGCCTGCGCTTCGACTCTTCGCGCGGCTACAACGATCCCGAAGACGGCGGCGACGAGATCTTCAATTTCAATTCGCTGTCGCCGCGCATCGGCATCGCCTGGGACCCCTTCGCCGACGGCAAGACCGTGGTGCGCGGTGGATACTATTACTACAACGAAACCGGCCTCTTGACCGTGCCTTCATTTGTCGGACGTGGCCTGGCTTCGAAGACATTTCAATTCAATCCAGCCACCGAGAAGTACGACATCTTCTTCAGCGAGCAAGGTGGCGACAACGCCGTCGTCTTCAAGGATGGCATGGTGCCACCAAACATGCATGAGTTCGTCTTCGGCGTGCAGCGCGAGATCGTTGACAATGCGTCCTTGGCCGTCGACTTCACCTATCGCCACACCCAGAACCAGTTCGAAGACGACGAGACCAACATCATCTGGAACGAACGCGGCGACGACGCGGTCGGCTTCCGCAACGGTCAGTCCCGTTTCATCTTTTCGGTGGGAACGCCCGATGAAGCCACACGTGATTATTTGGGCGTTGACTTCGTGTTCGAGAAGCGCCTGAGCAACGACTGGCAAGCGCTGTTCACCTACACGCTGGCGACCCTGCAGGGCACGGCCGAAAATTATGTTTCATACACGCTCGACAACCCGACCCAGCGTCCGTTCGAATACGGCTTTCTGGGCGACGATGTGCGCCACGCCGTCGAGGGCACCCTGACCTACGATCTGCCGCTCGGCTTTCAGATTGGCGGCACCGGCAGCTTCACGACGGGTCGCCCCCTGTCGAAGTTCTTCCTGAACAAGTTCTACGGCGACTTCCTCGACAAGCGGGCCCCGGCGGGCTTCGATCCCAAGGACGTCAACAACCCCGACGACGACGTCGAATTTCGTCGGCCTGACACCTTCTTCCTCGACATGCGCTTGGCCTGGCGTCTCAAGGAGCTGACGACGCAGGACATCTGGCTCATCGCCGACGTCTTCAACGTCTTCAACTCGCGGCCGCCGTCGGACTTCGAGGAGCGCAATCTCGAACCCGGCAGTCCCACCCAGTTCGGCCAACCCCTGAGCCGAGGTGGTCCGATGAATGCCCAGGTGGCGGTGCGCTACGAGTTCTGACGACGTCGGCCCGAGGGCGATCACGTCTCGCTTTGGGCGGAGGCACCGGCGCACGGGCGCCGGCAGCGGAGGCGTGGCAGCGTTTCTTCATGATGAAGAAATGTTCAAGACGGCGCCTGCAGCAATCGACGCCCTCGGTGCTGGTGGCCGGCCTGCTCGCCGCCTGTCCCCTCCCGGCTGTCGACGTCGCCGATGCTGGCGTCGGCGTCGATGCGGGTCCTGAAGATCCCTTCGCACCTGCGCCGGGCGACTGGCCCATGTTCAAGCGAGAGCCGCACCACAACGGCAATGCCCTTGACCTCGTCGGCGAGATCACCGCCGCCAACGTGTGTGAGCGCTGGACGCGCCAGGTGTCGGGCGCCAACCGCGGTTCCAGCGGTCCAGTCATCGTGCGCATAGGCGGCGTCCCGCGGGTCGTGTTGGCGGCTCAGGGTTCCTGCGTGGACGGGACCTGCACGGGAGATGCGCCGGGAACGATGTGGATGCTCGATGGCAGCACCGGGGCCATTGCGCTTCAGACCCGCTTGCCCGCCGACGCCCAGGCCGATCCCTACGGCCCCGTGGCCCTCGATGTCGACGGCGACGGGGCGCGAGAGCTGGTGGTGCCCTCGCTCGACGACAACCGCCTCTTTCTCTTCCGCCTCGAAGACGAACCCGACGGCGTCGCCGGCAGCCTGCAGTGGACCTTCACCTACGACGCCGACGGGAGGTCCGAGACCGGGCCGGTGGCCGTCAACCTCGATGACGATCCGGCGCTGGAGATCGTGTTCGGCACGGACTTCGACCCAAACCCAGGCATCTTCTTCGTCGTCGACGGCGCGACCGGTGAGGAGCAGGCGCGCTTGGCCGTGCGTCGTCGCAGCACCGTGAGCGCGGCCTGTGACACCGAGCCCGGCAGCGGCAACAGCAAAGCGGACTCGGCTTCGCCGGCCGCGGCGCTCATCGACGGTGAGATGCGGGTCTTTGGCGGCGCCTGGGACGGACGCCTGTACAGCCTGGCCTTGCGCCAAGGAGAATTGGTTGCCGCCGACGTCGACGAATTGCCTCTCGATGGCCCCGAGCCTTGTCCGGTGCGCAAGGTCAGAAACGGACCCGTGATCGCGCCGCTGGGGCCGGGGGGCGATTTGGTGGTCGCCTTTGGCCACATGGCCGAGCTCGACGGCGACGCCCAATTCGAAAGCGCCCGTCTGCGCGTGGTGAACGCGGGCGATCTCTCCCTCATTGGCGAGCTCGATCAGGACATCTGGAAGTCGAGCCTCTCGGTCGGACCGCTCTTGCAGCCCGGCAACCAGGACCAGGTGCTGGTGGCCGGACGCTACCGCGGGGCCTTTGCGGCTCGCGTCGATGGCGGGGCCGTCGTCGAGCAATGGAGCGCCGACATCGGCGACGGCACTCCCTTTGGGTCCAACCGCAGCTCGCCAGCCGTGGGTGATCTGGACGGCGACGGTGACGTCGAAGTCGTCGTCGGCGTCGAAGGCAACGATGGATCCGGCTTGCTCATCTTGCAGGGAGCAACGGGCGAAGAGTTCCTGCGTCGAGAAGGCGCCGACGTCGCTGGAGCCCCCGCCCTTGGTGACGTCGACGGCGACGGCCGTTTGGAGATCGTCTACTTCGACACCGCCGGCTTTGTGCACGTGCTCGACTCCAGCTGTCCGTAGCCGACGAGGAAACGGCCGCTTTCTCGCTGGCGGTTGAGCTGCGGGCTACACCGAGGAGGTATGGAGGACCCATGAAGCTCGCGCGTCTCCTCGTCACCTCAGCGGCCATCATCGCCGTCGCAGCCTGCGAAAGCGGCGATCCACCTTTGGGCCCCTGTGAACGCAGCTTCACCGTCGAGGCTCCCGATGGGACCGTGACCCGCGAGCTCACCGAGCCCGACGACAACAACAACATCTGCATCGGCGGCGACGACGGCGTCATCTGCGGCACCGCCGGCCTTTGCGACGACGGCAACGCCTGCGAAATTTCCCTGGTGCTGCCCAACGCCGGCGGTACGGGGAGCTACCAGGCGGGCGAAACCGGCGACAACGACAACGCCGTCTTCACCGTCGGCTGGGGCGACACGCCGAGCGGCATCACCAAGCGCAGCTCCTCGATCTCCGGCACCGTCGTCGTCGTGGAATTCGACACCCAGGCCACCGGGACCTTCGAAGGCGTCGGCGGCCTCGAGGGCACCGCCGACACGGCCCCGACGTCGGCCAAGTTCTGCACGCCGAGCGACCTCGTTCGTTGACGCGGGGTCAGAAGTTGAAGGTCGTGTCGACGTAAACCGAGGAGAAATTGTTGAAGGGCGACACGAAGTCCCACAGGGGAAAGCGGGGTGTGGTGCCGTTTTCGGCGAAGGCGCCCTGGAAGCTGGAGATACCCGCCGTGAGCAAGAACCAGGTCGCCGGCGCGTAGGTGGCCGAGAGGTTGCCCGACGTCGACTGGCGCAGCCCCGCCCCGGGGACAGCCCGCTCGGCGGTGAATTCGTCGTCGGGGCTGACGAAGATCGAAAAGGCCTGGCCGTAGCCGAGGTCGAGGTTGACGGCCAGCTGGTCGTTGAAGCCCGACCATGAAGCGCCGAGGCCGGTGCTCCAGCGAAAGCCGCTCGTGAGACCGCCGCAAGCGTAGTTCAGGAGCTCGGCGGGGTTGCGGGTGTTGCAGCCATCGGTGGCCACCGTTCGCCCGAGATCGTCGGTGAAAGGTTTGGACGGCTGGTTGGCAAAGCGCGTTGCCAGCGCGGGCACCAGAATGGTGTAGCCGGTGGACCCCTTCACGTAGAAGGCGAAGCCCTGTTCTGGCAGACGCCAGCTCGCCCGGGCCGCGAGGCTGGGGGTGCCGAGCGATCCCGCTTGGCGTGCCGCCAACGAGACCGGCAGCTGCAGACCCAGAGAGGGCGCGAGGCTGAGGTTGAGGTCGTCGAGGGCCCAACCAGCAGAACCAGCGCTGAGACCGATGTCCGACATCTCCACCTGGTGGGCGTAGGTCGTCCCGTCCGACTGCGTCCACTCCATGCCCAGGGTCTGGCTGAGGCCGAAGTTGAAGCCTTGCCAGGACAGGGAAGGGGCCATCGTCAGCTGCGTGCTCACGGTGGGATTGAAGGGGCTCGCCACGAAGGTGCCCGAGCCGATGTTCTGCGTCAGCGAGACACTGGCATGCAGGGGGAATCCGGCCTTCTGATCGGCGGTGGCCTTGGTCTGCTGAAGCTGGGGCGCGCCCTGGGCGTTGGCGGGCACCGACAGCCCTGCGATCACCCCAAAGCAAAGGACGACGACGTGGAAAGGGCTTCGCATCCAGACTCCCATCGCCGGTGTGTGCAGCAGCCGCACGCTCCACCCAGCGCGTGCCCGGTCTCAGCAAGGACCGTGCACAGGTACGAGCTCTGGCTACCTGTCGGCGGCGGTGGTGGCAACGCGTTCCGGTCGAGACGCAGCCCCTGTTGCGGCGGGGCGGTGGATGGCACGGTGCCGCGGGTGCGCCCCCTCCTCCTGGCTTTGCTGCTGCTGCCGGCCTGCGTCCGCATCGAAGCCGGCGATGCCTGCGACAATGACTTCGATGACGACGATGACGGCCGCATCGACTGCGCCGACGAGAGCTGTGCCTTCTCGGTGTCGTGCAACGACTGCGGCAACGGCCGCACCGATCCCGGTGAGGGCTGCGACGACGGCAACGACATCGACGGCGACGGCTGCGACGGCCGGTGTCGCAACGAGAGTTGCGGTGACGGTGTCAAAGACGACGACGAGGAATGCGACGACGGCAACGACGTCGGCGGCGACGGCTGCCAGGATTGTCGCCGCGGCACCTGTGGCGATTCGATCCTCGAGCCCGATGAAGTGTGTGACGACGGCGGCGTCGACGACGGCGACGGCTGCTCGTCATCGTGCACGGCGGAGTTCGAGCGCTGCGATCCAGAGATCATCCCCTTTCTGCAGTGCAGCGATGGCAACCTCGACAGCGGCGACGGCTGCTCGTCCACCTGTCTGTTCGAGTTTTGTGGCGACGCCATCGTGCAGCCGAGCCGCGGGGAGCGCTGTGACGATCAGGCCCCGGGCGCCAGCGCGGTGGGCTGCTCGAACTGTCAGATCCCCGTGTGTGGCAACGGCCTGTTCGAGGGCCTCGAGCAATGCGACGACCGCAACACCGTCGACGGCGATGGCTGCTCCTCCGAGTGCCGCGTCGAGTAGCGCCGTCGACGTCGCAAGCCGATCTTGACAGCCGTGTCCGTCTGAACGACGACGCCGCCATGCTCTTTGATGAACGGCGCGACACCTTTGCCCCGGGCTTGTTTTCCGGCGTCAGCGTCGCCATCACGGGGGGAGGATCGGGCATCGGTCGGCACACAGCGCTGCGTTTTGCCCAGCTCGGTGCACAGGTGAGCCTCTGTGGTCGTCGGCGCGACGCCCTCGACGAATCCAAGGCGCTGGTCGACGCCGCCGCCGCCGCTGCTGGCCTGTCGACCTTTTGTTTGGTGCAGACCGCTGATGTGAAGAAGCCCGATGAGCTCGTCGCCTGGCGCGATGCCACCCTCGAGGCCTTTGGCGCCGTCGACGTCCTGGTCTGCAATGCGGGGGCGAACTTCCTCGCGCCCGCCGCTTCGATATCGCCCAATGGCTTTGCGACCGTCATTGGCACCGTGCTCTTGGGAACGTGGAACACCGTGCACACCTGGTTTCCCCACCTCAGCGAGCGCCCGCGCTCGTCCATCGTGATGATGGCGGCGACCAACGGTTTCACGGCGTCGCCCTTGATGGCCCACTCTGGCGCGGGCAAGGCCGGCATGCTGAACCTCACCCAGACCCTCGCCGTCGAATGGGCCCACGCAAAGATCCGCGTCAACGCCGTCGCCCCCGGGCCTGTCGACACCGAAGGCGCCAACGCTCGCTTGTGGTCCGACGCCGACGCCCGCGCCCGCGTCGAACGCGCCATTCCCCTCGGGCGCATGGGCACGGTGCGCGATTGCGCCGACGCCGTGCTCTTTTTGTGCTCGCCCGCCGCCAGCTTCATGACGGGGACGGTGCTGACGACCGACGGCGGCAACTTCTTGAAGCCGCTCAGCGACTTTCTTTGAGCGTAGGCCCCTCGCGAACTGCCGAGGTGAGGCCTTGGCACCGCGCAGAAACGGGCAGCAGATGGCCAACGCAAGTCGCAGGGCCTCGAGCGCAGCGTCGGCGCAAGTGTGCACCACCCGCGCGGGAGGCGGGGCAGGGCTGTCGGGCTCCTGACCCGAGGCGCGGCCCCAGCACCAGCCAGCTGTGACGACGACGACGTCCGCGCTGGCCCTCGCTTTGCTGTTCATGCAGCTGCCGGAACTTCAAGACGCGCCAGCGTCTTGAACCGTCGGAACTTCAAGACGCGTCAGCGTTTTGGACCTTCAGAACTTCAAGGCGCCGGAGCGTCTTGAACCATCAGAACTTGTCGTCGATCGGGGCAGGTCATGGTCCCTTCTCTCGATTCCTTGGCAGAGCTCGACGCCGGCGTTGACCTCGTGTGCTGGTCGCACTTGCGCTGGAGCTTCGTCTTTCAACGCCCCCAGCACCTGATGCAGCGTTGGGCCCGGAGCCACCGCGTCTTCTTCGTCGAGGAGGCTCTCGACGCTGACCCCGGTGCCCCCGCGCATCTCGAGGTGCGCGAGGTCGCAGCCGGCGTGGCTGGCGCCGGCGGAGGGCTCTTCGTCGTCGTCCCGCGGCTGCCGCCCACGGTGGTCGACGCAGCTCGCGTGCTCGAGCTCCGGGGCTTGTTGAGCGCCTTCTATCTCGAGCGCGGCGTCGTCGATCCCATTGCTTGGTTCTACTCACCCATGTTTCTCGAGGTCGCCCGCGAGCTGCCGGCCCGGGTCGTCGTCTATGACTGCATGGACGAGCTGGCCGCCTTCGCCGACGCGCCCCGGGAGATGCAAGAGCGGGAACGCGAGCTCCTCGCCTGCGCCGACGTCGTTCTCACCGGTGGCTGGAGCCTCTATGAGGCCAAGCGCGCCCAACACCCGCACGTGCACGCTTTGCCCAGCAGCGTCGACGTCGAACACTTCGCCCAGGCCCGCGTTGCCCAGCTCGAGCCAGTGGATCAGGCGCTCATTCCGCGACCCCGCCTGGGCTTTCATGGCGTCGTCGACGAGCGCATGGACACGGCCCTGCTCGACGGCATCGCCCACGCCCGACCCCATTGGCACATCGTCGTCGTCGGGCCGGTGGTGAAGATCGATCCGGCGTCGTTGCCCCGGCGCGCGAACATCCACTGGCTCGGCAAGAAGAGCTACAGCGAGCTCCCCGCCTTTCTCTCTGGCTGGGACGTCGCGCTGCTCCCCTTTGCTCTCAATGAGGCGACGCGCTTCATCAGCCCGACGAAGACGCCGGAGTACATGGCGGGCGGCTGCCCTGTGGTGTCGACGCCCATCGCCGACGTGGTGCGACCCTACGGTGAAGCAGGCCTGGTGCGCATCGCCAGCGACGTCGACGGCTTCGTCGCCGCCATCGAAGCAGCCTTCGACGAAGACGAGGTCCAGCGGCGGCAGGCCCACGACGCCTTCCTGAGTCGGATGTCGTGGGACCTGACCTTTGCGCAGGCGGCGGACCTCACAGCTCGCGCTCGACGGCGTCGCCGGGCCCGCGCGGTCCTTCCTCTCCGCGCTCCCACCGAAGCCGGCGAAGGGGCGCCTGGTGAAAAACCATGTACGACTTTCTGATCGTCGGCGCCGGCTTTTCGGGGAGCGTGCTCGCTGAGCGCCTCGCCGCTGCCGGCAAAAAGATCCTGCTCGTCGACAAGAGATCGCACATCGGCGGCAACGCCTTCGACCGCACCAACGAGCACGGCATCCTCATCCACCAATATGGGCCGCACATCTTTCACACCAACTCGACCGAGGTCTTTGAGTACCTGTCGCGTTTCACGGCCTTTCGCCCCTACGAGCACCGTGTCCTGGCCAGCGTCGACGGCAAGCTGCTGCCGATCCCCATCAACCTCGACACGGTCAACGGCCTCTATGGTTGGCGACTCTCCAGTGAAGAGCTCGAGCGCTTCTTTGTCAGCGTCGCCGAGCCGCGATCGGTTGTGCGCACGTCCGAAGACGTCATCGTGAGCAAGGTGGGACGATCGCTCTACGAAAAATTCTTCCGCGGTTACACGCGCAAACAATGGGGCCTCGATCCCTCCGAGCTGGACGCCTCGGTCATCGCTCGCATTCCCGTTCGCACCGATCGCGACGACCGCTATTTCGGCGACAAACACCAGGCGATGCCAGCCGACGGCTATACGTGCATGTTTGAAAATATGATCGATCACAAAAACATCTCTACTGTGCTGGGAGTAGATTACAGAAACATTGCAGATGATGTGCATTATCGAACGATGATCTACACCGGACCCGTCGATGACTACTTCGACTGCTGTTACGGCAAGCTCCCCTATCGCTCGCTCAGGTTCCAACACGAGACCCTCGACACGCCTCTGCACCAGCCGTGCGCCGTCATCAACCACCCCAACGACCATGCCTACACCAGGGTCACTGAGTTCAAGCACCTGACGGGTCAGGAGGGACCGCGCACGAGCATCGTCTACGAATTCCCACAGGACGACGGCGATCCGTACTACCCGATTCCTCGAGCAGAAAACACCGAAATATATCAGAGATATCAAACACTGACTGAACGAACACATGAGGTCCTATTTTGCGGACGTCTTGGGACATACAAGTATTACAACATGGACCAGGTCGTCGCCCAGGCCCTGGCGCTCGCCGCGCGCATCGTAGGCGTCAATCGCCAAGAGCTGCTCGCTCTCAGCGCCTGATCCATTGGTTGCTTCGGGTGACTTCTTGCTGACGCGGAGCTGGCAGTCACAGAGAAGCGCCCCTTGCGCGACGGATCGGTCGGAGGTCGGGAGGAAGAGATGACCAGCCCAGGGCAAGCAAATCGACAACCAGCAGGCGATCTGGAGCTCTGGGCGGGCATCGAAGGCACCGTGAACCGCGTTGGCGATCGTTTCTTCGATCAGATGGAGCGCTCCGGGCATCTGCACCGCGTCGACGACGTCGATCGCATCGCCGCGCTCGGCGTTCGCACGGTGCGCTACCCCTTCTTGTGGGAGCACGCCGACCCCCAAGGCGAGGCCATCAGAACGGGCCAAGGGTGGTGCTGGGACTTCGCCGACGAGCGGGCCGCGCGCCTGCAGGCCTGCGGGTTGCGACCCATCGCTGGGTTGTTGCACCACGGCAGCGGTCCACCGGGGACCAGCCTCCTCGACGACGCCTTCCCCTCCCTCTTTGCCCGTTACGCCGCCGCCTTTGCCCAACGCTTTCCGTGGATCGACGACTACACCCCGATCAACGAGCCCCTGACGACGGCGCGCTTCTCGGGGCTCTACGGGTTGTGGTTTCCCCACCGCCGCGACGACGTCAGCTACTTGCGGGCGCTCACCAACCAGGTCGAGGGCACCCGCCTGGCCCTGCAGGCCATCCGTCAGGTCAACCCGAGCGCGCGACTCGTGCAGACCGAAGACCTCGGCCACACCACCTGCTCCGAAGGCCTCGAGGACCAGGCGGCCTTTCAAAACGAGCACCGCTGGCTCACCTTCGATCTGCTGTGCGGACGAGTGACGCCCACGCACGCGCTCTACCGCTGGCTCGTCGACGTCGGCCACATTCCTGTGGCCACCCTGGCCCGTTTCGCCGCCGAACCTTGTGCTCCCGAGGTCGTCGGCCTCAACCACTATCTGACCAGCGATCGCTTTCTGGATCTCGATCTCTCGCGCCATCCCTCCGACACCTGGGGCGGCAACGGGCGCGTGCGCTACGCCGACGTCGAAACGGTGACCGTGGCCCCCGTCCGCGGCCATCAGGCGGTGCTGCGGGAAGCCTGGGAGCGCTACCGCCGGCCCACGGCTCTCACCGAAGTGCACCTGGGCTGCGAACGCGAAGAACAACTGCGCTGGTTGCACGAGGCCTGGGGCGCGGCGCAACAAGCGCGGGCCGAAGGCGTCGACGTCGTCGGCGTCACCGTCTGGGCGCTCCTGGGCTCCTTTGACTGGGACAGCCTCGTGACCCGACAGGACGGGCACTACGAGCCGGGGGCCTTCGACGTCCGAGGTCCCAGGCCCCGCCCCACGGCGCTGGCGCACATGACCCGCGAGCTCGCCGTCGCCGGATACAGCGATCATCCCGTGCTCGCGAACACTGGATGGTGGCGTCGTCGTTTCGTGGTCGATCACCCGCGCCCCGACGTCGGCGCGCGCCCCATCCTCATCACCGGTAAGCACGGCACGCTGGGCGCAGCCCTCGCCCAGGCCTGCGTGAGGCGCGGCTTGGAGCACCGGCTGGTCTCCAGGGCCGAGCTCGACATCACCTCTCGCAGCGATGTAGAGCGCGCGCTCGAAGACCTGTCGCCGTGGGCCGTCGTCAACGCCGCTGGCTACGTGCGCGTCGACGACGCCGAAGGCGAACCCGAGCGCTGCTTCGCCGACAACACCCACGGGGCGGCGTTGCTGGCAGCGGGTTGTGCGGACCGCGGGCTCCCCTTCTTGATGTTCTCGTCGGACCTCGTCTTCGATGGCGCCCAGCGGCAGCCCTATCTCGAAGAGCACCAGCCTGCGCCCCTGAGTATCTATGGCCGGAGCAAGGCCCTCGCCGAAGAGCGCGTGCGGAAACGTTGTCCCCGAGCCCTCATCGTGCGCACCAGCGCCTTCTTCGGCGCCCACCGGGCCGAGAGCTTCGTCTCCCTCGTGCTGCGCTCGCTGCGCGCCGGCCGATCCTTCCGCGCCGCCGCCGACCTCACCGTGTCCCCCACCTATGTGCCGGCGCTGGTGCACGCCTGTCTCGACCTGCTCATCGATGGCGAAGAGGGCATCTGGCATCTCGCCAACGACGGCGCCGTCACTTGGGCCGAGTTTGCCCGCCAGGTCGCTCGCCTCACCGACAACGACGACGGCCTCATCGAGCCCTGTGCGAGCGCTGAGCTGGGGCTGCGCGCGTCTCGTCCTCGCTACTCGGTGCTGGGGAGCAGTCGTCACTGCCTCATGCCGGCGCTGGAATCGTCGTTGACGGCCTGGCTGAGTACCCAGGCCCTGCGAGCTCTGTCGGAAGCGGCCGTCGGGCCGGAACCGGGCGCGGAGTTCTGTGCCCTCAAGTCGGGAGGCCAAGTCCGCGGCCCCAGCCTTGGATGCAACGAGCTTTTGAACGACGGGCCGGGCCTGCAGCCCTCAGCCCGCCAACGCCGACGCGGGATGGCGGTGTTGTGAACCCGAGCGTTGCCCCGCGGCAACGGAGGCACCATGAGCGAGCATCCCCTCTCACACATCGGGCGACCCAACGAGCTGGTGACGCCCGAGCAGGCGGTCAAGCTCGACCGCATACGCGCGCTGCTGCAGCGCCGGGGCTTGAACGCCCTGCTCTTGACCCGCGCCGCCAACATCGCCTGGCTCAGCGGCGGCGCCCGCGTCTACGTCGACGTCGCCACCGACCAGGGCATCGCTGCCCTTTTGGTGACGCCCGCCGGGCGCCTCCTGCTCACCGACAACATCGAAGCGCCGCGCCTGCGCGACGAAGAACCACTCGCGCCCTTCGGATTGGTGGCCCACCCCTGGTACGAGGCCGACGACGACATCGCGGCCCTGAGCGCGGGCCTCCTGGTGGGCGCGGACGGTCCTGGGCCTCACCGGCTCGACGTCTCGGCCGATCTGATGGGCCTGCGCAGTCCACTGCTCGCAGTTGAAGTCGACCGCCTGCGATCGCTGGGGAGCGACGTCGGACAAGCGATGCTGCAGGTCGCACGCACCGTCGAGCGCGGCATGAGCGAACACCAAGTCGCCGGCCTGCTGGCAAAGGCCATCTACGACGTCGGCGCCGTTCCCGTCGTCGTTCAGGTTGCCGCCGGGGGGCGCGCCGAGCGCTTCCGCCACGCCCTGCCCACCGATGCTCGCCTCGAGACGACGTTGTTGTGGGGCGTGTGCGCGCGCCGTCACGGTCTGATCGTGAGCGCCAGTCGCCTGCTGTGTTTCGGACCCGTGCCCAACGAGCTGCGCAGGAAGCTCAGGGCGACGGTCGCCGTCGAAGCCGCCGCCCTTGCCGCCACCCGGCCCGGGGTGCCTCTGGCGGAGGTCTTCGCGCGCATCCAAGAGGCATGGACCACCGCCGGCCATCCCGAAGCGTGGCGCCAGCACCACCAAGGCGGCCCGTGCTCCTACAGCACCCGCGACGCCTTCGCCGCACCAGACAGCACCGAACGGGTGCAGGCACCGCAGGCCTTCGCCTGGAATCCCAGCCTGCCGGGCGCCAAATCGGAAGATACGGCGCTGATCACGGACTCCCGCATAGACTTCCTGACTCGATCGCCGAACTGGCCAATGATAAAGATTATTATGAACGGCGAAGATATTATTGGAAACGATGTATATGAAAGGTAATGATGACGTACACATTCAAACACATGATGTCGCCGGTGACTGGTCACGGATATCCGCGGCCGCAGCTGGTCCGCGAACAGTGGGAGTCCCTCAACGGAGCCTGGCGCTTCGCCCTCGACCCCGACGCCGCATGGATCGGGCCCGAGCAGGTGAAGTGGAACGGCGACATCGTCGTTCCCTTCGCCCCTGAGACTTCCCACAGCGGCGTCGCCGACAACGGCCTCTACCGTTGCTGCTGGTATCGCAAGGACCTGCCGATGGCGCCCCCGCGCTCGGGCGAGCGCGTCTTGCTGCACTTCGGCGCCGTCGACAACCGCGCGACGGTTTGGATGAACGGTCGATACCTGGGTGCGCACGATGGTGGATATACTCCATTTTTCTTTGATGTTACTGATTTCATCAACACTGAAGCAATGCAGCAGATCATTGTGCGAGCCTATGATGATCCGGCAGATTTGACCGTGCCTCGCGGCAAGCAGGATTGGTTGCCTGAGCCCCATTCCATTTGGTACCCGCGCACCACGGGCATCTGGCAAACCGTGTGGACCGAGCGCGTGCCCTCGACCTACGTCGGCAGCATGCGCTTCACGCCCAGCTTGCTGCGCTGGGAAATCGGCTTCGAAGCCTGGCTCTTGGGCGACCTGCGCGACGACCTTTTTCTCGACGTGCGGCTCGAAGCCGGTGGCCGCGTCTTGGTCGACGATCGCTACGCCGTCATCGCCGGCGAAGTACACCGGCGCATCGCCTTGTCCGATCCTGGCATCGATGACTCGCGCAACGAGCTGCTCTGGTCGCCGACGTCGCCGCGCATCATCGACGCCGCCATCACCCTGCGCGCTGCCACCGGCGAGGCCCTGGAGAACATGGGCAGCTACACCGCTCTGCGCTCGGTGGCCATGCAGGGTGACCGCTTCTTGCTCAACGGCCGCCCGCTCAAGCTCGAGATGGTGCTCGATCAAGGTTTGTGGCCCGACACCGGCATGACAGCCCCCGACGACGCCGCCTTACGCAAGGACGTCGAGCTCGCCAAGGCCATGGGCTTCAACGGCGTCCGCAAGCACCAGAAGATCGAAGACCCGCGCTACCTGTATTGGGCCGACGTGCTCGGGCTTTTGGTGTGGGAGGAAATGCCGAGCGCCTACCGGTACAACAAAGACTCCATCGCGCGCCTCACCGCCCAATGGCACGAGGTCATCGACCGCGACTATTCACACCCCTGCATTGTCGTTTGGGTGCCCTTCAACGAATCGTGGGGCGTGCCCAACCTCCCCAACAGCGCCGCCGAGCGCCACTATGTGCAAGCCCTCTATCACCTGACCAAGACCCTCGATCAGACCCGTCTCGTCGTCGGCAACGACGGCTGGGAATCGGTGGCCACCGACATCATCGGCGTCCATGACTACGACGAAGACCCGGCGCGCATCGGGCACCGCTACGGCGCCGATCGGCTCAAACCGCGCCTGCTCAAGAGGGAACGGCCTGGGGGGCGCGAGCTCATCGTCGGCGAGCAGAAAGTCGCCGATCATCCGATGGTGCTCTCGGAGTTCGGCGGCATCGCCCTCGCCGGCGACAACGTCTGGGGCTACTCGACCTGCAAGACGCCCGCGGAGCTCCAGGCTCGCTACGAGGGGCTGATGGAAGTCGTGCGCGACCTCGGGATCTTCTGCGGATTTTGCTACACGCAATTCGCCGATACCTACCAAGAGGCCAACGGACTTCTGCGCCACGATCGGCAGCCGAAATTTCCCATCGAGCACATCGCTCGCGCCACCCGCGGTCGCCGTGCCGATCGTCCCGCGCTCCCCGACCCCGTCCCGGCGCTCATCCCCTGACGAAGGCACCAAGGCGTCAAAGCGCCACAGCGACGACGTCGGTGATCTCCCGCAGGCCATCAACGGCCTCGACCACGGTGAAGGTCGGGCTGAAGCCAGTGGCGCTGCGGTAGGGCGCGTCGACGGCGTCGATGACGGCCTCGACCGCGGCCCTGCGCACCAGGCTGAGCACCGACCCGCCGAAGCCGCCACCCATCATGCGTGCCCCGAGCACGGCATCACCACACCCCTGCAGGCGCTCGACCAGCGTATCGAGCTCGAAGCAGCTGACTTCGAAGAGGTCCCGCAACGAGACATGGGCGGCGTTGAGCAGCTGCCCAAAGTGAGCGAGCTCGCCCGTCTTCAGGGCGCTGACCGACTGCAGCACACGCGCATTGTCGTCGAGAACGTGACGGACCCGCCGGCGCAGCGGAGCAGGTAGGGCGGCGCCGTGTCGTTGCAGATCGACGGCCGTGACATCGCGCAAGCTGGCGAGGGGTCGGCCAGCAGTGAGACCCAACAAGCGCACGGCCTCGACGCACTCCGCACGCCGACGGTTGTAGCCGGAGTCGATCAGCGAACGACGCCTGCCAGTGTCGGTGACGACGAAGACGCAGTCCCTCAGGCGCAGGGGCACGTGCTCGGTGGCCATGCTGCGGCAATCGAGCAACATCGCGTGCCGCGCTCGCGCATGTGCGATGACCCACTGATCCATGATGCCGCAGTCGACGCCGACGATGTGCTCGGCTCGTTGGGCCAGCCAGGCGAGCTCAGCGGGGGGCAAGGGCGTCGCCGACAGCGCCGATAGGGCCGCCGCGATGACCAGGCACAGCGCCGTCGACGACGACATCCCGCTGTTGGGGGTGAGGTCGGAGGTGAGCACCAATTCGAATCCACCGACGTGCAGGCCGCGCTCGGCGAAGGCGTCGATGACGCCGCGCGCGTAGCGTGACCAGTCAGCGCGCGAGCCCGACGGACCCGGCTCGTGCAGCGCTGCCGTCGGAGTCGGGGTGAAGCCTGGCTGCTCCAGACGCTGGGGCATCGTGAACGAGATGGGCGCGCCGACCTCGAGCGAAAACAGGACGCAGTCGTCGTCGGCGCGGGGACGGACCCAGGCCACGATCCCCCGATCGATGGCGGCGGGGAGCACGAGGCCTTCGTTGTAGTCCGTGTGCTCGCCCATGAGATTGATGCGCCCCGGCGCCGAAAAGAAGCGGGGCTCGCCGACGCCTCCGTCGCGCAAGGTCGTCGAAGCCGCCTGCAGCCGGGCGATGCGAGAGGCGTCGCTTTCTCGCTCGCGAGCGAAGGGTCGCGTCGTCGCCGGTGCTGGGCGGGTTGACTTCGGCGCGGCTCGGGTCGCTGCCGCCAGCAGCCTGCGTACGGGCTCCAGGTCCTCGCGCGTTTTCACGGGGTAGAAACGACCGGCGAAGAAGTCCCCCGGTCCTCCCTCCCGCCTCACATGGACGGCCGACCAGGGCAGGATCGCTCGGCCGTCGTCGTCACGGGCGCTGGTGGCTTCACCGGTGATGGTCTCTGCCTGAAGGGCCGCGCGTCCGCCGATGGCTTTGATCACCGCGTGGGTTTGCAGGGGAATGTTCCGGTCGAGAGCTTCGAGATCAAAGAGGAAGGTGTTGATCGAGACGTCGGTCAAGGCGCGTTGGTCAACGTCATCGGGTACGCGAAAGCCCTCGAGAAGGCACAGCGCGCCGTCGGCCCGCACGACGACGCCGACCTTGGATCCATCGGCGGGCGTGCGCGTTACCGTCTCTGCGAGCATCGAGACCCCGCTCTCTCGACGTTGCAGAAAGAGGCCGATCAGCGTGGCGTCGACCGTGGCGCCGAGGTTGTCGACGTTGGAAAACAGCAGCGTCTTGACGCCGCTCGCGCGCAACTCTCGCAGGACTCCCGTGGCCCGCAGCGAGGGAAAGAAGTCGCCATGGCCCGGCGTCGCGTAGCTCTCGCGCGGCAGCAACGCCCGTGCTGCGGCTGGCGCTGCGCCAAAGACGGCGCCTTCGGGCGTGAGGCGCACCGAGATGCTCTGGGAGAACAAGCGCACGTCGTCGTCGAGCAACCTGCGCTCGCTGAGATGCCGCTCCAGACCCTGGGGTCCGGGCAAGGTCGCGAAGGAGCCCATGACGCAAAAAGGCAAGCGGCGGCCGACGCGCCGTCCGACCTCGCGGGCGTTGTCCAGCTTCAGCTCGATGAAGCTCTTGCCGTCGATCACCTCGACGCTGCCCTTGACAACGGGCGGTCCTCCGCCTCCAAAGCGCGTGGCCATGCCGCCAGCGACGACGACGACCGCGACCTCACCGGCTGCGAGCGCGATCTGGCCTCGTTGCTCGAGCTCCCTTGCTTCGGCGCTTTCAGGGGGAGGCAGCTGGACGATCTCGTCGCTCTGAGGTGGCGCGATGGGCCCGCGGTAGAGGGACGACAACGGCGTCAACACACCGCTCCGGACGGCCCGCCGAAAAGACAAGAAAGCGGCGAGGTCGAAGCGGTGTGCCAGCAACAAGTCGACGTCGGCGCCGGGGATGTGCGCTCGGATCTGGTCGGCGAACGTCGACACATCGTGTGATGCGGGGCCGATGTTGGTGCTCATGCCGCGCCTCTGCACCGCCGTGCAAAGAAACGTAGGCAAAGGGAGCACCCAGCGCAGGTTGCCCAAGGGAAAAAAAAGCGGCGATCCCCGACGACGACGGATCTGCAATGTGTCCGAAACGGGACGTCAAAACGGTACGCCGGGGCCGTACTCGCGTCGACGATTCCGCGTGTGAAAATGAGTCGTGGACCAAGCCTCTGCCCGCCCGTTGAACAGACACTCACGACGTTGGCGCGTCTTGAGAAAGCCGCCGTCGCGGCGCTGGCGCGTGCCCAGCATGTCCTGGCAGGTCAAACCGACCACGGTGGGCCTCTTGGTCATCGCTGGGTGCTTCGTCGTCGGCGTCGTTGGTCTCTATGTCGAGATGACGTGGTTGGCCCCCGTCGCCTGCGTCGCCATCTGCTGGACCATCTGGTGGCTTCGTTTTGGGCTGGTGCGGGAGATGCTGCAGGAGGGTGAGGCGCAGCGGAAGCAGCTCGCGGAGTCCCATGCCTCGCTGGCGGACGCCCACGCGCGTTTGAGGGCGGCGGTGGTCGCCCATTCACGCATGGGCAACGAGTTGCGGCAGGCGCACAAGCTCGAGGCGGTGGGCCGGTTGGCGGCCGGCGTCGCCCACGAGATCAACACCCCAATCCAATATGTCAGCGACAGCCTGCATTTCGTTCGCGACGCCGTCGTCGATCTCACGGCCTTGGTGGAGAAATACCAAGCTCATTTCGCCAGCGGGGGCTCGGGGTTGCCCAAGGAGCTGCACGAAGCCGAGTCGGCGGCGGACCTCACGTATCTGCTCGCCAATGTTCCCCGCGCCCTCGATCGCGCCGTCGACGGCATCGCGCGGGTGGCGACCATCGTGCGATCGATGAAGCAGTTCGCGCATCCCGACCGCCTGGAGATGGAGTACGCCGACCTCAACCAGGCCATCGAGAGCACTCTCGCCATCGCGCGCAACGAGTACAAATACGTCGCCGATCTTCTCACCGATCTCGGCGAACTCCCGCTGGTGCGCTGTCACCTCGGCGACATCAACCAGGCGATCCTCAACAGCATCGTCAACGCCGCTCAGGCCATCGCCGTGAAGAACCAGGGCTCCAACGTCAAGGGGCGCATCGTCGTCAAGACGCGCCGTGAGGACGACCACGTGCGGATCACGGTCGCAGACACCGGGACCGGGATCGCCGAGCTCGATCGCGAACGCATCTTCGAGCCTTTCTTCACCACCAAAGAGGTCGGCCAAGGCACCGGGCAGGGGCTCGCCATCGCCAGGGCCGTGGTGGCGGAGAAACACGCCGGGTCGATCAGCTTTGAAAGCGTGCTCGGAAAAGGGACCACTTTCCACATCCGCCTGCGCATCGACGGTCCCCCGCAAGCGCAGCAGGAGGCCGCATGAGAGTGCTCTTCGTCGATGATGAGGTCGCGGTGCTGGAGGGACTCGAGAACCTCCTGCGCAAAGAGCGCCACCGCTGGGACATGGTGTTCACCACCAACGCCGACGCCGCGCTGGCAGAGATGGCCCGGTCAGACGTCGACGTCGTCGTTTCGGACATGCGCATGCCTGGGATGCACGGCTCGGTGCTGTTGACGACGGTGCGCGATCAATATCCGGGCACTGCCCGCATCGTGTTGTCGGGCCACTCCGAGCGCGAGGCCATCGTCAAATCGCTGCCAGTGGCCCACCAATTCTTGAGCAAGCCCTGCGATGTGGGCGCCCTGCGCACCGCCATCGAACGCACGCGCGAGCTGCAGATGGTGCTGGCCGACGAAGGCGTGCGACGCATCGTCGGAAAATTGCACGCGCTGCCCTCGGTCCCGCAGATGCACATCGATCTCACCATGACGGCGGCGAAGCCGAGCTCGAGCATCGCCGACATCGCCAAGATCGTAGAGCGCGACCCAGCCATGAGCGTGAAGGCCCTGCAGCTGGTGAACTCCTCCTTCTTCGGCGTCGCCTGCCGCGTGACCTCGATCCAGCACGCGGTGAGTCTGCTCGGCATCGAGCTCTTCAAGGGCCTGGCGCTCACGGCACAGATCTTCGCCTCCAGCGATCTGCGTCCCGTCAAGGGCTTCTCCCTCTTGCGCATCCAGCAGTGCTCATTGGGCACGGCCCGGCTCGCCAAGCTCTTCCTCAGAGATCGAGAGCACCAAGAGGAAGCCTTCACCGCCGGCCTCGTTCACGACATCGGCAAGGTCATCATCGCCCTGGGGATGCCGGACCAGTACGCCGACGTCGTGCAGCGGGCCAAAGCCGAAGACACGCCGCTGCACATCATCGAGAAAGAGACCTTCGGCGTCAGCCATGCCGAGGTCGGCGCCTATCTGTTGGGCGTGTGGGGCCTCCCCTTCTCCATCGTCGAAAGCGTCGCCCACCATCACAACCCGAGCGCTGTCTCCACGGGCGAGCGCGAAGTGCTCGCCGCCGTCCACGTCGCCGACGCCCTGCTCGACACCGCTTCGGCGGCCCCAGGTTCCCCGCGCGAGACGCGCCTCGACATGCATTTTCTCGACTCGGCGGGGTTTGCCGCGCGGCTGCCCCATTGGCGGGAGCTCGCCGTCGAAGAGGCCAAACGCCTGGAGAGCATGTCTTGAGCGGCGGGCGGGCTCGACCTGGGCACTGGCCACGGTCGGGCTGCTTCGCTAACGACGACAGATGCGTCTCTCTCTCTCCGTGATCCTCCTGCTTTCCCTGGTGGGCCCGCTCTCGTGCAAAGGCTTTGAGACCAATGTGCAAGACACGGCCGTCGATCAGAAAGAGACCGCGCGCCAAAACTACGAGGCCGCCGAGGCCGCCTTCGAGGGCGCGCGCTGGACCGAGGCTGTCAAGTATTTCGAGCTGGTAAAAAACAAATATCCCTACTCCAAATACGCGGTTCTTGCGGAGTTGCGCCTCGCTGATACTCACTTTGCGCGAGAGAAATGGCTCGAGGCGGCCGATGGATATCGTATCTTTGTTCGCTTCCATCCGCGTCACGAGCAGGTAGCCTACGCGACCTTTCGCGTCGCGCTGAGCCATGCCCGCGCCATCGAGAACAACGTCTCCTGGCTGCCCTTCGTCGAAGCCAAAGAAAAAGACCAGGCCGCAGCCAAAGACACGATCCGGGCCTGCGACGAGTTTCTGACCCGCTTTCCCGACGACGAAAACGTCGCCGAGGCCAAGAAGCTGCGCGCCGACGCCCGCGGACGCTTGGCCGAGGTCGATCTCTACGCGGCCGCCTTCTATCGCCAGCGCGAAAAATGGCAGGGCGCCCTGTGGCGCTACCAAAAGGTCGGCAACGACTACGCCGACACCGAAAAAGCGCCTTGGGCCTTGCTGCAGGCCGGCGTCATCGCCGAAGAAAAGCTCAACGACGATGAACAGGCCCGAGCAATCTTCCAGCAACTCCTGCGCGAGCACCCCGACTCCCCCGAGGTGAAAGACGCCAAAGAGGCCCTGGCTCGCCTGGGAGAACGCAGGCCGCAGGTGGAGAGCGACGCCGAGTCCGCGGCCTCCGCCGGCAAATAGCTCGTCGTCGCGTCGGCGACAGTGTCCACTTGGCTCTGGTCCATCACGAGAGCAAGAGCAGCCGATCGACGAAGACGCGCAAGGCCAGGGGGTCGGCGGCGTCGACGTCGGAAGTTGCCTCGATGCCGTCGTCGACGATCCAGCGCCGACCGCCCACGCGCACCCAGAGTCGGGCTGGTCGATCCGCCGCCACTGCGCCGCGCTTCATGGCTCCCGGTGCGCTCAAGGGCGAAAAGACCACGCGGGAGCGCAAGGCCTGGGACAGGGCGACATCGTCGACGAGGGCCACCCGGCGGTGGGCGATGTCGGCCATCAACGAGGTCGCCAACAAGCCGCGTTCTTCTTCGACGACGACGGCATCGCCGCTCAGAGCAAAGGAGGTGTGCACCGCCAGAGGTCCCAAGGCCTGCGAGAGGTCGTGGTGGGCCCGCAAGCAGCAGGCGAGCACCAACACCAGGGTCTGCGTCGGCAGCGAGGCGGGCTTGAAGCGCAGGCGTTCGACGTCGACGATGACGAAGGCCAGCGCTCGGCGTTGCTCGAGCAGGGGGCTCTCGTCGCGGGTGTAATAGAGCAGGCCGCTCTCGACGAAGCGCAGATCGAAGAGGTCGGGCCCGGGCTTGCCCTCGTCGTCCACACTGCTGCCTTCGCCGACGTAGGCCACCTCGCTGCGCACCAGATTCTCGAAGGTGCCCTGGGTGCTCATGGCGTCGAAGCCACCCGCTGGAAACGCCGCCGTGTCGTCGTCGTCGACGGGCAAATCGCGGGAGCGCCGCGCCAGGCGGGCCAGCGTCGACGGCGAGGGCGGCCCGATCAGCGAGACCGTGCGATGCACCGTGCGCAGCGCGAGACGGGCGGCCTCCGAGGGCACGTCCTCGAGGTGCGCGAGCTCCCAGAGGTCTTCGTCGAACAGGAGTCGCTGGCCGGCGAGCAGCATCGTTGCCGTGTCGAGCCCGACCCCCACAGCCTGAAGGGCCTCAGCGCCCGGCACCAGACTGCGGCGCACCAGGTCGTCGTCGTCGACGAAGCGCTCTTCTCCGCTCAGGCGCTGCTGCAGCGTCCGCAAGCGTCCAACGTTGCCGGGCGCGAAGGTCCCCGCGGGCAAGGTGCGCGAGAGGGCGGCGGCAATGGCGTGCGCGATGGCATGTTCCTGCACCTGCTCGGGTAAGGCAGCGACGATGATGTGGGCGCTCAAGATGGCTGGGTCCTGCAGCCAGGGAGCAACGACGCGATCCTCGAAAGCCAAACGCGCGGCCCGCAAGCCAGCAAAGGCGTCGTCGTCGTCGTCGCGCTCCTTGCTCCAGCGATCTCGGGTCGCCGCGAAGCGCACCCCGCGTCCACGCAAGAGCAAAAAACCGAGATCGTGGATCAACCACAAGGGCGCTTCATCGCAGCCCGCAGCCCAGACGCGCAGGGCCCACCGCAAGGCAAGGGGCAGAGCATCGGCCACTGGTTCATCGACGACAGCGGCAACGAAGGCGGCGGCGACGTCGCAGTCGCTCAACATCAGCGATCGGCCAGGCCCAGCAGGGTGCTCACCTTGGCGTGCACCGCCGGGACCTCGTGACGACGGTTGCCGATGTAGGCGCACAGCTTGAGATCGGGCGTGTCGACGGCGCCGCCATGGAACAAGAAGGCGCGGGTGCGGATGAGCTTGAAGAGCTTCACCAGCTTGCGATCCGAGACCAGCACCTTGTCTTCGGTCTCGAGCGTCCGCACCACCCGGCGCAGCTCGGCGAAGGCCCGCGGGGGAAAGAGCGCGTCCCGTCGTCCCGCCCCCTCGCCCTCCTGCGCAAACACGAGATCGAGCCAGCGCTTGGCCTTTTGGTAGTCCTCGAGGCTGACCGTGTTTCTCACCCAGGGTTTGCGCCCGGTGGCCTTGAAGGACTCGTTGCGCATGCCGGCGTCGATGAGCTCGGCGAAGTGCGTGTCCTTCACGGGCTTGGTCTCGACCTTCAAGATGAAGCGATCGGACATGGCATCGAGCTCGCTCTGCTCGGGGATGTCGTTGGTGGCCGCGAAGAGCACCTGCAATTTGACGGCGACGGGTTCGCCGTCTTGGTAGAATTTTCTTTCGTTCAAGATGGTGAGCAACAGATTAAGAATTGCCGAGTTCGACTTGAAGATCTCGTCGAGAAAGGCTACGCGACACTCAGGAAGCTTGCCCTTGGTGCGGCGAATGAAGCGGCCTTGCTTGAGCAAATCAATATCGATTGGACCGAGGATCTCCGATGGCTCGGTGAACTTGGTCAGCATGTATTCGAAGTAGTCGTCGTCGTTCAGTCCGACGCTCTCGACCCACTTCACTACGAGGTCGGATTTGGCGGTGCCGGGGGGGCCGACGAAGAGCAGGGGCTCCTGCGCGATGGCGCAGATGGTCATGAGGTCGACTTCGCTTTGGCGGTTGACGAAGAAGCTGGCCAATTCCACGCGGTGGCGGTTGATGCGGGCTCTGACGTCGTCGATCTCGCCTTCTAATTGTTTGAAGGTCCAGTTCACTTTGCCCTCCACCGTTGAACATGCGCTTCGCGGAGAGAACGCGCCGGGCGCGGAGAACGCGCTTCGCGCGGAGAACGCCTCCGGCGGGGCCAAAGGGGTTCCAGGGCAAACCCCTCTGGACTCCCTGCCCAGGTGTCGACGCGTCCCTCGAGCAGTTGCCCCCGGAGGCTGTCGTGGTTCGGGCCGCCTCGTGGCAAGTGCTCGAGGGAACGGGCTTCGATCGCCGCAGCGTGCTTTGCGTCTGGCTGTCGCCCTGCAAGCAGAGGCGCCTTGGGTTTCTTTGCCCTTGGGGGCGGCCACTTGTCGGTCGTCGGGCCGCCAATTCTCGACGTAGGGCGGGGGCTTGTCCCCCGCCGTGACGCGGTGGCTCACAGCAGATTCGCGGCGATTTCAGCCAGCTCCGAACGCTCGCCTTTGGCCAGCACAATGTGTGCTGCGATCTTCTCGGAGCGGAAGCGGTTCACCACGTGAATCAGGCCGTTGTTGGTCTGGTCTACATAGGGGTTGTCGATCTGGTAGGGGTCGCCCGTCAGCACGATTTTTGTGCCTTCTCCGGCGCGAGAAATGATGGTCTTGACCTCGTGGGGGGTCAGATTCTGCGCTTCGTCGACGATCATGTATTGGGCGGGGATTGATCGACCTCGGATGTAGGTCAAAGGCTCGATCTGCACGATCCCAAGATCGATCAATTCTTTATGGGAGCGGCCGCGCTTCTTCTCTTTTTGCGTCAAGCCCATCAGGAATTCGATGTTGTCGAAGATGGGCTGCATCCACGGATTCAGCTTCTCTTCGACGTCGCCCGGCAGGTAGCCGAGGTCTTTGCCGAGGGGAAAGATGGGCCGTGACACCAGCAGCCGCTGGAACACGTTCTGATCGGTGACCTTGGCCAGGCCCGCAGCGATGGCGAGCAGCGTCTTGCCCGAGCCGGCCTTGCCCACCAGCGTGACCAACTTGATGTTGTCGTCGAGCAGCGCGTCGAGGGCGAAGTGTTGCTCGCGGTTTTTGGGACGGATGCCCCAGACGCCGGCCTTGTAGGGATCGAGGGGCGTGAGGCGCGTGACCTGGGCTTCGGCGTCGAGGCGGGCCCGTCCGAGGGCGGTGCGGGTCGCCTTCTCTTTGTCGCGCAACACCACGTACTCGTTGGGCGCGTAGTAGGGGTCGGGCAGGGTGATGGTGCCGTCGGCGTAGAACTGATCGACCTGCGGGCCGTCGACGTCGACCTCTTGCCAGCCCTTATAGATGTCGTCGATGACCACGCCGTCGGCGTCGAAGTCCTCGGTGTAGATGCCGATGGCGTCGGCGCGGATGCGCAGGTTGGTGTCTTTGGTGATGAACACCACCCGCGACGGACCCTTCTTGTTCAAGATGGTCAGCTCGAGAGCCACCGCCATGATCTTCGAGTCTTGGCCGCGGTCCATCGAGACTTCTTCGGGCAAGGCCAGGTGCGTCGTCGCCACCCGCAGCTTGCCGCCCCGATCGAGCTTCACGCCCATGGCCAGCGAGCCGTCTTGGCGCAGCTGGTCGAGGTAGCGCGACACCTGCCGCGCGTTTCGACCGAGCTCGCTCAGGTCCTTCTTGAAGGTGTCGATCTCCTCCACCACGTAGATGGGGATGACGACGTCGTTGTCTTCGAAGGAGAACATCGCGCGCGGGTCGTGCAGCAACACGTTGGTGTCGAGCACGAAGACCTTGTGCACCTTGCTCCCGGCGATGGGCGCTCGCGACGGCCCCGTCTTTTGAGCACCAGCCCTCGAACCGGCGGCCTTTTTCGACGACGACGACTTCTTTTTCACGCGCTGCTGCATATGGGCCGCGTGATCCCACGATGGGGATCCAGCGCGCAAGCTCGTGCCAAGGACATCGACGACACGATCCGCACCAAGCGAGACAGCCCGCCCCGGAAAAAAACCAAGAAGCGACGGCGGCGGCGCACTGCCGATAATCTGCCTGGCCTTTGCCAAGGGGTGGTCATGAGCGAGATCAGAAACGGTCCCAGCCGCAACACAACGCCGCGGGACCAAGGCCCCGTCGATCGCACCTCCGGCAACACCGCCGCCAGCAGCGACGCCGATGGCCGCAGCGAGGGCGCCGCTGCGCCGCAGGAGATCTCAACCCCGCAAAATGCCGCCCCCAACCGCGGCGTGCTCGATCGCAATGCACGCAACGCCGCCCGCGCGGGCGCCAACGCCACCGACACCGCCCTGCGCAGCCGGCTCAACGTCGCTGACCCGGTGCGTCAGAAGCTGGCCGGCGTCGTCGCCTCCCTCGAGGAGCGCGCCGCTGCCCGCGGTGCCACCGGCCCGAGCCCCGAAGCGTCGGCCAAGGCCCAAGAGATGGTGCAGACCCTGCTGCCCGACGCCGACAAGGACACCAAAGCCTTGCTCGAGCGTGCCGTGGGCTTCTTCCTGGACGAGGTGCAACACTTGGTCGCCGACGCCCAACGCTCCGCAGGCCGAGCCACCGCCGACGTCGCCGCCTCCCCCGCCAACGCCGGTGCGCCCAACGGTGCACCGAGCAACCCCGCGCCGGCCAATGCCAGCACCACCAAAGGCACACAGCAGAGCAATCCCAACGCCGCCGACGTCGACGTCGCCCGTCCCGAGGTGCGCCCCGCCAACGCGGGTGCCCAAAACGGCGCCACCCGCAGTCAGGCCAACGCCGCCGACGTCGACCTGCCCCGTCCTGTGCTCGTGGCCTCGACCAGCAACGCGGGCGCGAATCGCAGCAATGCCCGGCCGCCCGATCTGCGCCTCGATGCCGAACGAGCCCGCAACAACGCCGCCGGACCCGCACGCCCCGGCACGTCGACGTCGACAGCGCCCGCTCGTGTGACTCCTGTGCCCAGTGCACCGACGCCCAGTGCGCCGGCGCCAACTGCTGCGCCCAGTGCTCCTCTGCGCGCCCCGCCGGCGCCAGCCGTTCCACCGCCTGCGCGTGCGGCTCCAGCGCCCGCGCCCACCGTCGTTGCGCCCGCCCGTCCGGCGCCAGCACCTCCCGTGGTCGTCGCGCCCGCTCGTCCGGCGCCCGCGGCGCCCATCGCGGTCGCTCCAGCGGCACCTGCACCGGCGGCACCTGTC
>JAHFED010000046.1 GCA_023248635.1 Myxococcales bacterium
AGACGCGTCCTTGGGAGGGAGGCTCGTCGAGGCTTCGCCTCGACGAGGGAGGGTCTGGGACAGACCCTCCGGAAGTACAGCAGGGTGCGAAAAACGGAGTTTTTCCGCACCCTGCTAGCCCGCCTCGAGGGTGTGCAGCTTCCACAGCTGCAAGGCCACGAGCACCAGGGAATTGTCCATCAACGCATCCGCCGTGGCTGGGTTCGTCATCGGGGCGCTTGGGTTGGCGCAGCGCTCGGCGCCCCGCCGCGCCAGGTCGTCGACGTCGTGACGCGGGACCCGCAGCACCTCCACTTCCTCGGTGGCATCGAGGGCCTGCGCGCGGGTCTTCTTCGCGCGGGGCACGAAGATGCTGAAGCAACGGTTGTTCATGAAGGCGGCGTTGGGACGGGTCGCCCCCAGCAAGACGACGGCGGCGTCGTCGACGGGGGTGTAGCCCGTCTCTTCGACCAGCTCGCGCAGGCCGCCGACGAGGGGGTCTTCACCCGGCTCCAGCGCTCCCGCGGGAATCTCCACCGAGAACTCCCTCGTGCCAAAGCGCCACTGGCGCACCAACAAGAGGTGGTCGTCGTCGTCGAAGGCCACCACGTTCACCCAGTCCGGGGCCAGGATGCGATCGACCCGCATCTCGCGCCCGGTCGACCCGCTGCGCACCCGATCTTGGCGCAAGGCGAAGATGCGCTTGCGCTCGATGGCTCCCTCTTCGACCTCGACAAAGGGCAGCAGGCTCATGGTTCGTCCTCGCAGGCGGGCGGCAGCGCGTAGTCGGCGTCGTCGAGGGCGCGCAGGGAAGGGGCGTCGCCGCAGGCTGGACAGGCCGGATCGCGCTCGAAGCGCAGCGTCTTGGTGGAGCCCCCTTTGACGTCGACGGCGACGAAGCGACCCCCAGGCGGCCGGACCACTCCCAACAGCAGCCGCAAGACCGCGCCCGCCTGCAGGCTGCCGACGACGCCGGTGACCGGGGCCAGGATGCCGCCGCTGCGACAGGTGGGCACAACGTCGCGCCCCGGCAGCACCGGAAAGAGGCAGCGCAAGCAGGGGCCGGCGGCGCCGCCGACGACGACGACCTGGCCGCTCCACCCCGTGGCCGCACCGTGCACCAAGGGTCGGTCCTCTCGCACGCAGGCGTCGTTCAAGAGGTATTTGGTCGGCAGGCCGTCGGCGCAGTCGACGACGACGTCGTGGTCGCGAATCCAGGGGCGGGCCCGCGCGGCGATCAGGCGCTCGACCCGCGGCTGCACCTCGATGCTCTCGTCGAGGGCGGCGACGAAGGCGGCGGCGACGAGGGCCTTGCGCTTGCCGACGTCGGCGCTGCCAAAGAGGGTCTGGCGGTTGAGATTGGAGCCCTCGACGACGTCGTCATCGACGAGGGTCAGGTGCCCCACGCCGGCGGCGGCCAGCGCGCTGATCACGGGCGCCCCGAGGCCCCCGCACCCCACGATGAGCACGCGGGCGGCCCCCAGACGGCGCTGGCCAGCGACCCCGACCTCGGGCAGCACCAGCTGGCGGGCATGACGATCGAGCAGGGCCACGGCCCAACCGAGCACGCTCACGACAACGATGGAAGGCACGATCTGGGGCGGGTGGTGGGGGCGGCCGCGCCGACAACCCCAAAACCGGCGCCCCCAAAACCCAAGAACCAGCGCCCCAAGAAGGCGCGAACACGCCGAGTCCTGTGCTATCTGCCAAGCTGCCGAGCGGTCGCTCAGGCATGTGGAGGATGGACGTGGCGGAAGTCGTCGTCGAGCTCGGCGGCAAAGAGATTCTGCGGATCCCGCTCAAGGGTCCGACGATGACGATCGGTCGCGATCCGCAGTGCGATCTCCACCTCGACAATCGAGCACTGTCGCGTCGGCATGCACAGATCGAAAAGCGCGGCGCCGCCATCTGGGTGCGCGATCTCGAGAGCCAGAACGGCACCTTCGTCAACGGCGCTCGCATCGCTGATCCCCAGGCCCTCAACGGGGGCGATCGCATCGAGGTGGGTCGCTACGAAGTGCGCATCGACGGCGTCGAAGAGGCCCGCCAAGACACGCCTGTTCTCACGCTCACCGGGCCCGAGGGACGACACCGCTTCGCCATGGTCGGCGACGAAATCATCCTGGGTCGCGCCCCCTCCTGCGACATCGCCATCGGCCACAAGAGCATCAGTCGTCGTCACATGCGCATCGCCGTCGAAGCGGATCACTTCGTCGCCGAAGACCTGGGCAGCCAAAACGGCAGCCGCATCAACAACAAGCGCATCAATGGTCCGACGGCCTTTCGCATCGGCGACAAGATCCAGATGAGCGAGTTCACCATCGAGGTCGGCTACCTAGAGGCCCCCGAGACCAACGCCGGCACCGGTGGCGCGGCGCCGCAGCAAAAGGTCAGCAAGACCATGATGATCGACCGCTCCGAGCTGGCCAAAGCGGCCTACGTCGGCGGCGACTTCGAAAAGATGGGCAACAACGCCGGCAACATCTCGATGGGCGCCCAGCAACAGCCCGGCGGCAAGAACCAGACGGGCGAGTTCGAGGCCGTGAACCGCGAGGCCAACTCCGAGCAGGAATCCACCCGCGGCATTCCCCCGGCCCAAAGTGACGACGGCCTGACCCCGCCGCCAGCGCCCGCCCGCCAACCGCCGGCCCAGCCCCAGCCGCCCCCGCCGGCCGCGAAGAAGAAGCAGCAGCAGCCGCCGCAGCCCCAGGGACCGATTCTCACCGTCAACCACCCCGACGCCACCGAGCGGGCCGTGGTCCTCGACGGCGAAGTGACCATCCTTGGCGAGGACGGCAGCGACGGCGACGGTACCGAGGGGCGCAGCTACGCCAACCAAGGCTACGTCGTCTTCGTCAAAGGCCCCCGCAGCGTCATGGCCACCGTCGTCGGCGACCGCCGCCTGCTCACGGTCAATGGCAAGGCGCTGCTGACGGCGGTGCTGAGTGAAGGCGACAGCCTCGAGCTCGGCCTGCTCACAGTCGTGTTCCACCACCAGGGCTGACGCTTCGACTGCGCGAGCGGAGACGGAATGACGACGAGCGTTGCTCCTGCAGCTCCGACGGCCGTGGTGCGCATCGGCGTCCGCGAAGCCCAGCGCTTGAAAGAGCGCTTTCTCACCAGAGCGACGGCGGTGTTTTACGCGCGCTGCGCTTTCCTGTTTTTGGGTTTGGGCATCTTGCTCCTGCCCTCGTGGCAACGGGCTTTCGTCATCGAGGGCAAGCTGCCGTGGTTTGGTCTCGTCGTGGGCGTGCTCTCGGCCGTGGTTTGTCAAGGCTTTGCAGCCCACGCGCAGCATGGGCGTCGCGTGATGTTTGTGACCTTGCTGGTCGATCTGACGGTGCTGCTCTTTCTGGTCGCTCGCAGCGGTGGTCTCGAGAGCCCGGCGATGCCGGCGCAGCTCTTGTTCACCATCTTTTTCGCGCTGCTCTTTCCAAACCCCATCGCCATCTTGCCGCCCCTGTTGGTGTTGCCCGCCGCAATCCTCGTCGGCCAACTCGATCTGCTGCCGGCGGCGACGACGAAGGCGCCACTGGCTTCGCAGGTCTTGCACCTAGCCTGGATGGCCGCGCTCAATGGTGTGGCAGTTTATGTGATGGTGTATTTGACAAGTCGCGAGGAAAAACAAAATCGAGAAATTCTAGAATTGGAGCAATCACTCGGTAGAATGGCACTCATTGAGGAGCGGAACCGTCTGGCCCGCGACATCCACGATGGGTTGGGTGCGAGCTTGTCAGGGGTGATTATTCAGGCCGAGTATCTAATGACATTGACGCGCAAAAACGTCGATCTTCACTCAGAGGTGAAAGAGCTCAAGACCGGGGCGGAAGAAGCAATCGACGAAGTCCGCCGCGCGGTCAGCATGTGGCGCGATGATTTCTTGTTGGTGCCCCAGCTCGAGAACATGTGCACCACCTATACGACGCGCCACAAGCTGCCGATCGAGCTCTCCGTCGACGGCGACGCCTTCGACTGCGCCGAAGAGCAAGAGCTGACCGTCTTTCGCATCTTGCAGGAGTGCCTGACCAACATCGCCAAGCACGCCGCGCCGACCAAGGTGATCGTGAAGGTGCGCTTCGCTCGCGACCGGGTCTCCCTCAGCATCGTTGACGACGGCAAGGGCTTCGATGTCACCAGGACGCCGAAGAACCACTATGGCCTCATCAACATGAAGGAGCGCGCGCGCAAGGCCAACGGCGAAGTCGCCATCGAGTCTCAGCCGGGCAAGGGCACCACCGTGGTGCTCGCCGTGAAGCCGCTCCCTCGCAAGAAGGCCTGAGGCTCAGGCAAAGATCAGACAGGAATCGCCGAACTCATGCTCGGTGAAGCCGCGGGCCCGAGCGTGGGCATAAGCGCGTTGGAGCAATGGTGCGGGGGCGAAGGCGTGCAGCAGCTGGAAATGGCTCGACGACAGCTCGTGCATGCCGGTGAAGAGGGCGTCGACGACGACGCTGCGGAAGTGGGGTCCGATCTTGAGGTCGGTGACGCCGGTGCCGGCGACCAGGTCCCCGTGTTCGCGCGCGCAGCCCTCGAGGGCGCGCACCACGGTGGTGCCCACTGCGATCACCCGTCCACCGCGGGCGCGGGTGCGGGCGATGGCCTCAACGGTCGCCTGCGGAAGGTCGTAGCGCTCGGGCAAGGGCAGGGCCGCGTCGATGACGTCGTCGCCGGTGGCGGAGAGGCCCGCCGCATGGGTGAGGGTGACGACGTCGACGCCCTGGTCGCGCAGCGCTTGCAGCAAAGGCCAGCGCAAAGGACGGCCGGCCGAGGGCAGCTCAACGGCCCACGGGCGCGCCGCATAGGGAGTCTGCGTGTGCCAGAGTTCGAGGTCGCGATCGAGGTGGGCGTACTGCACGGGGCGGCCGATGCGGTAGAGGGCCGACCAAAGGGCGTCTTCGTCGTCGACGTCGAAGCGCACGGTGATCAGGCGAGCCGACAGCGGCGACACGAAAACGACGCTGCAGCCCAGATCGCCAAACACCAGGACGTCGCCGACGTCGACGGGCGGCGGAGCAGCGCGATGCTCGGTGCGCGTGTGCCAATCGCCGGCGCCAAAGAGCACCGCGTGCCAGGTGAGACCGTCGACGAGGGCCAGGAGGCGCAGCTCGATGGCCGCGCCGCGCACCGATCCCGAAAGAGAAGCAGGCAAAGTCGCGGCGTCATTGACGACGACGAGATCGCCGGCCTGCAGCTCGCGCGTGAGGTGGCGCACCTCATGGTCGTGCACCGCGCCGGTGGAGGCATCGATCACCAACAGTCGTTCGCTGAGCGAGTCGTCGCGGGGCCAGGTCGCCGGGCTCATGAGCGCACCTCCGTGTTCGCAAAGGCGCTCGCTTCGAGTCGTGCTCCGTTGGCCACGGCGCCGGCCTTGATGCTCTGGATGAGGGAGAGGATGCGTGCTGCGACGTCGCGGGGCTCCTGCAAGGTGCTTTCGTCTGCGGCAGGGAGCGCGTCTTTGTGCATCTGGGTGCGCATTTCGCCGGGATCGACGGCGACGACGTTGACGCCGCTGCCCTTGAGCTCTTCGCCCCAGATGCGGGTGAGGTGATCGGCGGCCGCTTTGGAGGCGCTGTAGGCGCCCCAGTTGGCATAGGCAGCGACGGCGGCATCGCTGCTCACGTTCACGACGATTCCCGAGCGTCGCAGCAGCATCGAGCCGACGATCACCTTGCTGAGGCGGAAGGGTCCGACGACGTTGGTCGCCAGCGTCTCTTCGAGCGACTCGCATTCGGTGTCGACGAGGGGCCTCAAGGGAACCGGTCCCAGGCTGCTGGCGTTGTTGATCAACAGGTCGATGGGACCGACCAGGGCCGCCGCTGCTCCCGCGATCTTGTGAATGGACCTCTTGACGGCGACGTCGCCGACGACGGCGTGGGCGTCGAGTCCCTCGCTGCGCAGACCAGCGACGACGTCGTTGAGGGCAGTGGCGTCACGGCTCACCAGGGCCACCCGGGCTCCCCCGCGCGCCAGAGCCGTGGCGAGCGCGCGGCCGAGGCCGCGGCTGGCGCCGGTGATGAGAGCGGCAGTTCCGATGTGCGTGAGCGCGGGGTCGGTGTTCTTGTTCATGGTCGTCTCCTCTGCTCAAAGAGATGCGCGACCTGCCAAGAAAGGAGCGAGCTTGCTCGTGTATTGGAGACGCGCCAACGTGTCGGCATGGCAGCGCGCTCCCCCTGTTTTTCTGTCCTCCGCGCCGGGCGCCGCCCCTCCTCCGTGTGGTCCCCCCGGGGCGCCCGACTGCGGAGAACGGTGATGGGCCTCGTGCTCGCGTTCGTCCACGTCGGTTGCGCCAGTCCCCGACACGAGAGGCCCGCGCGGTTCGATAGCGCGGCGAACGATGGCCACGATCGCGATGCGGCGGCCGTCGCCCCGGCGGCCGCTCCCGTGCCGGAGAAGGTCGCCTTCGACCCCGAGCGCAGCATGAGCGTGCACCTGCTCGACGTCGGCCAGGGCGCCGCGACGCTCATCGAGCTGCCCTGCGGGGCCATGCTCGTCGACACCGGCGGCGAGCTGAACGAGTCCTTCGACAGCGTGCCGGCACTGCAGGCCCAGCTCGACGCGTTCTTCGCGCGTCGCACCGATCTCGAGCGCACCATCGGCCTGCTGGTCATCACTCATCCGCACATCGATCACGTCCGCGGCATCCCCGCGGTGTTGAGTCACTTTCGGGTGGAAAACGTCGTCGACAACGGCAAGCCCTTCGATGAGCTCGTGCGGACCGAGATGGGAGCCTTGCGCAGCTACGTCGACGACCACAGCAAAGGCGAGGCCCCGGTCGGCTACCGCGGTGTGAAAACCACCGACATCGTCAAGAAAAACGGCTTCACCGACGGCGTCGTCGACCCCTTTGTCTGCGAGCGCTTCGATCCCGTGGTGCGCGTGCTCTCGGGGGGCTGGGACATCGATCCAGGTTGGGGCACCGACAACTATGGACATCTGCTCTTCGACGATCCCAACAACCACTCCGTCGTCGTGCGCGTCGACGCCGGCAACGCTTCGCTCTTGATCACCGGCGACCTCGAGAAGATCGCCATCGCCGGCTTGATGAAGCGCTACCGCGACACCCGCTGGCTCGACGTCGACGTCTACGAGGCTGGCCACCACGGCTCCGCCAACGGCACCACCCGCGAGCTGCTCGCGGTGACCACGCCCCTGGTAGCCTTGATCTCGGCCGGTCCGGCGTCCCGCCAACGAAGCTGGACGGCCTGGTCCTACGGTCACCCCCGCGCCGGTGTCGTCGAGCTCTTGCAAGAAGGCGTGGGCCAACGGCGCGCTGAGGTGGAGGTGGCGGTGGGTACGGGGATGAAACGCTTCGTGAACCGCGCCGTCGATCGCGCGATCTTCTCCACCGGCTGGGATGGCAACGTCGTCGTCGACATGGCCATCGATGGCACGGTGGCGGTGCGGCCGTGAAATTCGCTGCCCTCAGGCCGGGCGGCCGGTCGCTGACAAAAGACGAGCGCTATTGCTCGTGTATTGGAGACGGGCCAAGCTGGGAGATGTGCACAAGCCCAGCGCCGCCGACGTCGACCTTGCTGAACGCCTGGGCAAGAATGTCAGCCACTTGCGGGCCAGCCGGGGCCTGACCCAACAGCAGTTGGCCAAGCTCGCCGGCATCCCCCGCGCTACTTGGGGACACCTCGAGTCCGGCGCGGGCAACCCCACTTTGGCCGTGCTGCACCGGGTCGCGGGGGCGCTGCAGGTCAGCATCGAGGAATTGGTCAGCCCGCCACGAGCATCGGCACGCCACCACCCGTCGTCGTCGTTGACGACGAAGGTGCGGGGGCACGCCACCGTGCGGAAGCTCCTTCCCGACCCCATCCCCGGCATGGAGATCGACCGCTTCGAGCTGCCCCCGGGTGGGCGCATGATCGGCGTTCCCCACACGCCGGGAACCACCGAATACCTGATGTGTGAAAAAGGAACGCTCGAGCTGGTCGCGTCAGGCGAGACCTACCTCTTGGCCGCTGGCGACGTCGTCGTCTTTCGCGGCGATCAGCGCCACTCGTACAGCAACCCGGGCAACGTCAGCGCCGTCGGCTACTCGGTGGTCGTGATCGCGCGGGTCGCCTGAGGTCAGGACTTCTTGGCCGCCAAGGCCTCGACCAGCTTCTTCACATCTTCGGCGCGCGACTTCGGCATCACCAGCGTGCGCTTGCCGGCGCGCACGACCACCAGGCCCTCGACCCCGACGACGGCGACCTCTTCGCTGGCGTCTTCGCACCAGACGACGTTGTCCTTGGCGTCGAGGGTGTGGAGCAGCGCGCGGTGGGCGTTGCCCTTGCCATCGCTGGGAAGATGCTCGGCCAGCGCTGGGAAGCTGCCGACGTCGGACCAGCGGAAGCGCGCGGGCACGCAGAGCACGGGGCTGTGCTTTTCCATGACCCCCTTGTCGATGGAGATCTTTGGCAGCTTGGCGAAAGCCGCGGCGAAGGTCGGGGAAGCGCTGTCATCGTCGATCACCCCGGAGAGCAGCTCGAGGTGCAGGGGCAGCCAGGTGTGCAGCGCGGCGATCATGGCGTCGACGGCGAAGACGAACATTCCCGAGTTCCACAAGAAGCGACCCGAAGAGACGTAGGCGGCGGCGGTGGCGGCATCGGGCTTCTCGACGAAGCGCAGCACCGCGTGCTCGTCCGACGGCGCTTCATCGACCTCGACGTAGCCGAAGCCGGTGGCTGCATAGGTCGGCACGATCCCGAAGGTGACGATGGACCGCGGTTCGCGCTCCGTGGCAGCAACGGCGTCTCGCACGACGTCGGCGAAGGCTTCGACCGGCGTGATCAAATGATCGGCGGTGAGGATGGCGAGACGCTGCCCGCCTCGACGACGCACCAGCAGGGTGGCCAGGGCGACGGCGGCGGCGGTATCTCTACGGCTGGGCTCGGCGATGACGTTGTCGTGTTTGAGCTCGGGCAGCTGGGCCCGGACGGCGTCGGCCAACAAGGCGTTGGTGACGACAAGGATCCGCGCCGGCGGGACGAGCGCGCGAGCGCGATCCACGGCCAGCTGCAGCAACGACCGATCGCCCGTGAGCGTGAGGAGCTGCTTCGGCGACTGCTCCGTCGACGCCGGCCAAAAACGTGTGCCAGCCCCGCCGGCCATGATCACGCAAAAGAGCTCATCCATCACAGCCACCGCGTCCGCTTCATGTAGAGAAACATCACCACGGCCACCACGGCCATCACGCCGAGACAGAGGAAATATCCATAGTCCCATTTGAGCTCAGGCATGTGTTCAAAGTTCATGCCGTAGATGCCAACGATAAAGGTCAGAGGCATAAATATGGTCGAGATGACTGTTAGCACTCGCATGATTTCATTCATGCGGTTTGACTGGGTGGAATGAAAAATCTCGAGCAGCGAGGTGAGCATCTCTCGCGTCGTCTCGAGGGACTCTGCCACCTGCAGCACGTGGTCGTGGACGTCACGGAAGTAGACGTCGACGCTGTCGCTGATGAGCTCATTTTCCTCGTGGCGCGCCAACTGACCCATCACCTCGCGCGCGGGCAGAATCGAGCGGCGCAGGTAGAGCAGCTCGCGCTTCAAGATATGAATATCATTGGCGGCGACGTCTTCGGGGTGATCATGAAGTCGTTGCTCGACATCCTCGACCAATCCTGACATGTTTTCGAGCACCACAAAGTAATTATCAACGATTGCATCGATCAGCGCATAAGACAGATAGTCCGCGCCCATCTTTCTGATCTTGCCCTTGTGGTGCTTGATGCGATCGCGCACCCCTTCGAAGACGTCGCCGGCTCTCTCTTGGAAGGTCAGGACGAAGCCGCTGCCCAGCACCAGGGAGATCTGCTCGATCATCACTTTGTCGGCGTTGTCGTCGACGTCGAGCATCTTGAGCACGCAGAACAGGCAGTCGTCGTAGTCCTCGAGCTTGGGGCGTTGACCGACGTTCATCACGTCTTCGAGCACGAGCGGGTGCAGCGAAAAGAGCTGGCCGAGCTCCTCGATGAAGCTCGCATCGTGGACGCCGTCGATGTTGATCCACACCACGGTCTTGCGCTCGGCGTGGGCGCGGCACTGGGCCTTGGCTTCTTTGAGATCGGGGAGCTCGCGCACCGTGAGCACTTGGTCGTCGTACTCGATGACCGTGATGCGCGGGCTGTCCATGCGCCGTTCGCCGATGTGCACGAGGGAGCCCGGCGAGAGGCCGGCCTTCTGGCTCTGCCGATACCCAGCGGCGGCGGGTGGGGTGGTCGTCGTGCTCATCGGCGGCACGCTAACAGCCCTGCTGGGGGCTCTGGGACCCTTCCGCAAGACAGCGACGTGTGCCATGCGGACGGCGATGCCCACCCGCTCCTTGCTCGCATTTGTCGTCGTCGCCGCTCTGTCCTGCGCGGACTCCACCGACGGCCCACGTCGAGCCCCCCCCCCCGCGGCCAAGGACAAGGATCCGTCGTCGTCGTCGTCAGCCCGTGATCTCCAGCGGCCCCCCCACCCCAACATGGCGTCGGCGGCTTGGGGGGAGCACGTGGCGGCCACGCTGGCCAAGGACCTCGTCGTCGGCGCCGGCGACGTGGGCAGCTTGCAGATGGAAGCACTCAGCGCCTTGCGCAGCCTCGATCCGGGAAGCGAGGCCCGCGCCCGTGATCTCGCCTTGCGCCACTGGAAGGCCGCGACGACGGATGCTGGTCGGGGCCTCGGTCTCGCGCTGGCGGCGGTCGCGCTGGTGCTCGATCCCACCGTCGACGGCTACGGCGAACGCCTCACCGACGCGGCGGGGCTCTCCATCTACGCTGGCACTGTCGACAGCAGCGATTCCGTCGGCCAATGCGCGCGGGCTGTGGTTGGCGCCGCAGCCGGTTCGCTGCGTCAGGCGCGCGAGTTGATCAAGCTCGTCGACGAAACGCCCGCGGTGCCGGGCTCGGTGGCCGACGTGCGCGGCTGGCTCGCCATCGCCAGAGACAGCACCTTCGATGGCAGCGACGCCTTCTTCGCTGACGCCGACCAGGGCCTGGTCCAGCACCCCGACAACGTGCGGCTGCGGGTCCTCGTCGTCGGCCACCTGCTCGAGCTCGGCTTCGTCGACGACGCCCTCAAGAGCCTCGGCACGCGCACCGAGCTGCCGCTGGTGTTGCTGCGGGGCCGCGCGGAGCTCGCGCGCGCGCAACCGGCGGCAGCGGTGGCTCTGCTGGCGCCCTTGGCCCAAGGGCTGATCGGTGTCGACGAGCCGCGGCGGGCCGAGGCCTTGTTCTGGCTCGCGCTGGCCCAGCTCGACGTCGGCGCAGCGCCCGGCAGCGATCTCACCTCGGCGAGAGCCAGCATCGCCGCCCTCGAGCCCCGGCCGGGATGGAAGAAAGAGACGATCTTGCTCAACGCCGTCCTCGCGCGCCGCGAAGGTCGCACCGACGACGCCAAGAAGGCTCTGCTGCCCCTGGGAACGGGCACGCCGACGTCGACGGTGGTCATCGAGCGCCGCATCGCCGCCGAGCTGCTCGACATGTGCGCGGTGGCGACCCAGGACATGCCCTGCGTCGAGAAAACCGTCCGGCACCTGGCGCTCCTCGACGTGGACGTCGCCCGGGTCGCCCTTGCACGCGCGCAGGTCTTGACCGCCGCCGGCACGTTCAAGCCCGAAGACCACGCCGTCACCACCGAAGCCGCCCGCCTGGCCCCCGGCGACGAGGCGTTGGCGGGCCGGCTCCTGGCCGTGCGCCGTGCGCTGGATGCCCGAGCTCCGCTCCTGGCGGCCCCCCACCTCAAGCAGCTGCTCAAGGACCGCGAGCTGCGCGTCGCCCGAGCGCTGCGTGTGCAGGTGGCCCGTGATCCGCCCGAGACCGCGCGCTTCGCCGCCGCCGCCATCACCGGCCTCGGCCTACCCTTGGCAGAGAGCGATCTCGTCGACGTCGTCGCCGGGCTGGGCGCCTTCAAGCTCAAAGAAAGCGAGAGCCTGTTGACGCTGCTTGACAAAGACGAGCGCCCGGCCGTGCGCAGCGCGGTGCAACTGGCGCGCAACGATCTCAAGGACCCCGACGCGCGCAAGAAACGGCTCGCGGCCGATCGCGGCGAGGTCACAGGCACCAGCGAGCACAACGACGACCACCAGCTGCCTGGCGGAGCGGTCCCATGAACGCCCTGCTCCTGCTCTCGCTGCTGCCGCTCGTGGCCCCCGGTGCGAAAGAAGGCCCGTCGACGTCGAAGTCTCCGCAGCTCTCCGATTTGGCCGCCCGGCATGAGGGCACAGAATTCGGTCCTTTCGATGCTGGCAGCGCTCGCCCGGTCACGCGCCACGGCGACAGGGGCCGCTCGCGTCGTCCGCACCCTGCCGTCGGCGACAAAGGCCACATCCCCGGCGGCGGTGCTCCCGAGCCGATGCTGCGCACCGACCCTGACCTCCCGGAGTTGGCGGCGTCGGCGCCCAATGCTGCGGCGGTGGGTCTCTCGTCGAACCCGCTCTTTTTGGCGTCGCTGGTCTATTCGAACTTCCTGACGCGCATGGACGGACCGCGTTGTCAGCACCTGCCCACCTGTTCGCGTTTCGCGAGCCAAGCGGTGGGCCGGCACGGGCTGCTCGGCATCACCATGGGGCTCGATCGCATCTTGCAGCCGCCGTCGTCGTCGTCGGTGCGCTTGCTGCCCGAGCTCGAGTATGGCGGCGTGTTTCGCCACTACGACCCGCTGGAAAACTACGAGTTCTGGCACCCCGAGCGCTTCACCGGACTCCCTCCCCCCGTCGACGAACAACCCCTGGTCCTGACCGCAGTTGCCGAGTCTCCCACCCCGAGCGCGCCATGATCCTCCCCTTGTTGCTCGCGCTCGTCGCGGCCGCCGAGTCCGCCGCCGCCGACGAAACGGCTGCCGAAACGCCCGCCGCCGTTGAAGCCCCGGCGGAACCAACACCCACGGCCGAGGATGCGCGCGACGCCAAACTCAGCCTGCGCTTTGCCGACCATCTCTTTGGCGACGGCGACTACTACCGAGCGATCAGCGAGTACCGTCGCTTTCTCTTTCTCACCAAGGGTCGAGGCCTCGAGTCTCCGCGCGCGGCCCTCGCCATCGGCGAGGCTCTCTTGCGCGGCGAACAATTCGACGCCGCCGGCCGCCAGCTCGACGGCGTCGCCACCCGCACTCTCGACATGGAGCTGCGCCGCACCGCCCTCTTTGGCGCCGCGCGAGCCTATCTCGAAGATGGCCGCCCCGAGCTCGCCAAGCCCCGCTTCCGCCTCATCGTCGAGGACAAAGAGACCGACGCGGCGCTGGCCACCCAATCGCGCTGGTTGCTGGCCTGGGGACACTTCGACGCCGGTGAGCTCGACAAAGCCCGTGAAATTTTCCAAGGCATTGCAAGCTCGACCTCACCCTTTGCCAAGGATGCCCAGGGCGTCGTCGACGCCATCGAAAAGAAAGGCGAGCTCGAGACCAAGGACCCGCTGGTAGCAGCGCTCTTGTCCATCGTGCCCGGCGGCGGCCACTTCTATTTGGGGCAATGGGGCACCGGTTTCACCTCGCTGACCTGGAACGCGCTCTTCATCTTCGCGGCCGTGTCGGCGTGGATCACGGGCGACTGGGGCATCGCCACCGTGCTCACCTTCGCCGAGCTCGGCTGGTATTCGGGCAGCATGTTCGGCGCCATCGCTGGCGCCTTTCGCCACAACCGCGACGTCGTCAAGAACTGGCGCGACGAGACCTTGACGACCTACGGCGCCAGCCGCGCGCTGCCCGAGCTTCACGACGTGCAAGACCAGCCACCCGGCTCACTCCTTCGCTTCCGGGGCACCTTCTGATTTCAGGTCCGGGCAAGCATCGTCGGGACGCGAGATGACCGCTCTCGCGCGCCGCCTCGCCGTGGTGCGCCGCGGGGCTCCGCAGGGACGCGACGCGCCCGAAGACGACGTCGCCGTCGAGGAGCCCCTCGAGATCCAGCTGCACGATGGCTCGGGTTGGCGCTCGTTGGCGGTGCTGATGCGCACTCCGGACGACGACGACAGCGTCGACGAAGAGCTGGCGGTGGGCTTTCTCTGCTGCGAGGGCATCGTGTCGTCGGCCTCGAGCATCGAGAGCATCCGAGCCTGCACGGTAGCGCCTTCCCCGCAGGCCGAAGGCAATGTGCTGCAGGTGAAGCTGGCCGCCGGCGTCGTCGTCGACTGGGCCCGCTTGGTGCGTCACACCTTCGCGTCATCGAGCTGCGGCGTGTGTGGCAAGGCCAGCATCGAGAGCGCCTGCGCCCGAGCCCAACCCCTCGAGAGCACCCTCGTCGTCGACGTCGACGTCGTCTTGGGCTTGGTGCAGCGCTTGCGCGGCCTGCAACCGGTCTTTTCACGCACCGGCGGCTTGCACGGCGCGTTGCTCGGAACCGCCACCGGCGATGTCCTGGTGGTGCGCGAAGACGTTGGTCGGCACAACGCCGTCGACAAAGTCATCGGGCACCTCTTGAGGCGCGGCCTCGATCCCGCGGGGCTCGTGCTGGTGGTGTCGGGCCGCGTCGGCTTCGAGCTGGTGCAAAAAGCGCTCGCGGCCCGCCTCCCCCTCATCGTCGGGGTCGGGGCCCCCACCTCCCTCGCTGTGGAATTGGGGCGGGAAGGCGGCGTCGCCGTCGCCGGTTTCGCCAAGGAGCATTCCTGCAACGTCTACGCGCACCCCAAGCGCGTGAAGGACTCGGCGCGCAGGCCGGAGGATGCAGCTTTGGGGCCGGAGGCGGGAGCGGCCCAAGGACGCAGCGCCGGAGGCCGGAGCGCCCATGGATCGAGCGTGACGACATCGTTGGAGGCCTTCTGCGCCCAGAAGCTGGCGGTGCTCGAGGCCCGCTCTCAGCGTCGATCCCCTGTCGGCACGCGGCGCGGGCACAACGCCCGCATCGAGCGCGTCGTCGAAGGCCAGATGCGCGCGCTGGTGGATTTCTCTAGCAACGACAGCCTCGGCCTCAGCCACCATCCCGAGGTGCTGGCGGCGGCGTCAGCGGCGTTGCACGAAGGCGCCGGCAGCGGAGGCTCGCGCCTGGTGTCGGGTTCCCACCCCAGCTGTGAGGCCTTCGAGGCGCGCCTGGCGACCCTTTCGCAGCAGGCGGCGGCGCTGGTGGTCGGGTCGGGATGGCTGGCCAACATCGGCGTCGTCCCGGCCCTGGTCGGCAGCAACGACGTCGTCGTCATCGACGCCTTGGCCCACGCGAGCCTCATGGCTGGGGCGCGCCTCTCGGGCGCTCGGGTGGTGATCGTTGCGCACAACGACCTCGTCGGCTTCGGCCGCGCTCTCGCCGGCGAGCGCGCGGGCCGGGCCGACGGAGCCATCCTCGTCGTCACCGAGAGCGTGTTTTCGATGGATGGCGACCGCGCGCCGCTGCCGTCCTTGGTGGCGCTGTGCCGCGCCCACGACGCCTGGCTGCTCGTCGACGACGCGCATGGTTTCTTGATCGGCGATGGCAGCACCGCTGGCGCCGACGTGGTGACGGGCACGCTCAGCAAGGCCAGCGGCAGCTATGGCGGGACCATCGCTGGACCCCGGGCGTTGATCGACCTGCTCTTCACGCGCTGTCGTCCGATGTTGTTTGGTAGCGCGCTCCCCCCCGCGGTCATCGCCGCCGCCGCCGCCGCCGTCGACGTCGCCCTGCGCGAGCCCGACCGCCGCCTGCGGCCGCTGCAGCACGCGCGACGCTTCTGCCTGGCGGTGGGCCTGCCGCTGCCGGCGAGCCACATCGTGCCCCTCGTCGTTGGTGAAGAGCGCGCGACCCTGGCGTTGATGGCCGGCCTCGTCGACGACGGACACCTCGCGGTGGCCATCCGCCCGCCGACGGTGCCTGCGGGCTCCAGCCGCCTGCGCCTGGCCTTTTCGGCAGCCCACAGCGAGGACGACGTCGACGCCCTCGCTGCGGCCGTGATCAGACGGTGGCAGCGATGAAGGGGCGCGATCGCGTCGTCGTCGTCGGCAGCGGCACCAACGCTGGCAAGACCTTCGTGGCCTGTAGGCTCATCGAGGACCTGGTGGTCCAGGGTCGCACCGTGGCGGTGTGCAAGCCCGTGGTCTCGGGCTTCGTCGACGACGACCAATCGGATCCGGCCCGGCTGATGGCTGCTGCCAGCAGCGCCAGCCTTTCGCTCCAGCAGGTCAGCCCCTGGCGCTTTGCCGACGCCGTGGCCCCCGACGAAGCCGCCCGACGCGCGGGGGTGACGATCCAGTTCGACGACGTCGTCGCGGCCTGCGCCGCTGGACCCGCAGAGATCACGCTCATCGAGACCGCTGGCGGGGTCATGAGCCCGCTGACGGAGCAGCACACGCAGGTGGATCTGGTGGTCGCCCTCGCTGCGCCCACCGTGCTCGTGGTCGACGCCTCCTATTTGGGGAGCATCAGCCATGGGCTCAGCGCCTGGCAGGTGCTGAAAGCCCGGGGCGTCGTCGTCGCCGCCGTCGTCTGCAACCGCGGTCCCTCGGAGCCTTTTGCGCGCTTTGCGGGCGACACACTGGTGCTCGACGTCGACGAGCGCGAACGCCTGGCCGCTAGAATCACCGCTCTGCTGCCGTCGTCGTTGTTCCAGCAACCTGGTCGGGTGTCCTGATGCGTGTTTTGGTTTGGGTTTTCCTGGTGGTTTCGTTGTGCGCGGTCCCGGCCGCGGCCCAAGGGAGCTCCTCGGGCCGCGCCAAGGGGCCCTACGTCGACACCAAGAAGCGCTTCGAGATGGAGTTGGCCGGCGGCTGGGAGCTGTCCCCTCTCCCCGGGGACACGCAGGGGATGAACTTCCGCAAGAAGATCGACGCCGTGCCCGGTCTGCTGCACGTCAGCGTCGACGCCCTGCTGCCCGGGCAGACCCTGAAGCAGACTCTCGACGCCGCTGAAGCTCCCTTGCGCGCCGAGATTGGGTTCAACCCAGGCACCGAGGTGCCCGTCGCCATCGGCGCCTTCGGCGGCAGCCGTCGCAGTCTCAGCGTGTTTGCGTCGGGGGACAAAAACACCGTGCGCTCGATCGAGATCTATGCGTTGCACGCCTATGGATTTGCCCATATTTTGCACTTTGAAACTCTCGAAAAAAAGCGGCCATCGTTTACGCGCGATCTCGATCGAATGCTGGCGTCTTATGTACCGCTCGTCGGCAAGGATCTGGCGGCGCCGCTGGCTGCGCTCTGGATCAACACGGGCGGCGGTCCCGACCTCACCCTCAATGACAGCGGGGCGTTTTCCATGGGCCCATTGAGCGGAGGTTGGCGCGGCGACGGCGGCCTGATCGAGCTGAAGATCTCCAGCGGCACGGAGAAATACCGCTATGCGCTGAACGGCGATACGCTGACGCTTTCATCACCAAATCTCGGTGGCGATCTCGTGTTTCGCCGCTCGACGACGACGCCGACCAAGGTAGCGGCTCCTGCCGCTGCGGCCCGCACGCCCGGCGCCGTCACTCGCGAAGAGCTGATCGGACGGTGGCGGGTGATCGATCAGCCGGCGACGGAGGCCCTGAAGATGGTGCTGGCGCCGACTGGCAGCGTGTCTTTTGGTCCCCTCGCCGGTCGTTGGCGCTTTGCCACGGGCCGGTTGACGATTACGTCGACGGCGGGATCCACCCTCACCTACGCCGCCTCGCTGAACGACGGGCACCTGGTGCTGTCGGGCGGCGACCTCGACAAAGATCTCACCCTTGAGCGCGAGTAGTGATCGACCGCTACGATCCCCAGGCGACCACGAGGATTCTGATGGGCCAGCCTCAGCCGTCACGCCTGGCCAGCACGAACACCAGGTTCCTGTTGGTGTTCGGATTTCTGGGCACCCTCGTGTTGTCGGCGCTGACGATGGGGGTGGCTGCGGTCGAGATCACCCGCGTCGAGCAAGACATTCTGCTGGTGGCCGACGAGAGCCAGCAAGCGACCTACTTCCTCGGCGACGTCGGCGAACAGCTCGCTCGCCTGCGTTCCCATGTCGCGCTCGGGCTGCGCGAGACGCCCGCCAAGTTCGGTGAACGCGCAGCCACCATCGCCGCCATCCAGTCGATTCTCGATACGGCCCTGGGTGAGATCCCCGTCCACCTCGAGCACGGCTTGGTGCGGGATTGGGGCGCGCTCCAACCCGAGGTGCGCCGCCTGCGCCAAACCTACGTCGACGCCGCCGACGCCCTGCGCGCGGGCGAGTCCTGGCGGGCTTCGGAGATCTTGGAACAAGAGGCGGTCGCTGCCACGGCGGTTCACGATTCCCTCGATGAGCTCCTCGAGACCCACCGCGACGTCGTTCAGACTCGCTTGGATGCGGCGCACCGGCGCGCCTCGCTGGTGCGGCGCCTGGCGGCCTGGCTCGGGGGCGTGTTCGTCACCGGCCTGCTGGCCATCTGGGGCTCGTTGGTCGTGCTCTTGGGGCGCCAGCGTCGACGCTTGGACGAGCACGCCAAACGACTCGAAGCCATCAACGCCGACCTCGACGCCTTCGCCGGCCGGGTGGCCCACGACCTGAAAAACGCCTTGGCTCCCGTGCAGATCGCCCCCGCGCTGTTGAGGCGCGCCCAGGATCCGAATCGAGTTCTCGATGTCGCCGACCGTCTGGAGCGTTGCTCCCGCAAGGCCGTCGCTGTGCTCGACGCGCTGCTCGCCTTCTCTCGAGCGTCAGGCACTGTCGATCCCGGCGAGTCCGCGCCCTTGTCGGTGGCGGTGCAGAGCGTGCTCGAGGAGCTCGCGCCCGAGATCGAACGCCTCGCGGTCGCCGTCGAAGTGGCCGACCTTCCTCAGCTGCGGGTGCGCTGCAGTCCCGGGCTGCTGCACATCGTGCTCGCGAACCTCTGTGGCAACGCGATCAAATACCTCGAAGGACAGCCAGAACGCCGGGTGCGCATCTCGGCCCAGCGCGATGGCCCCCAATGCCGCATCGACGTCGAGGATACTGGTCCTGGTATTCCAAAAGGAGCCCAGCAGCGGATTTTCGAGCCATTCTATCGCGTTGAAGGAACTGTCGCACCCGGTACCGGCATCGGCTTGGCCACGGTGCGCCGGGTGGTCGAGCAACGCGGCGGGCACATCACGGTGACCTCGGTCGAGGGGCACGGCGCCCGCTTTCAGGTCTGGCTCCCCGTCGCGGCCGAGGTCAACGCCGCTGTGGATGCAGCACCCGTCGATCGCATCGGTCGCTTCGGTGCAGCCCTAGCCGACGCCCAAGCGAGCAGTCGCAGCGAGGCGCCTCTGCGCGACTGATCCCCGATCTCGCTGAACTTCGACCGCGGAGCGGTCTCGTTCATCGCCGTCGGGGATGCTCTTCTGGGAGGTCTGGTGCAGACCTCCCCCCGCGCCGACGGAGCCGGACGCGGGGCCCCCCACCAACTCCGCGTTCCGCGGGCGCGCTTCACGCGCATCATCCCGCGTCTTCCCATCTCGGAACGCGGTCGAACATCAAGCGGACGCGGGATGATTCCGGGTCCGGATGATTTTGTCGGCTGCGCCGACTGCATCACCTGGGCGGCACTTCTTCCGCTGCGCTTCGCTCGCGATAAAGTTTCGACGTTCAAGACGCTGGCGCGTCTTGAAGCCACGAATCATCTTGGGATGATCAACCGCCCAGGAGGATGGCCTTGATGGCGCCGTAGTCTTGGTCGTGCACGCTGCCAGTGCGCACGCAGCGCAATTGGCCCTTGGCATCGACGAGGGCGTGGACCGGCACCCCCGCGCTCTTGTCGACGCCAAAGCTCTCGAGCACCGCCGGCAGATCGGCGGCGCCGCCCTTCAACCAATGCATGGTGCCCGGCATCGTTGACTTTTGGAGCCAGCCCGTGAGCGCGCCTTCGTCGTCGTCGACGGAATAGAGCTCGAGGTCGATGGCGATGCCGTCCTTGTGCAACGACTGCTGCCATTTTCCGAGCAAGCCGATCTCGTCGATGCAGGGGTGGCACCACGTCGCCCACAGGTTGATCCACTTCCATCCGCCGCCGGTCGCCTTCTTCCCTTCGGGAAGACCCGGGATGGGCCTCTCCGCGGGCGCGGTGAACCCTCGGGCCCCGGCCCCGTCGGGAAAGCTGACCTCGCAAAAGGACTTCGTCGCCGCGTTGTTCTGGGTTCTTTTCACACCGTCGAAGCGCGACGGTCCGCGTTCGGCCGCCTTGTCGTCGTCACAGGCCGCCACCGTCACCAAGAGAGCCAACAAGAGCAGGCGCTTGAGCATGCGGCATCATCGACGAAGACCGAGGCCTTTGCTATTGGCCGCCCGGCCCGCGGGCACAGAATTTCAGGGCGCGCCAGCGTTCTTGCACATCAAGACGCGCCAGCGTCTTGAAGTTTGGATGTTCAAGACGCTGGCGCGTCTTGAACCGGCAGAACTTCAACAGTTCGACGACGAGGTCGAGGGGCGGTGGAGGTTGGTCATGAGCACGGTGGGGATGAGCGCGGCGGAGATCGTCGACAAGTGCAAGCAGTACACGATGTACTCGTGGTCCGCCGGCGACAGCGTCGACCCCATTCCCTTCGCGCGTGGCGAGGGCGTGTGGCTGTGGGACCGCAACGGCAAGCGCTACCTCGACTGGAACAGTCAGGCCATGAGCGTGCACGTCGGCCACGGCCACAAGAAGATCATCCAGGCCATCCAGCGCCAGGCCGAGGAGCTCGTCTACGTTTACGCCGGCGCCGCCACCGAGGTGCGGGCCCGCCTGGGCGAACGTCTCGCGCGGCTGATGCCGGGTCATCTGAATACCTCGTTTTTCACCCTCGGTGGAGGAGAGGCCAACGAGAACGCCGTGCGCGCGGCGCGGGGCGTGACGGGGCGGCAGAAGATCATGGCGCGGGCGCGCAGCTACCACGGCGCCACCTCCCTCGCGATCAACCTCACCGGCGACCACCGCCGCTGGGCCAACGAGCCCGGACCCCCCGGCATCGTGCGAGTGCTCGATCCCTATCCATACAATTTCTCTTTCGGAAGAACGCCGGAAGAAATTAGCAAAAACAACCTCGACTACCTCGCTGAAATCATCGCCACCGAGGGTGGCCACACCATCGCCGCCATGCTCATCGAGACCATCACCGGTACCAACGGTGTGCTGCCGCCGCCGCCGGGCTGGTTGCAGGGCTTGAAGGCGCTGCTCGAACAGCACGACATCTTGCTGATCTGCGACGAGGTCATGTCGGGCTTCGGGCGCACCGGCAAGATGTTCGCCTTCGACCACGGTCCCATCGTCCCCGACCTGATGACCATGGCCAAGGGGCTGACGTCGTCGTACTTGCCGCTGGGTGCGGTCGGCCTCTCGGATCGCGTTGCTAAACACTACAAGAAAAATGTCTTCTACGGCGGGCACACCTACAACAGTCATCCCATGTGTTTGGCCGCAGCCCTTGCGAACCTCGACGTCATCGAAGAAGAAGGCCTGGTCGACAACGCGCGTCGGCTCGAGCCGGTGATGAAAGCAGAGATGGCGCGCTTGCAGCTTAAGCACCCCTCGATGAAGGCCGGCCGCGCCATCGGTCTCTTCGGGATGATTGATCTGCAAAAGGACGCCACGGGCACACCCTTCGCGCCCTATCCGTCGACGTCGCCGGTGATGACCTCGCTGGGCCAGTTCTTTCGCGAGCAGGGTCTGTTCACCTTTCTGAAGAGCTCCAACTTCACCTGCATCCCGCCGCTGTGCATCACCGAAGCCGAGCTGCGCGAGGGCTTCGCCATCGTCGACAAGGGCCTCGACCTCACGGATCGCCACGTTGCAGGCTGACGAATCATCCCAAATCCGGTTGAAGTTCGCTCAGGCGCGGGGAGCGCGCGCGAAGCGGAGTTGGGTGGGGGCCCCACCGTCCGGCTCCGCCGGCGTGGGGGAGGTCTGCAACAGACCCTCCAGGAAGAACATCCCCGACCTCGGTGAACGAAGTTCAGCGAGATCGGGAATCACGTCTCCGCTGACGCTTCGATGGCCGGCGTCGCGCTCTCGTCGATGAGAGAGCGCAGCGTACGGGCGAGCTCCTCGGGGCTGACGGGTTTGCGCAGCATGCGATAGGGGTGCGTGAGCTCGACGGCGCGGGCGCCATAGCCCGTGAGCAACACCGCCGGCAGCCTGGGTTGCTTGGTGCGCAAGAGGCCGACCAGCGCGTCGCCCTGCAGCCCGGGCATCACCAAGTCAGCGACGACGGCGTCGACGCCGCCTTTGGCCAGCTCTTCCGCCGCGGCCGCCGACGACGCCGACATCACCACGAAGCCGCGCGAGGAGAGCGCCCGCTCCGTGGCCCGGCGCACGCCGTCGTCGTCGTCGACCACCAGGATGCGCTCGCGCCCCAAAGAGTCCGCTGCAGCCACCGGGGGCTCGGCGTCGTTGTGCAACAGTGTCCCTCGCTCGGGCAGCCAGACGCGAAAGGTGGTGCCGGCGCCGGGGATGCTCTCGACAGCGATGTGCCCGGCGGACTGCTTGACGATGCCGTAGACCGTGGCCAGGCCGAGACCCACGCCCTTGCCCGTAGGTTTGGTGGTGAAAAAGGGCTCGAAGACGTGGGACTTGGTCTCTTCGTCCATCCCTGTCCCACCGTCGCTGACGACGAGCTCAACGAAGCGACCGGGGTCGGGCAGTCCGGCCGGCAAGGAGGCGGCGGCGGCGTCGACGTTGCGGGTGGTGACACGACAGGTGCCGCCGTTGGGCATGGCGTCGCGCGCGTTGGCAATCAGGTTCACCAAGACCTGCTCCAGCTGGGCTGGGTCGACGACGACGTGCCAGACGGGCTGCAGGTTGAGCTCGAGGACGACGTCGGCAGGGATGAGCCGTCGCAGCAGCTTCTCGAGGCCGCGCACCACGGCGCTGACATCGATGACCTTGGGCTCGCGGCGCTGTTGGCGGGCGAAGGTCAGCAGTTGGCTCGTCAGGTCCGCAGCTTTCTTGCCGCAATCCACGATCTCGGCGAGGTCAGCGCGGGCGGTGTCGTCGAGGTTCTTCTGCTCGCTCATCAGCCGGGCGTTGGTGAGGATGACGCTCAAGAGATTGTTGAAGTCGTGGGCGACGCCGCCGGCGAGCTGTCCCAGGGCTTCGAGCCGGCGGGCTGCGTACAGCTGTTGCTCGAGCTTCTCGCGCTGGCGCAGGGCCTCCACCCTGCCGGTGACCTCCCGCAAGGAGATGTCGAAGCGGCCGACGTCGTCGTCGTCTTTGGCGTGCAGCACCCGCATTTCCACGTGGGCGGTGCTGCCGTTGCCTCGGCTGAGGGTCATGGTGACGAAGTCGTCGCTGTCGGGGCGCGCGTGCCGGCTGTCGGACAGAGCGCGGGCGATCTTGCGAAGATCTTCAGCGGACACGGCCTCGATGTCGGCGAAAGAGCGGCCGGGCAGGGGTCCGCTTTGCTCTCCCTCTTCGGCGAAGACCCCATCGAGCCCGAACAAGGAGTTGGCGGCGGGGTTGGCGTCGACGATGACGCCGCCGTCGTTGAGGATCAGCAGCCCATCGGGAGAGGTCTTCACCAACGCGCCGCGGCGACGCTCCGACAGGCGCATGCGTCCGGCAGCATCGCGCCACTCGAAGGCGGCGGCGAACAGCGTCCCAGCTCCCACGACAATGGCGTCGTCGGCGCCAGGCTGGCCTTCGTCGTCGAGCTCGACCACCAACAATCCATGGGCCAGCGCGCCCGAGCGGATGGCAACGGCGCGACAGCGGTGGTGCTCCGATCCGTCGATCACCTCGACGACAGTCCCTCCGGTTTCGGCGACGACGCGGGCGGCTTCTTCGTCGCCGCCGACCAGCACCGGGGCGTGGAAACCAAAATGGTGGCGCGCCCGCGGTCGCTCGGGGCCGCGCACAAAAAGGGCCACCGGACGTCCCCACACCTGGTGCAAGCGCAGCAAGGCTGGACGAAAAGATCGATCGACGTCGTCACCCTCGACCAACAGTCGGCCGATGCCGGCCAAGGCCTGCTCGTCGCGCACGCGTCGTCCGAGGTTGTCGTTGGCTTGTTTCAGGGCGCTCTTTTCGATGCGCAGCCGCCGCAGCAGCCCTCGACTCGAACGCGCCGCGGCGACCATCAAGAGGCCCCCGGCGCCGAGCTGCACGACGATGGCCGCGCCGAGATAGTCCTTGGCCAGGGGCAGAGGTTCCTCGGGCCGCACCCCCAGCACGATCAAGAAACCGCAGACGCCGGCGACGACGGTGGCGGCGGCAGCACGGGGGCCCAAGGTCAGGCCCGCCCACACCGTGGCTGTGGCCAAGGCCAGCGGACTGGCGCCCTCGCCGCCGGTGCCCCAGGTGCCAAAGAGACCAGCGATGAGCAGCATGAGCGACACCAGGGCGGCGCTGGTGCGCACATGGCCCAGGCGCAGCACGATCCTGGTGAGCGCCAGGGCCGCGACCGCGCCGCCGCCGATCAACACGTGTCGGGCGGCGCCGAAATAGAGGAAATTTCCCAGGGTGTAGAAACTGGCGCCCGCGAGGCTTGCGCCCAGCATGAACTTCAGATCTGGGCGGCTGCCGGCTTCGTCGTCGTCAACATCGTCGGCTCGGAGGGGGGCTGCGCTGCTCACGGCGTCTTGGTGCGGCTGTCCCGCTCGGCCGAGGGCTCGTCGGAGCGAACGCGTCGCTCCATCTCGAGACCGAAGCGGCGCATGCGCCGATAAAGGGCCTGGCGGGAGAGGCCCAGTTCAGCGGCGGCGTGGGCGACGACGCCAGCATGGCGGGCCAGGGCTCGCTCGATGCGCAAGCCTTCACCAGCATCGAGCTCGAGGGCAGGTTCCTCGCTCGACGCCGGAGACGATGTGATGCCGTCGAGTCCGAGATCTTCGACGCTGATGACATCGCGGGCACAAACGATGGCCGCCCGCTGGGCGCGGTTCTGCAGCTCGCGCACGTTGCCGGGCCAAGACCAGGCGTTGAGCGCGGAGACGGCGGCGTCGTCGAGCCGCAGCGGCCGGCCCCCGCCGTGCAGCTTGAGGAAATGCAGCGCGAGGGGCGTGATGTCGTCGACGCGGGCCCGCAACGGCGGCAGTCGGATCTCGATGACGTTGAGGCGGTAGTAGAGGTCCTCCCGAAAAGTGCCGCTCTTGATCGATGCGCTGAGATTGATGTTGGTGGCCGAGATCAGGCGCACCTTGACCTTGCGGGTCTTGTTGCTGCCCAGGCGCTCGAATTCGCCGGTCTGCAGCACGCGCAGCAGGGCCGACTGCCCGTGGGCCGAGAGGTTGCCGACTTCGTCGAGAAAGAGGGTGCCGCCGTCGGCGGCTTCGAAGCGGCCCTCGCGCGCTTTTTGTGCGCCGGTGAACGCACCCGCTTCGGCGCCAAAGAGCTCGGCCTCGAGAAGCTCACTCGGTAGCGCTCCCGCATTGACCTTGACGAAGGGCCCCGTCCTCACCGTCGAATTGCGCTGGATGATCTCGGCGATCACCTCTTTGCCCGAGCCGTTTTCGCCCGAGACCAGGATGGGGGCGTCCGAGCGCGCGACCTGGGCGGCCAGGGACACCGCGCGGTGCATTGCTGGGGCTCGATAGACGACGCCGCGGAGATCGAAGCGCGCCGAGAGCTCGTCGTGTTCGCGCTCTCGCTCCCCCACCAAGCGGCGGTTCTCCAGGCGCGTGCGACGCAGCTCGAGGAGGTTCGTCAGCATGGGCACGAGCTTGTCGGGGTTCCAGGGCTTTTCGACGTAGTCAGCCGCACCGACGCGCACGAGGGCCACAGCTTTCTCGAGGCTCGCCCACGCCGTCATCAGCACCACCGGCAGCTCGGGATCGAGCTCGCGCAGGGCGAGAAACAGGCCCTCGCCTTCGTCGCCGTCGGTGCGGGTGGGCGAGAAATTCATGTCCGAAATCACGGCGCCGAAGGTCTCTTCGGACACCGCCGCGATGGCCGCCGCTGGGGTCGAAACCACGCGCGTCGAGAAGCCACGGCTGCCGAGCAGGCGATCGAGGGCCCGCGCCACGGCGGGTTCGTCGTCGACGATCAGCACTGCCAGCTCAGGCATCCTCGGGTTCCCCCGGGGCGAAGCTAGCTCAGGTGGCGCGCCGGAGCACCGCAGCGAAGAAGCCATCGGTGCCGTGGCGGACGGGATCCAGCGCCAGCACGTCGTCGTCGACGTCGGCGGCAGCGAGCGCGATGCCCAGCTCGGCCAGTCGGGCGTGGGCGGGCACAAGCTGAAACGTGGAGTCGCTCGCGAGGAAGGCGTCGACGATGTGTCGGTTCTCGTCGTCGAGCAGGGAACAGGTCGCGTAGACGAGGTGTCCGCCGGGCTTCACGAGGGCCGCATGGCGTCGCAGCAGCTCGGTCTGCAGGCCTTGCAGCCGTGAGACGTCCCCCTCCTGCAGTCGCCAGCCTGTATCGGGATTGCGCCGCAGCACCCCCGAGCCCGAGCAGGGAGCGTCGACGACGACGACGTCGCATTCGTTTCGGAGGCGCTTCAGGGCCTTCTTGTCGTCGTCGAGATCGTGGACCCGCACGTTGTGCACCCCCGCCCGCGCAGTGCGCTCGCGCAGGGCCTGCAGGCGACCCCCGTGCACATCCAGAGCGATGAGGGTGCCCTTGTTCTGCATGGCCGCCGCCAGCGCGAGGGTCTTGCCCCCCGCACCTGCGCAGCCGTCGACGACGCGCATGCCCGCCCGGGCGCCGGCCAAGAGGGCGACCAATTGGCTGCCTTCGTCTTGCACCTCGAACAGGCCCTCACGAAAAGCCGCCGTGCGGAACACATTGCTGCGGCGCTCGACGACGACGCCGACGGGGGACCGTGCGCAGGCCCTCACCACCACGCCGACGTCGGCCAAGGCGCGCACCAAGCCAGGTCGGTCGATCTTGAGGGTGTTCACCCGCAGGGTCTGGGGCGGCGCTGTCGTCGACGACAGGGCCAGCGCTTCCCCGCCGCGGGCCACCAGGCGGGCGCACAACCACTCGGGCAAGGAGGCGCGCACAGCCAAGGATCCCCGGGCGACGACGTCGACGACGACATCCTGCAGGCGCTGCGATTGGGTTGGCGGCAGCGGGAGATCGAGGGCGCGCAGGCCTTCGAGCAGCAGCGCAGCCCACACGGCGGTCTCGGGCGCTTCGGGCGAGCCCTGCGCCAGGAGCTCGGCGGCGATCGCATCCAGCACACGCCGCCGCCGCCACATCCCCTGGACCGTGTCGACCACGAAGGCCCGGGCGGGGTCGGGCCGACCCTTCATGTGCGCGCGCAAGAAGGCAGCCACGACGGGATCCAAAGGCCGGTTGACGTCGAGGCCGGCGCGGTAGAGCCGTCCCGCTTCGCGCACTCCCATGGGATCCAGCCGCACCACCAGCAGGGCGTCGGCGAGCACGGCGGGGCCGGCAACGGGGTGTTCTGCTTCTGCACGCTTGGCCTGGCACGCAGGCTGCTGAGTGCCTCAAATGCGGTTGACTCGTTCCGACGAAAGAGACGAACGTGCCGAACCGCACTAACCTGCGACATCCCACCAGGAGGAACCACGATGACTCTCCTTGCTACCCTTCTCGCGACCCTGTTGTCCTTCATCAACCTGAGCGGAACCGGCAGCCGTGCCGACTTCATCAGCAAGGATCAGGACCTCCGCGACACCCGCAACCAGCAGGCCTTCCACGAGGAAGAAATGTTCTCGGCCGGCCAGATGGGTCACTGCCCCCACGGCTGAATTGTCTAAGGTTCATCGCCTGGCGGCGATGAATTCACCGACAGCGCTTCGCGTGTCGGTGAATTGTCTAAGGTTCATCGCCTGGCGGCGATGAATTCACCGACAGCGCTTCGCGTGTCGGTGAATTGTCTAAGGTTCATCGCCTGGCGGCGATGAATTGTCTTTGCTCTTGGAGCACGCAAAACCCCCGCTCGGCGGGGGTTTTGCGTTTGGGGCCGCCGGCGTTGCCGCTGGTCGCCGGGGCAGGTGAAGCCCTGGGCTCCAGGACGGGGATCGGGTCCTTCGCGGCTGGGTGGCGCTCTGGTAGCGCAGCGGCATGAGCGTGATCCTCGACGGCAAATCCCTCTCCCTCGACGACGTCGTTGCCGTCTCGGGCCGCTTTGACCAGGTCGAGGTGGCGACGTTTGTGCGAGCGCGGCTCGAGAAAGCCCGCGCCCTCGTCGACGAAATGGCCCGGGGCGATGCACCCCACTACGGCATCAACACGGGCTTTGGGGCCTTGGCCGAGACCCGCATCCCCAAGGACAAAGTCAAGCTGCTCCAGCGCAACCTGATCGAGTCCCACGCCGTCGGCGTCGGCGATCCCATGCGCCTGCCCATCGCCCGGGCCTTGATGATGCTGCGAGCGGCGACCTTGGCGGTGGGGCACTCGGGCTGTCGGCCCCTCGTCCTCGACACCCTGGTGGCCTTGCTCAACGCCGGAGCGGCGCCCTGCGTGCCCTGCAAGGGCTCCGTCGGCGCCTCCGGCGATCTCGCCCCCCTGGCCCACACCGCCTTGCTGCTGCTCGGACAGGGGGATGCCTTCCTGCGGACGTCGTCGGGGGGAAGCCAGCGCGTCTCGGCGGCCGAAGCCTTGGCCCGCGCGGGGGTGGGGCCGCTCGTGCTCGAAGCCAAAGAGGGCCTCGCCCTCATCAACGGCACCCAGGCCATGGTGGCCACCGGCATCCACGCCCTCGTCGAAGCCGAACGCCTGTGCCTGCTGGCCGACATCATCGGCGCCTGCTCCCTCGATGCCTTGCAGGGGACGGCGGCGGCCTTCGATGTGCGCATTCACCAGGCGCGCCCCCACCCTGGTCAGCTGCAGTCGGCGCGGAACCTCTGCGCCCTGCTCGCCGGCAGCGGCATCATGGAGTCCCACAAGGACTGCGGCAAAGTGCAGGACCCCTATTCGCTGCGCTGCATGCCGCAGGTGCACGGCGCCACCCGGGATGCCTTAACCCACGTCCGCGCCGTGCTGGGCCGCGAGGTCAACAGCGCCACCGACAACCCCTTGGTGTTCCTCGACGGCGACTACGGCGTCAGCGGCGACGACGTCTTGTCTGGAGGCAACTTTCATGGACAACCGGTGGCCTTGGCCTTGGACTTCCTCGCCATCGCCACCGCAGAGCTCGCCAACATTTCCGAGCGCAGGGTGGAGCAGCTGGTGAACCCGGCGTTGTCGTCGGGGCTGCCGCCCTTTCTCGCCCCCGATCCGGGTCTCAACTCGGGCTTCATGATCTTGCAGGTCACCGCGGCGGCGCTCATCAACGAGAACAAGGTGCTCGCGCACCCGGCCAGCGTCGACTCCATTCCGTCGTCGGCGAACCGCGAGGACCACGTTTCGATGGGGATGACCTCGGCCAACAAAGCCCTCGCCGTCGTCGAAAACGTGCGCCACGTGTTGGGCATCGAGCTGATGACGGCGTGTCAGGCCCTCGACCTGCGCAAGCCCTTCCTGCCGGGCCAGCCCCTCGTCGACGTCGTCGCCCGCGTGCGTCAGGACATCGACTTCGCCCCCGTCGACAGGGCTTTTGGCAAAGATCTCGAGAAAGCCTGCGCCCTCGTCGCCGACGACACCATCGTCAACGTAGCCCGGCGCAGGGCGGAGATTCTCTAATCCCTGGATTCAGTTGAGTTTGCACTCAACTGAACCCAGGGATTGTGTTTCGGAGGGGGCTGCGCCCCCTCCCGTCGTCGAGCAAGTCGCCGACGGGGCCCTCCCCATCCGTGGTCGCTCCGCTCCCGAAGATGCAGATTCAACTGATCTCTGGGATTAGGTCACGGGGTTCACTCACCAGGGCAAGCGCTCGCCCAGGTGCAGGAGGGCAGCGTGCGGAAACTGCTCGCGGGCCATCGTGACCAGACCGACGACGGTCTTCGCGCCGTCTTGCACTTCCATGGGTGCGGCGTCGCTGCCCAGGTCGGTTTTTACCCAGCCCGGATGCGCGGCGGTGACGGCGATCTTCTTGTCTTTGAGCTTGTTGCTCTGCAGCACGGTCAGCATGTTCAAGGCTGCCTTCGACGTCGCGTAGCCCTCGGTGGAGTGGCCGCCCATCTGCTCCCACAACGTCTGCACGCTGCCCATGCTGCCGAGGATGCTCGAGTGGTTGATCACGCGCGCGTCGTCGCTCTTGGCCAGGAGGGGCAGGAAGCCCTCGGTGACCTGCCAGGGGCCGACGACGTTGGCGTCGTAGGTCTTGCGCATCTTGTCGGCGGTCATCGGCGAGCCATCCCAGTCGAGAGAGATGCCGGCGTTGTTCACCAGCACGTCAAGCTTGCCGAACTTGTCGGCGACGAACTTCACGGCGCTGGCGATGTGATCGGGGTTTGTGACCTCGAGACGGACGGCATGGGCGCTCACACCGTCTTTGGCGAGCAGCTCGACGGCGGCCTTGCCCGCGCGCTCATCGCGGCTGCCGACGACGACGACGTAGCCTTGCTTGCCGAGTTGGCGGGCGATTTCGAGGCCGAGACCTTTGTTGGCGCCGGTGATGAGGGCGATCTTCTGTGCGGTCATTGATCTCTCCGGGTTGTGGACTGCGGGCGTTGGATGAGCGACCCCGAGCTGCGTTGCGCGAGGGCTCGGCGTTTTTTCCCGGATCTACTTCAGCGCTGGCAGCGCTCGACGCAGCGGGGAGCCGCCTCTTTGAGGGAACGCAGCTCATCGGTGCTGAGGCTCATCACCGATCCCGCCGAGGTGACGACGGAGGGCGCGCAGGCGACGCGGGTCAGGCAGAACTGGCGCAAATACTCGACCTGATCCTTGAAGGACTTCGGCGTCCGAGGAGGCGGCGTCTTCGGCTTCGGGGCCTTCTTCTTGGCTGGGGGCTCCTCGACCCGGGCTGCGCCGGCGTCTGTCGCATCCGTCGTCCCAGCATCCGCCGCCGCCGCCAGCGCGCTCGCGCCGGCGTCGACGGAATCGTGGACCGCGCGGCCGGCATCGACGACTTCCATCAAGGCGGTCCCAGCGTCGATGACAAGGGGCGGCGGGGGGGGCACGAGCACGACGCCGGCGTCGACGAGGGGCGGCGGTGGTTCGGCGATGACGACGACGCCGGCATCGCTCTCGGGCTGCAGCGGTGTCGTCTTTGGCTTGAGCAGTCGGGGAACGGCCACGATGGCCAGTCCGCCGATCAGCGCGACGACGACGAGCCCCAGCAAGAGCGCCAGCACCGGGGACGCCGCCTTCTTCTTCGGCGCCAAGGGCGGCAGGGGCTCGGGACGCGAACGCGCAGCCGCTCGTTTGGGGGGATCCGCAGTCTTCGGTTCGAGCTCGGCCTCGGTGTCGTTGGCGCGGGGTCCGAGTCGACCGGCCACCGTGGCCTCGATCCTGTTGCCCCCTTGCTGGCCGAGCGGAGCAACGACCGCCCGCTCGGAGGCGCTCGAGAGCGAGTCGGCAGTGTCGACGTGGAAACTGTCGGGGACGTCGTCTTCGCTGATGGGATCGCGGGGGAGCTGGGTCTCGGCGTTTGGATCTGCGAAGCGCGACATCATGTTCTGCAGCTCGCGCAGGTGGTCGGCGCCGCGTCCGCCGAGCTGCGCAGGATCGAAGATCTGCGTCTTCACTTCGGCGGAGCGAGAGGCCCCGAGATCGCTGAGGGCGCTCTGCATTTCACTCGGCGAGCGGAACAGGCGGGTGCGGGCCTCGGCAATGCCGGTGGCTTGCAGAATCATCTCGCGCTCGTGAGCCTGTTCGCTGCCAAACGCATCCCGCATGAACTTGCTCGCGTCGCGGCGCATGTTCTTCAGATCGACGCCGCGGGCCTCGGCGACGTCGAGCAGGGCATCGCGGAATTCGCCGGCGCCGCGGTAGCGTTTCTGCGGATCGTTCTGCAGGGCGACGTCGAGCAGGTGGCGCCAGTCTTGGTCGATGTCGCGCCAGGAGTTGGGCCGGTGGTCGCCCTTCATCGCCACCCGCCACACCTGTTCTTCGGGCAGGCCCTCGTAGAAGCGCTCGTTGGCGATGAACTCGTACAGCACGACGGCAGCGGAGTAGACGTCGCTGCGGCCGTCGAGGGCCTTGTCGCGCACCTGCTCGGGCGCGTTGTAGCGCAGCTTGCCCACCATGACGCCTGGTCGCGTCAGCTCGCGTTTCAGCTCATGCGCCGCCAGACCGAAATCGATGAGCTTGGTGTTGCCGTCGAAGCCCAACATGACGTTGTGAGGCGATACGTCGCGGTGAACGATGTTCAGGGGCTGGTTGGTGTCGGCATCGTCGAGCCCATGGGCGTGAGCGAGGGCCTCGAGCATGTCGGCGACGACGTGGACCATGAGGGCTTCGGGCAGGGCGCGTCCGAGCTTTTGGGCCCGCGTCTGCACATCGCGCAGGTTGCGCCCCGAGATGAACTCGAGACTGAGAAAGTAGGTCTTGTCGATGATGCCGGCGTCGATGGTGCGAGCGATGCGCGGGTGGTGGAGCTTCTGCACCACCCGTGCTTCGTCGAGAAAGCGCCCCACTGCTTCACGATCCGCCTTGAGATCCGAGCGCACGGTTTTGACGACGCAGACTTCAGGCGCGCCAGCCCCGGAACTGATGAGCACTTCTTCGTGCGCGGTGCGGCCCGCTGGGCTTTGGCGTTTCGATGTCTCTTCGGTTGGCAACGGCCGCAGCGCCAGGAACACAGCGCCCATACCTCCCTGGGCAATGAGCCGCAGCAGGGTGAAAGGCCCGAAAGGCCGCGGCAGGTCTTGGGAGTCGACGGACACGGCGTCCCTGCTGCCTCGTCTTTCCTGGGTCACGACAATTCAGACGCGCCAGCGCCTGGAGCAATGAGCACTTCTTCGCTGCCCGCGGCCGGACAATTGCGCGAAGGAGGATCCGACTGTTAGCACGGCAAGAGCGGTCGTCGTCGTGAACGGGTTCATTCACCTCCTGGTCTCAGCCTTCAGGTCCGCCCGCGACCCGGCCATCGGCTCAGGCAGATCGAGGGCCGGGCGCGCGCTGGTAGTGCTGCTCACCCTCGCCAGCGCCGACGTCGCCCGCGCGCTGCCCCTGCTCGCGCTGCTCCCCACGACGGGCGAGGGCTCGCGCGAGCAGCGCACCAAGCTCGATGCAGCGGTGCGCAAGGCCGTCGTCGCCGACGGCGGCTACGTGGTGCAGAGCGCTCCCGAGACCCGCGAGCAAATCGCGTTCATGGCCGAGCAAGGCATCATCTGCACGGCGACGGACATTCCTTGCTTGCAGCGCCTCGGGATCTTGTGCGGCGCACAGTTCCTCCTCGTCCCCGAAGCCCGCGGCGAGCACGAGCTCGATGTCTCGATGACCCTGCTGGGCGTCGAAGACGGCGTCGGCATCGTTCGCACCGTCTCGGGGCGTGTGAACCTCGGAAACGCGACGACCAAAGCCCTCACCCGCCAAACCCTGCACGGCGTCGACGACGTCGTGCCTGTCGAGGCTCCGGTCCCTGTGGCCGCTCCGCCACCGGTGCCCAGGCAGGAAAAAACGGCCGCGTCCGTCGATGAAACCAAGCTGACCGATGTGCAGTTTGCTGGCGCAGCCGTGGCCTCCGTCGGCGCGGGGCTGGGGGCCATCGCCTTGTTAGGTGCGTTGTCGTGCGAGGCGCTCTTCTGGACGGGCACGGGCAGCGCCAACGCACGCTCGAAGGTGGTGGCGCCGCTGGGATCGGCGCTTTGGATCGGCACCGTCGTCGGCCTGGCCGCAGCGGGCACCGGGGCGGGCCTCTTCGCGGCTGGAGCGCCCCGCGACGACGAACGCCCCACCACGGTTCGATGAAGGTTCCAGACCTGCCGCGTGTGGAAGTGCCGATGGTTTGCGCCTGGCACGGCTCAAACGCTCCAACGAAAAGCGGCTCCGCAACTCGCGGGAGTCGCGGAGCCGTCCCGTCGACGCCGTCGTTCAGGCGTCGAAGTAGAGCATGAACTCCAAGGGCGTCGGCCGGTTCTTGCTGGCGTTGATCTCCTTGGTGCGCTTGTGCTCGATCCAGGTCTCGAGCAGATCTTTGGTGAACACGTCGCCCTTGAGCAGGAACTCGTGGTCGCGCTCGAGCGCCTGCAGCGACTCTTCGAGCGAGCCCGGCAAGGTTGGGACATCTTTGAGCTCCTCGGGGGAGAGGCCGTAGATGTCCTTCTCGAGGGGATCGCCCGGGTGGATTTTCTTCTCGATGCCGTCGAGGCCGGCCATCATCAGCGCCGAAAACGCCAGGTAGGGATTGGCCATGGGATCGGGGAAGCGAATCTCGATGCGCTTGGCCTTCGGCGACGCCATCCCGACCGGGATTCGGATCGACGCCGAACGGTTGCGCGCCGAATAGGCGAGGTTCACTGGGGCCTCGAAGCCCGGGATGATGCGCCGGTAGCTGTTGAGCGTCGGGTTGGTGATGGCGGCGAGGGCCCGCGCGTGCCTGAGCACGCCACCAATATAGAACAACGCCATCTCCGACATTCCACCGTATCCTGAACCGGCGAAAAGAGGCTTCTCATTCTTCCACAGTGACATGTGGCAGTGCATGCCCGAGCCGTTGTCGCCGGCGATGGGCTTCGGCATGAAGGTCGCGGCCTTGCCGTTGCGGCGCGCCACGTTCTTCACCACATACTTGAGCCACATGGTCTTATCGGCACACTTCAGCAACGAATCGAAGCGGAAATCGATCTCGCTCTGAGCGGCGGCGACCTCGTGGTGCTCGCGTTCGACCTGCAGCCCGACCTGATCGAGGATCTCGCAAATCTCCTGGCGGATGTCGGCGTGGGAGTCGTTGGGGGCGACGGGGAAGTAGCCCTCTTTCGCGCGAATCTTGTAGCCCGTGTTTGGTCCCTCATCGCGACCGGAGTTCCACCCCGCCTCGTTGCTGTCGATGGCGTAGAAGGCGTGGTTCGTCGACTGGTCGAAGCGCACGTCGTCGAAGATGAAGAACTCGGGCTCGGGGCCGACGTAGCAGGTGTCGGCGAGGCCTGTGCTCTTCAAGAACGACTCGGCTTTGCGCGCGATGTTGCGGGGGTCGCGCTCGTAGGGCTCCTTGGAGATCGGGTCGAAGATGTTGCACTGCAGGCTCATGGTGGCGCGACGCGAGAAGGGATCCATGATCGCCGTCGACGGATCGGGGATGACCTGCATGTCCGAGGAGTTGATGGCCTTCCAGCCGCGGATCGAGCTGCCATCGAAGCCGAGGCCGTCTTCGAAGAGCTCCTGCGTGAGCTCGGCGACGGGGATGGTGAAGTGTTGCCAGGTGCCGATGAGGTCGACGAACTTCATGTCGACGCATTTCACGTCGTGCTCCGTCAGGAACCTCAATACGTCGGCGGCGGTCTTGGTCTTGGTCATGTGATCTCCGGGAAGGGCAGAACGGCGCTGGGACACGTCGTCTGCTTCGACTGTGGTTCGGGGTCAACAACGCAGGCTCAGGCGCCGGCTGCGCCTCTTTGGAATCACGGGTCGCAGCCGACACGATGCCCGCACAGGCACCATGCCTTCGCTACGACCCCATCACTGCTGTTGTTGTTGAGCGCGCAGGGCCCGCATCGCCGACGCCATTGCCCTCGAGGGACCCAGAGGGCCCTTCGTCGACCCTTCAAGGTGCGCCAGCGTCTTGAACATCAGAACGGCAAGACGCGTCAGCGTCTCGAACATCAACACGGTGGGCACCTGCGCCAAAGCCATCGATGTCAGTATGCAGTCCCACCACTTTCTCTGTCCATCGAGATTCCCGCTGACTGTTGCTCTCGACGCCTGGCAGAAAACCGCGGGTCGCCTGTTGCGTCTCGGCGGCGCCTCGCAGGGAAACGAACTCACGCTCTTCGTCGACGGCGACGACACCTTCGAGGCCATGCTGCGGGCCATCGCCAGCGCGCGCGCGCGTGTGTGGCTCGAGTCCTACATCTTCACGCCCGATCGCATCGGCAGCGCCATCCTCCACGCTTTGGTTGCGGCCGCTGCCCGCGGTGTCGAGGTGCGTCTGTTGGTCGACGCCTTTGGTTCGCCGGCCATGGACCAAGAGCACGCCGCACCCCTGCTCCAAGCCGGCGGAAAGTTCGCAGCCTTCAACCCGGTCACCTGGCTGACACGCACGGTATCGATGTTGGGGCCCTTGGCCCGCTTCAAGCCGCGCCACCGGCATCGACACTTCAAGTTGCCCTGGTTCATGCGGGACCACCGCAAGATCCTCGTGGTCGACGACGACGTCGCCTTCTGCGGCGGGATGAACGTCTCGGTCGACTATGGGAGCTCGCGCCACGGCAACGGGATGTTTCGGGACACCCATCTCCTGCTGATGGGACCGGCCTGTCGCGACCTCGCCGCCGTCTTCGCCGTCTCTTGGCAGCATGCGACCAACGAGAGGCTCGCGGTTTTTCCGGCGGCGCGCGAGCGAGTCGACGGCAGCCACGTCCAGATCCTCGGCAGCGATCGCTTCCGTCGACGTCGGGGCATTCAGAAGGCGCTGCACCAGGCGGTCACGCGGGCGCAACGCAGCATTCGCCTCACCACGCCGTATTTCGTGCCGCCGCCGCCCCTGCTGCGGGCGCTGTGTCGGGCGGCCCGCCGTGGCGTCGACGTCGCGGTTCTCACCGCTGGGGTCTCAGACGTTCCCATCGCGGCGACGGCTGCGCGCCACCTTTATGGATCGCTGCTGAAGAGCGGGGTCGCCATCTACGAGATGACCGGACGAACCCTCCACGCAAAGACGGCGTCCATCGACGGCATCTACGCCCACGTCGGCTCCTTCAATCTCGACCGGTGGAGCTTCGAGCGAAACCTCGAGGTGTGCGCCATGGCCCTGGATCCTGGCTTTGCCACCGCCCTCGACGGCGTCTTTGAGCGGGACCTGGCCTTGTGCGAGCGCATCACCATCGATCGTTGGCAGCAGCGCTCCATCGTCGACGTCGTCGTTGGTTGGTTTGCTTGGCATGTGGCGCGCTTGTGAGGCAGCCGCGCGGGGTCCTTCTCTGTGATTGCCCACTCCGCGTCAGCGGGAAGAGACCCGGAGCGGCCAACGGACCGCGCCCTTGTGCGATCATCGTGACGGCCAACACCTTTGGCGATCCCCCTTCGAACACCCGCGCCCCGGCCGTCGTTTCTGACTGCCCCTGACCCAACCAAAGAGAGCCCATGCTCCAAGTCGTCCTGGTCCTCGCTCCTTTGTTTGCTGGTCACGACGCCCCCGCCCGCCCAGAGCTGGGACCGGGCATCACGCTGCAGGCCTCCGACGACGTCGACGTCATCGACGCCGCCTCGCGCAACCCGCGCCGCCGCCCTCCGATTCGGCGTCCTCCGCCTCCCCAGGAGCGCAAGAGCGTGGGCGATGCCTCTCCCTTGAACATTGGTCTTGCCGGCGCTGGCGGCGCAGCCATCGGCGCAGCAGTGGGGTTGGCAGGCATTACGACGGCGGGCTTGTTCGCATCACAGACCGTCGGGCCTCAGCCGCCGGAGGTCGTCTTGGCCACCGCCGCCATCGCCATCGGCATCGCCGTCGCCACGCCTTTTATGGCCGGGCTGGGGGGCGGGGCTGGGGTGCTGCTGGCCGATCCCCGCGCGCGTCCCGAGGAGTGGCAGGGGCTGCTGCAGTGCGCGGCCAGCGGCTACTGCGCGGGCCTGTCGGCCGTCGCTGGATCTTTGCTGGGCTGCAACCTTGGCTTTGCGCCCGGTGGTGACTGTCTGAATGTGCCAGGGCCCGATCGCCCGGCCGAGTGGACAGCCGGGGCCTCGATCGGCGGCTTGGTCGCCGGCGGTCTGGCGGGCCTCGTCGTCGGCTACCTCGCGGCACCCGACAAGACCGACCCCGCGGCGGCCATGAGCGTCGGCACCCTCGCTGGCGCGCTGGTGGGCTCCGCCACCCTCGGCGGCGTCGCCGGCGGCATCGCAGCCTCGCTGCGCTGACCGTCAATCGGTGAGCGTTTGGGAGGCTTGGTCCCCCACCGCCGAGAGGGCCACTGCGGCTTCGCGCAACAAGGCCACGGCGTCCTTCACGCGCGGGCGCAAGATGGCGTCGCGGTGATCGGCATAGAACAAGAAGGCCGGGTGGCCCTCTCGCTGCAGGCCGCCCACGAACATCGCGCCGGGCGCCGATCCTCCCAGGGAGCCGTACCAAGGCATCCAGTCGGCGTTGACGATGGGCGGCCCATAGTAGGCGTCGGTGCGGGTGGCCAGCTCGAGGATCCCCTGGCAGCGGGGCAGGGCATAGACGATCGGCGGCCAGGACAACACTTGACCCGACGCCGTCGCCGACGCCAAGGGCACCACGCCGCGCATGTCCACCACCAGCGCCCGGTCGAAACGGGTGACAAGGAAGGCGCAACACAACTCGCCCACGCTCCGCGCCGTCTTCGCCGTCGACAACCAGCCGACGACCTGGGCGAGAGATTCGATGCGCGGTGCGGCCTGGGGCACGGTCATGACCAAGTGTTCGTCGACGGGGGGCCGGAGAAATTCCTGAGTGGGTTGGCGCGGGGTCTGGAGGCTGATCGGCGGCGGCGGCGTAGGCGGGGGCATGGAGTCGATGCGCACGCCGGCCGACGTCGGCTTCTTGCGGGTGAGCAGCACCGGGTCGTCGGGGATGAGCGCAGGCCGCGGTTTCTTTTTCACCAACGGCAAGGGCTCACCCTCCTCGACGGAGAAGCTCAAGGTCTCGCCGTCGCTCACCCTGCCTGCGTCGGCCGCAAAACTCTGCAGCGCGCTGTCGTGTTGGCCGCGGCGTCCGACGTCGTGGGTGCGACCGACGTGCCAGCCAGAGGGCCGCGCCAAGACATCGAGGCGATCGAGCAGCGCCTGCGCCGATGCCGGTCGGTGCTCGGGGGCCTTCTCCAGGAGCTCCAAGACGATGGCGTCGATGAAGGGCGGAATGGGGTTCTTGGGCTGGGCAAACGACGGGCGGCGCGGCGCCTCGTGGATGTGGCGCAAGATGACCTTGATCGACACCTCCCCCGGAAAGGGAGCCTCGCCGGTGAGCAGCTCGAACCACACGGCTCCGAGGGCGTAGAGGTCGCTGCGCGGATCGTTGGAGATGCCGTTGGCCCGCTCGGGACTCATGTACGCCGGCGTGCCCGGGATGACGTCGTGCCGCGTGATGGCGGGCTGGTGGCTCTCGATGCTGCGCGCCAAGCCGAAGTCCAGCACTTTGGCGAAGTCGAGGTCGCCGTTGCTTTCGACGAGCATGACGTTTTCGGGCTTGAGATCGCGGTGCACCATGTTCTGCGTGTGGGCGGCGACCAGTGCCCGGCACATGCCCTGGATGATGTGAAGCGAGCGCTCCCAAGGCACGAAGCCGGCGGCGTCGAGGAGGTCGCGCAGGCTCTGGCCCTGCAGATACTCCATGGCGATGTAGAGGTCGCCGTTTTCGGTGTGGCCGAAGTCGTAGAGCATGACGATGTGGGCGTGGGCCAAGCGGGCGACGGCGGCGGCCTCCTTTTCGAAGCGCCGCAGCGCGGTTTCGTCGTCGGCGTGCTTCTTCAGCAGGACTTTGAGGGCCACGGGGCGATCGAGGGGCCGCTGCATGGCCAGGTAGACGACGCCGACGCCGCCCTGGTTGAGCTTTTTCACCACTTCGTAGCGGCCCGCGATCAGACGGCCGACCAGGGAATGGGGACCGCTGACCGATCCTGGATCCTCGGGGCGCTGGGCCCGCGGTGCCGGCGGCGCGAGCACCGTGGCTCGCGTTGGCGTCGCGGCCGGTGGCGCCAAGGAAGGGAGAGCGACGGGCGAGCCGGCCTGGGTCGGTTGTTGGCTCGTCGACCCGCCCTCGACCCGCGGCATGGTCGCGAACACCGAGACTTCGATGGCGCTGTCGTTGAACTCGGGGATGAGGGTGGTGGGTTCGGCGCCGGGTCCGAGTCTGGCTGCTGGGGCCGGAGCAGAGAGTGGCGGCGCCATCGGGACCTTGACGATGGCAGTCTCGACGTTGGCGGAGACGGCCTTGGGCGCTTGCAGCCCGGCCTCGAGGGCGGCGGCGAGCTCCCTCATGGACTGCCAGCGTCGGGCAGGATCCTTCTCCAGGCACTTCAGCACGACGGCGTCGATGATGGGGGTGAACTCGGCATTGCTGACGCGCTCGAACATCGACGCCGGCACCGACGAAAGCTGGTGCCGCACGATGTCCGAGAGGCTCTCGGCGTCCCAGACCGTGAGCCCGGTGAACATGCGGTAGAGGATGATGCCGAGCGCATAGATGTCGGTGCGCGCGTCTACCGGTTTGCCCGTGAACTGCTCGGGGGCCATGAAGGGCAGGGTGCCAAGCAACACCCCCGCCTGCGTCAGGCCTTGGCGGGCGCCGTCGTCCTGCACCTTGGCGACGCCGAAATCAAGGATCTTGGCGACGTCGACCTGCCCGTCTTCTTCCACCAGCATCACGTTGGCTGGCTTGAGATCGCGGTGGACGATGCCGAGATCGTGGGCGGCTTGCATGCCGTGACAGATCTGCACCGCGATGTGCACGGCGCGGGCGGGCTTCATGCCTCCGCCGCGGGTCATCACCTTGCTCAGCCGCGCCCCGACCAGGAGCTCCATCACCATATAAGCGTCGCCGTCGTCGTTGGTGCCCAGCTGCAGCACATGCACGACGTTGCGGCTTTTGATCTTGGCCGCCGCCTTGGCCTCGCGCAGAAAACGCTCGCCCATCTCGCTGACATGAGCGGCGCTGGCGTCGTCGTCGAGCTGCTCGGCGGCGTGCATCATCTTGATGGCCACCGGCCGGTCGAGCAGGGTGTCGATGGCGCGGTAGACGACGCCCATGCCGCCAGACCCGAGCTTCTCCTCGAGCAGGTAGTGGCCCATGTGCCGTGGCAAGTCCTTGGCCATCGCCGCGCAGAGTCCGCCGGTGTCGAGGTCAAGTGCAAGCCTGAGACGTGTGCGCAGATGTGTGCGCTCGTCGGCGTCGGCCTAGGTCACCAGGATCGCCCGCGGCGCGATCCTGGTGAGCACCCGCTTTAGTGTTCGAGCATGGGCTCACCTTCGCGGGCCACGAGCAAGTCGTGCATGTCCTCAGCATGCTCCTCTTCGGTGGCGAGGATGGTCTCGAGCATGCGGCGCGTGGTCGGATCGTGGCCGCTGAAGTAGCGGATCATCTTGCGGTAGGCGTCGATGGCGATGCGCTCGGCGACCAGATCTTCCTTGATCATGTCGATCAGATTCTCACCCTCGATGTACTGGGTGGCGGAGTGCGCGGCGATGGCGCTGGGGTCGTAGTGGGGCCGGCCACCCAGCTGGGTGATGCGTCTGGCAATCATGTCGGCGTGTTCTTGCTCTTCGCGGGCGTGCTCGGCGAACTCCTTGCGCACCCCCTCGCTGTTGATGCCCTGCGCCGCTGACGCGTGGAATCTGTAGCGGAGCACGCACAAGAGCTCGGTCGCGAGCGCGTCGTTGAGGATCCCGATGGCGGCGTCGACGGAGCCGCCGTAGCCGGCGGTGACCGCGCCGTGCTCAAGCTTTTCGCGGGCCCGCTGCCGGATCTGCTCGACGTCGAGAATGAATTGGCTGCGTGGTTCGGACATGGTCGCTCCTGCCCAGGTGTTCCTTCTTTCTGTAGCGATCCATGGGGGCGCCAGCGGATCAGCGGGCCAACAACCCCACCCGACTTGCAGTATCCGCGCGACCGACGATGATCACCCCATGCGTGTGTCCTGGTCGACCCTCGTCGTTGTCGTCGCTGTCGCCGTCGCTCCGGGGCCCGTGCTCGCCGCCGACGCCAACGTGCCCCACGAGCACCGGGGCAAGCTCAAGCCCTACCCGCGTCCTCCGAAGCCCCTGGTGCTGACGCCCGCCGAAAAGGCCGTGCTGCTCACCGGCAAGCCCGTGATGCGCTTGACCGAAGGCGAAGGCGGCGGCCGGGGTCTGGCGGTCTTCCTCGTCAACGCTCCGCCCGATCCCACCTGGGCCACCATCCAGGAATTCAAGTCGTATCCGAAGTGGATCCCCGAAGTGAAGAAGTGCGAGGTGTATCATAAAGACGGCGGAAAGATCGACGTCGACTTCGAGATTTCGAGTTTCCCGGTCACCATCGAATATTATATTCACCACGAGTACGACCTCGCCAACCGCTGGGGCACCTGGACCCTGGACTACGACCGCCAGTCCGACCTCGACGACTCCGTTGGCTTCTGGCGCGTGTCGCCCGTCGACGGCGAGCCGGACAAGTCTCAGGTGGAGTACTCCGTCGACATCGCCCTCAAGGGTTGGGTGCCTGCTTTCGTGCGCTCCATTTTGGTCGACAACGGGCTCAAGCAGGCCACCGCCTGGGTCAAGGTGCAGAGCGAGAAGCGCTTCACGAGTCAGCCGAAGCCGGCGCCGGCCTCGCCCTGATTCTGCCCAGCGACTCCATGGCAAAAATTCATTGGGTGAATGGGCTTATCCTGTCTCTTTCAGAGTAGGATGAGGTTTCGATGCAGGCGCCCCGTCGCCGGGCTGGGTCGAAGCGCGGTACGCTGCCTCGATGAACGTCGCCGGCCTTGGCTCCCTGGTCTTCGTCTTCGCTGCCGGCGCTCCCGCGATCCTCGTCGAGCCGAGCAGCCTCGCCAAGCTGGTGAAGAGCGCCGACAAAGCCGTCGTCGACAGTGCTCTGACCAGCGCGGGGCTCCTCGAGCGCTGTCAGGGCGCGTTGCAAAAGACGGATTTCAACGGGCTGCACTGCCGCCTCGCCGTCGTCGAAGCGGTGGCGGGCCGACCGCTGCTCACCACCGTCGACGTCGAGACGCGCGCTGCTCTTGCAGCCGATGCTTTGGGCGCAGCCGATTACATCGCAGGCACCACGCCCAAGGCCCCAGAGCCCGGGCTGCGGCGCACCCGCTTCGAGGCGCACAAGCGCGCCTGCCGCATCGCCTTTGCAGCCCTCAGCGACCTCGAGGGTTTGCCTGCGGCCCATGTCGCGGCGTCGCGGGCGAAGGTGCTCACCGCGGGGACGCCACGCGACGCCACCGGCACCCCGAGCAAGACCCCGCCGATCGTGGGTCTGCGCGACGGCGCCTGCGCCTGCGGCCAGCGCACCGTCGACCTGGGCGTGGGTGCCGAGGTGACGTCGGACGAGGACGCGGCGGCCCGCGGCGTGTTGTCTCGCAACCACTGCGGCTTGGCAGGCGAGACCCTGCGCATCGCCGAGCGCAAGGATCCCGCGCGCGCACTGCAGACCGGCGACGAAAGCCTGCGCTCGGTGGCGGAGGCGTCGTCGGCGGCCGGGCGCCTGGTCGCCATGGCCAAGGGACGCACCGTCGAGTTCACGCGCTGCACCGACAAGCACATCGACGACGGCAAGGTGAAGGACAAGGCAAAGCTCTCGACCTGCGCGTGCGGGATCATCTCGCGCTGGAGCCTGCCGCTGAAGAAGGACGATCCAAAGGTGCAGGCGCGTTTGCCCATCCTCGACGGCGACAAGCTCTTTGTGCCCATCACCGTCGAGGGCAACGCCATCACGGCCTGCGGCGACGTCGAGGGGCCTCTGCTTCCACCGTGACGCCCGTCGAGCTGCCCTTTCCCTTGCTCGCCTGCGCCCTGGTGGTCTTGCGCGTGTCGATGGTCGGTCACGCTCCCGACGACGGCGACACCCTCATCGCTGGGCTGGCGGCGGGCCTGTGGCTGCGCTTTGGATCGAGCCGGGCTGTCGACGTCGTCGTCGCTGCCCTCTTGCTGGGGGCCGGCTGCGCGGTTCCTTGGTCGCGCGATCCCTGGATCTCGCTGCTCTCGTGCTCGCTGGTGGCTGGATGTGGTGCCTGCTTGGCCGTCGGCAGCGCGCAGCCCTTGCGCCACGGCTTGTGGGCTGGCCTCGCCCTGGGTGGCGCCGCGCACGCGTTCGTCGCTGCCCACCAGCGCTTCATCGTGTGGCCCGACGCGCTGGCCCACCAGGTCGAGCTCGAGCTCGAGCCCTCGATGATCGAGCGTCTCGCGTCTTTGCGTCCCCTCGGCCTGTCGATCTCGCCCGACCTGTCCGCCGCGGTCGGCATCGCTGGCGTCGTCGGCGCCGCCGCCCTCGTCGTCGACCAGGGCCTGCCTCTGGCGCAGCGCCGCTGGGCGGGAATGCTCGGCGGGGTTTCGCTGGGGGCGCTCTTGTTGTCGCGCTCCTTCGGCGCGTTGTTGGCGGTGGCGGTGGGCGTCGTCGTCGTTGCCGTGCTGTCACGATCTCTACGGGCCCTCTTGGTGCTGGGGCTGTGCGCCCTGGGGGCCCTCTTTGCCGTCGTCGGTCGCGGCATGGGGGCCATGTCCGCCTCGGCTGCTGAACGGCTGGAGAACTGGCGCATCGCATTGCAGGCCTTCGTCGACGCGCCGCTGGTCGGGCAGGGCTTGATGCGCTTTGCGCCGGCCTATCTCGAGCGCCGCGGCCCCGACGACAACGTCACCCGCTATGCGCACTCCCTGCCCCTGCAGTGGTTGGCAGAGACTGGACTGGTGGGGGCCGTGGCCGCCGTCGTGGTCGTCGTCGTCGTCGCCACCCAACTCTTTGGTGGAGCCATGTCCCTGCAGCGCCGCTTGCTCGTCGGCGGCACCATCGCGCTGTGGAGCCGGGGGCTCATCGACTACGACTTCGAAGTCGGCCAAACCGCCATGCTCGCCTCACTCGTGTTGGGCACCGCGCTGGTGGATGCCCCTCGGCGTCGCAGCCGCGTCCTTGTCGTCGCCGCCGTCGCCATCTTGCTCTGTGGCCTCGCCCAGGTCGTGCGGCTGTTGAGTCCGGCCACGGTGCTGAGCGTGGACGTTGACGCTGCTCTCAGTGCCGTCGTTGACGAAGGCGCGCCTGCCGAGCCCACCTTGAGCCCTTTCATGCACAAGCTGGCCCCGGTGGCCTTGCTGGTGGTGCAAGAACGTCTGGCCCACGACGACGTCGTCGGCGCCCAGCTGCTGCTCGTCGAAGCGCTCCGGGCCGATCCGGGCAATGCGACCGCTTTGCAACTGAGAGTGGCCCTCGCCCGCGCCACCGAGCCGGCAGCGCCAGGTGCCCTCGCGAAAGCACGCGCCGAAGCCGCCCGTTGGCACGTCGATGCGGGGCCCGATCCTGTGATCGTCGACGAGAAGCGTTAGAATCCCTCGGTGGGCCTCGTCGATCGTTGGATGAAGAAATTCCTCGGCGCCGAAGGCGTGGTGCCGGATCGCGCGCCGGCTGAGCCACCCAGCGAAGCGCCCGACGAAGGCCTGCCCCAGGAGCCAGCCCGGCAGCCCTCAGATCCCCTCGACCAGAACATCGCCCGGGCCCGCGCGCGTCTCACGGTCGACCGCGAGGGGCGCCGCTACGCCGAGAGCGCCGATCTTCAGGCCGAGCTCTCCGCCCTCGATGGCGGCGGACGACGCAAGGCCGCCGATGAGCTGCTGGCCGACGCCCTGCTGTGCACGCCGTCGACGGAGCTGCGGCGGCAGCTGGCCGAGCGACTCTTGCATCGCGGTGAGCGGGCGCGGGCCAAGGGATTGTTGGTGCGTCTCGTCGACGACGGCCCAGAGGAATCGGTGCATGCCGCCTTTGCCCTGACCGCGCTGGGCGAGATCGCCGAGCTCGAAGGCGACGTCGACGAAGCCCTGCGCTGCTACGAGCGCGTGCTCGCCCTCGACATCTCGTTGCCCCAACCCAAGGCCCGCGCTCGGCGTCTGCGCGCCGGGCAAGAGCGAAAAGAAGGCGCCAGCGAACGCGCTGCTCTTGCTCGTTTCTTGGGAACACGCGCCGCCGGTGCCCGCTACGCCGTCGTCGACGAAATCGGTCGCGGTGGCGCGGCCACGGTGTTTCGCGCCCGTGACCGCCGCGTCTTGCGCGATGTGGCCCTCAAGATTTTCCACCCGCGTGGCAACCGCGAAGAGCGCAAGAAACGCCTCGTCGAAGAAGCCCGCATCGCCGGCTCCTTCGATCACCCCCATGTGGTGCCCGTGCTCGACCTCGACGAGGAGCGCGATCTGCTGGTGATGGTCTTGTGCGACGGCGGCTCGCTCCAGCGCTCGATCCAGCAGCAGGGCAAACTGCGGACGGCGTCGGCGGTGGAGCTTGGTGCTGTGCTCTTGCGCACCCTCGCCGACATCCACGACGCCGGCCAGCTGCACCTCGACATCAAGCCCTCGAACCTGCTCTTTCACGAAGGGCAGCTGATGGTCTGCGACTTCGGCACCGCCGGACTCAAGGAGCTGGGTGCAGCAGCGGGCACGCGCGCCTACATGGCCCCCGAGCAGCTGGGTTTTCTGGCGGCGCCGGTGGGCCCCCAGGCCGATCTCTGGGCGGCAGGCCTCGTCGTCGCCGAAGCCATCGAAGGCCGGTTACCGCACCGCGGATCCGTGGAGCTGCCGACCTTGGCGATCGGTCCGCGTCGTCGTGCCCTCGAGCGCGTGTTGTCGATGTTGACCTCAGTGGAGCTGACGCAACGGCCCCTGAGCGGGCGCACCGCCGCCGAGCTCCTGCTCGAGGCAGGCGCCTTGCCGCAGGGTGATCTCGAGGGCACGCAGCTCGCGACCCACGTCGAGATGCTGGCGCGCCGCGAAGGCGAAGAAGCCCTCGCACGCTTGAAGAGCCACCCCTTGGTGTCTGCGCTGCGTCCGCCGACGTGAGGCGCTCAGCGACTCATCGTTGGAGTGTTGTCGGTTCAAGATGCGCCAGTGTCTTGAACATCAATACTTCAAGTCTCCCAGGGCTGCCGGTTCGAACAATACAACAAAGAGAAAGCACCCGTGAGGGTGCTTTCCTGTTGCTGCTCCGTCGACGATGGCGACTGCAGTGAGCAATCACTTCGTTATCATTATGCCGCGTCCGCTTGATGTTCGAACGCGTTCCGAGATGGGAAGACGCGGGATGATGCGCGTGAAGCGCGCCCGCGGAACGCGGAGTTGGTGGGGGGCCCCGCGTCCGGCTCCGCCGGCGCGGGGGGACTCCCAGAAGGGCATCCCCGACGGAGATGAACGAGGCCGGTCCGCGGTCGAAGTTCAGCGAGATCGGGGATTACTTGCCGAAGGAGCGGACCTTGGCCACCAAGGCCCTGACGACCTCGGGCTTGTCCTTGAGGTCGGCGTTGGGGGGCATGAGCGGGCTCTTGCCGACGGCGGCGCCGCCTTCGAGGATGGCCTTGCTGATTTCTTCGTCCTTGGTGGCGGCCTGCCACGCCTTGTCGTTGTAGTTGCGGGGCTTGGGGTTGAGGCTGGCGGAGGCCATGCCATCTCCTTTGCCCGCGGCGCCGTGGCACACGACGCAGCGCGTGTTGAAGATGGACTCGGCCTCGGCGACGGGGTCAGCAGCGGCGACGGGAGGCGCAAGGGGTGGCGGCGGCGGTGGCGGCGGCGGTGGAGCCTCGACGTGCGGGGGTGGTGGCGGCGGCGGAGGCGCCTCAGCAGCGGAGCAGCCTGCGAGCGACAGGGTGCCAAGAGCAACGACGACGACGAGCTTGAGCATGGAGCCTCCGAGGCGCTGGATCTGCATCAGCCGGCCCGGACCGACAAGGTGGGCCTTTGCCACAGCCCGCCGCCGAGCACCGTCAGACCGTCGTTGCCCACTTCTGCCCGGGTGACGACGTCGAAGCGCGGCGCCTGCTGGATGTGATCGACCTGCCCGAAGTCGACGGCCGAGAGCCCGTCATTGCCCACCAGCAAGGGCGCGTGAAACCACCACAGCTCGTCGACGACGTCGGCCTGCAAGAAGGCGGCAGCAAGCCGGGGCCCGGCCTCCACCAAGACCGCGAGCAGCCCCCGCCTGTGCAGCTCTTTGAGCACGTCCGAAATGGAGGCCAAGCCCAGCACGCAGACGTTGTCGTCGGCGAAGACGCGGGCGCTGCGGGGCACCCGGGCGTGGCGATCGAGGATCACGCGCAGGGGATCTCGACCGGGCAGGTCGCGCACCGTGAGGGCTGGATCGTCGGCGAGCACAGTGTCAGCGCCGACGACGACGGCGTCGACAGCGTCCCGCAACGCGTGCACCAGGGCGCGACTGGCCGGTCCCGTGATGCCTCGCGAGGAGCCCGTGCGCGTCGCCACTTTGCCGTCGAGCGAGGTCGCCGTCTTCAACACCACGTAAGGACGCGCCAGCTGCTGCGTCGTGGCAAAGGGTGCGATCAAGGCTTGGCAGCGCAACGCATCGGCGCCCTCAGCGATGACGACGTCGACGCCGGCGGCCCGCAAGCGTCGCACCCCCTGTTGGTGCACCCGGGGGTTCGGATCGATGGCGCCGACGACGACGCGGGACACGCCTTCGTCCAGGAGGCGATCCACGCAGGGTGGCGTGCGGCCGTGGTGGGTGCAGGGCTCGAGCGTGACGACGACGGTCTTGCCCCGCGCGGCACCCGGAGCCAATGCGTCGAGCGCCTTGATCTCGGCGTGGCGCTCGCCGGCTTTTTCATGAAAGCCCCGCGCGATGATGGTGCCGTCGTCGTCGACGATGACGCAACCCACGGGCGGGTTGGGGTGGGTGCGGCCGATGCCCTTGAGGGCCTCGCGCCAAGCCTCGTGCAGCGGCGCAGCGGTGCTGATGTCCAAGACGCCGGCGCATCCTGAAGTGCTGCTCGCCGGAGCCGCCGGGGGCAGCAGGTGGGCAAAAGCAGAGATCCCCACTCAGGTCTCGACGTCGTCGGCGCCCTTGCGCTTGAGCCCCTCGAGCTCGCGGGCGAATTCGTCGACGTCCTTGAACGAGCGGTACACGCTGGCGAAGCGGACGTACGCGACCTGATCGACGTCTTTGAGCGCGCTCATCACCTGCTCGCCGAACCAACGCGAAGAGAGCTCGCGCTCGCCCAGCTCGAGGGCGCGCTTTTCGATCTCGATGGCCAGCCTGTCGATCACCGCCGCCGGCACCGGTCTCTTCTCGCAGGCCCGCGTCATGCCCGCCGTGAGCTTGCTGCGGTCAAAGCCGATGCGCGAGCCGTCCTTCTTGATGACGACCAGGGGCATCTCCTCGATGCGCTCATAGGTCGTGAAGCGCCGTGCACAGCCCGTGCAGTTGCGCCGCCGTCGGATGGCCCGCCCGTCGTCGGTCTCTCTCGAGTCGACAACACCGTTGTCCGACGAGGCGCAAAAGGGACACTTCACGCAAGGATTCCTTCAGGTCAGGCGCTGCAGAAGATCGAGATAAAGAGGGTACTTCTTCGTCAGAGCGTGCACGCTTTCTTTTACCGACGAAATCACGGCGTCGTCGCTGGGATTTTCCAGCACACGCGCGATGGCGTCGGCGACGAGGTCCATCTGGGGCTCTTGGAATCCGCGCGTCGTGACGGCGGGGGTTCCGACGCGGATGCCCGAGGCTACCATGGGCGGCGACGGATCGTAGGGAATCATATTCTTATTGACGGTAATATCGGCCTTACCAAGCGATTCTTCGCCCTGTTTTCCCGTGACTGATCGACCGCGCAAATCCAGCAGCATCATGTGGTTGTCGGTGCCGCCGGTGGTCAGCTTCCAACCGCGGGACAAAAGACCGGCGGCCAGGGCTTTGGCATTGGCCACAATCTGTTTCTGATAGCCGGCGAAGCTCGGATCGAGGGCTTCCTTGAGCATGACCGCTTTGGCGGCGACGGCGTGCATCAGGGGTCCGCCCTGGGCGCCGGGAAACACCCGCGAGTCGATGACTTTCTGGTGTTCCGCGGTTGTTAGGATCATGCCCCCGCGTGGGCCGCGCAGCGTCTTGTGCGTTGTCGTCGTCACGAAATCGGCCCAGGGCACCGGCGAGGGGTGCAGCCCCGCGGCCACCAGACCCGCGATATGGGCCATGTCGACGAAGAAGAAGGCGCCGACGTCTTTGGCGATCTTGCCGAGGCGCTCGAACTCGATGGTGCGCGGATAGGCCGACGCCCCCGCCACCAACATCTTGGGCTTGTGCTCTTGGGCCAGCCTTTCGACTTCGGCGTAGTCGATGCGCTGCTCGGCCTCGGTGACGCCGTAACCGACAAAGTTGTACAAACGACCGGAGAAGTTTACGGCGCTTCCATGGGTCAGATGACCGCCCATGTCGAGGCGCATGGCCAGCACGGTGTCGCCGGGCTTCAGCACCGCCGAGTAGACGGCGAAGTTGGCGCTGGCGCCGGAATGGGGCTGCACGTTGGCGTGGACGGCGCCAAAGAGCTTCTTGGCTCGCTCGATCGCGATGGTTTCAATTTCGTCGTAGAATGCGCAGCCGCCGTAATAGCGTTTTCCGGGATATCCTTCGGCGTATTTATTGGTGAGGATCGAGCCCTGGGCTTCCAGCACCGCGCGACTGACGAAGTTCTCGCTGGCGATGAGCTCGAGGCCTTCTTCTTGGCGGCCGTGCTCGCGCTTCATCAGCGCGTAGACGTCGGGGTCGGTCTCTTTGACGTGTTGCAGAGGGTTGAGCGACGCAGTCACGATGCACCCCCGGGAGCCTCGACCCGCGTCATCGAGTGGTGGACCAAGAGTCGATTGCAGGCCGGACAGCTCTCGACGACCTGGCCCTTCATGATCTGAATGACGAGCTGCGGCGGCACCGCGCGGTGGCAGGCGTCGCAGTCGTCTTTGACGCTGATGATCGCGACGCCGACGCCCTGGCGCTTGTTGGCGATGACCTCATAGCGCTTGATCACCGCAGCCGGCAGCTTGTCGAGCAGGGCTTTCTTGCCGACGCCGAAGTTGGCGAACTCCGCGCGCAGCGCCTTGAGGTCGTCGTCGACCTTGTCCCATTCAGCCTTGGCATCAATCACTGCCGCTGCGTGCTTCTTCTCGAGGGCTGCGAGGTCTTTATCGACCTGTTCGAGGGCCTCCATGTGCTCGAGGACGGCGTCTTCGAGCTGCTTGATCTGGCGCTTGGCGGTGCCGATCTCGGAGCCCAGCGCGGCGTGCTCGCGTTCGCCCTTCAGCTCGCTGGCGCGCGACTCCCACTTGCGGATCTTGTGGCGCTCCTCGGTGATCTCGTTTTCTCCCTGCTTCTTGGCCAGCAAGGCGCTGTTCTTGCGGACGTGGGCGGCATCGAGCTCAGCCTTGAGCTTGGCGACGACGGCGTCGGCCTTCTTGGCAGCCTGGGGCAGAGTCTCGAGCTTGTCGGCGACGACCTTGGCGCGTTGGTCGAGGCGCGCCAGCTCGGCCAGGTGCACGAGCTGCTCGGAAACGGACACGGACATGAGGGCCTCGGGGCTGGAGGTGACGACGTCGGACTAGGGACCTGACCCCGGTTCGGCAATGCACCTTGTGCGGCGTCAGGCTTGGAGATGCGCCGGCGTCTTGACTCAGAACCTCAACATCAAGGGAAGCGCCGCAACTCGACCACAAAACCCTGGCAGGCGTCGACGACGTCGATGACGCCTTCGGCGCGCTCGGCGACGCCCGAGAGGCAAAAGGTCGAGTCCGCCGGGAACGCGTTGCGGGGCGAGGCGCCGTAGAGGGTCACCACGCCGCTCTTCCCATCGACCCCGCCGAGGTCGTCGGCGGTCACCAGCCGCACGGTGCGCGTGGAGGTGACCAGGAGGTTGCCGAAGGAGTCGAAGGCGAGCCCGCGCGGGGACTCGACCGGGAAGCTGGGAGAGGGGAAGCCGTCGCCCGCCGAAGCCGCTTCGCCCGTTCCCAGCACCGTCGAGGTCGTGCCGTCGTCGACGCGGACCACCCGATGGTTGCCCGTGTCGGCGACGTAGACGGCGCCGCTTGCGTTCACGGCGACGGCCTCAGGTCCGTTGAGCTGGCCGTCGCCGTCGCCCGGAGCACCCGAGCCCACCACCGTGTCGACGTTGGCCGCCGCCAGATCGATCACCCGCAGGCGGTGGCCGCCGGCGTCGACGACGAAGAGTCGATCACCCGCAACGTCGTAGGCCAGGCCCGCTGGACGGATGAAGCGCGCGCTCGCCAGGGGGCCGTCGGCGTGGGTGTTGACCCCTTCAGCGCCCCCGAGCAGGGACACCGTCCAGGTCGCGGCGTCGGCGCGATCGATCATCGCGATCTGCAGGATGGTGCCGGCGGCGCCTTCGCTGACGAAGAGGGTCTGGTCGCCGTCGAAGGCCACACCGCTCGCTCCCTCCAGCGCGCGGAAGAAGAGGCTTTGGTTGGGTCCAGTCGGGTCGCCCCCCAGACCGAAGCCACCATCCCGGCCAGCGACGACGTCGACCGATCCCGCGCCGTCGAAGTCCAGCCTCAAGATGCGACCAGCGCTTTGAGACGTCGCCAGCAGATCGCCGTCCATCAAGGTCAGCGCCGCCGGCGTCGGCACGGCGGCAACGGCGAAGGGCCCGCCGAAGGGATGCAGCCCCCCCGCGATGGTGGTGATGGTGCCGTCGAGCTCGATGCGGCGCAGACGGGCGTCGGCGCCCGAGTTGGCGATCACCAGCCGACCGACGGAATCGAGCACCATGCCGGCGAACACCTGGGTACTGGCAGCCGTGGCGGGTCCGCCATCGCCCAAGTCACCCAGGGGCGCAGCCGCGCCGCCTGCAAAGAGGGAGATGATGCCGGCGCCGTCGACGCGCCGCACCGTGCCTCGGCCGAACTCGCCAATGAAGAACTCGTCGCCGACCCCAGCCGCCAGTGCCTTTGGATTGGTGAGCTGGGCGTTGATCGCCAGGCCGTTGTCGCCGCCGGTGCCCTGGCCATTGCCTGCCACGGTGACGATGGTGCCGTCGCCGTTGACGCGTCGCACCCGCCCGCCCAGGAATTCGGCGATCAACAAGCGATCGCTGCCGTCGACGGCGATCCCGTCGCCTTGGATCTGAGCCGCCGTCGCCTGCAAACCGTCGCCGAGCAGGCCCGAGACCCCGGTACCAGCGATGGTCTTGATGGTGCCGTCGAGCTCCACCCTTCGCACCCGCGCGCTGGCGTCGCCGATGATCAAGCGGCCGGTGCTGTCGATGGCCAGACTGTGGGGAGAGTCGAGCTGCGCAGCCGTCGCCGCCACGCCGTCGGCGCCCGCGGTGCCCGGCGTGCCGGTCCCCGCTACGGTGCTGATGGTCCCGTCGACGGCGTCGATGCGGCGCACCACGCTGGCGTTGAACTCCCCAAAGAACACGTTGCCGTCGTCGTCGACCGCAAGTCCGAAGGGCTGTTGAATCTGGGCCGCAGTCGCTGGACCGCCGTCGCCGGTGACGCCGGGAATGCCGGTGCCGGCCAAATTCGTCAAGGTGCCGTTGGGCTCGAGGCGTCGAACGCGACCACCGCTGCCGAAGTCGCCTTCGCTGAAGAGCACCCGCCCCAGGGCGTCGATGGCGACGGAGTTTGGCGCGCTGGCGACGCTGAGCGCGGAGTTGCCCCCACCATCGACGGCGTCGGCCCCCGTCCCGGCCACCGTCGAGAGCGTGCCGTCGTCTTCGATGCGGCGCACGCGGCTGTTTCGATCGGAGAAGATCACGTGTCCGTCGACGAAGGCCACCGCCTGGGGGGCCACGAGCGTCGCCGCGAGGGCCGCGGTGCCGTCGGGCGCTTTGGCGATGGCGCCGCCGCCGGCGATGGTGCGCACCACGCGCGTGGCGTCGAGGCCGGGGTCGATGCGGCGGATGCGGTTGTTGCTGCTGTCGGCGATGAAAATGGTGCCGGTGACGAGGTCGACGGCGATGCCTTCGGGGGCGTTGAACTCCGCATCGACCGCCGGACCTTCGTCGCCGCTGAAACCCGAGCTCGCACCGCCCAGGAGGGTGAGGGAGCCGTCGTCTTCGATGCGCTGCAGCGCGCCCGCCCCACTGCGACTGAGCACCAAGATGCGTCCATCCTCATCGAGGGCCAGGCCGCACGGGTTGGACAGCCCACCCGGTCCGGCGATGGTCTCGATGCCACCCTCGTCGGTCACCCGCCGCACCCGGCGGCTCAGCGGATCGGCAAAGACGATGCGCCCCTGGACGTCGACGATGGCAGCCTCGGGTCGGCCGATGGCCACCTCGAGGGCGGGCCCATCGTCGTCTTGGGGATCGCCCCCGCCGGCGCCCTGTTGGTTGCCGTTGCCGGCGACGATGCGCAGCGTGCCATTGGCCTCGACCCTCAAGATGTGGTTCACGTTGGTGGCAGCGATCAACACGCGACCGAAGCCGTCGACGCCGACGCCGTTGACGTCGCGACCAATGGGAACGCCGGTGGCCGGGACGCCGTCTCTCACCGAGCTGGGGTTCTGGTTGACGTCGTCGGTCCCCGCGATGGCGGTCATTTGCCCGTTGGTGATGCGAAAGACCTGGCTGCTCGAGGCGATGACCACATGGCCGACCTGGTCCACCGCCAGCGCGCGCGGGTTTTCGATGGCCGTGCGCCCAGGAGCGCCGCCGCTGGGCCCAAAGCCCGTTGGCACCGAGATGCCCCAAGAAACCAGCCGACAGCCGCCGCAGGTGTCGCTGGGATTCAGGTTGCCGTCGTCGCATTCCTCGCCGCTGTCGACGACGCCGTCGCCGCAGAGCTCGATCTTGGCGCAGTCGCCTTTGCACCCATCGCCGGAGGCCCGGTTGCCGTCGTCGCAGGCCTCTACGCCCTCGAGCACCTTGCCGTCGCCGCAGATGTTGAGGCGACACAAGCTGGTGCAGGGGCTCGCGTCGCTGTTGGCGTCGTCGCCTTCGTCGCATTGCTCGCCGGCGCCCAGCTGCAAGATGCGGTCGCCGCAGCGGGGGTCGAGGCACTTGTTGGTGCAGGTGTCTTCGTCGACCTGGTTGCCGTCGTCACATTGCTCGGCGCCAGAGGCTTGCTCGATGCCGTCTCCGCACCTCGGCGCGGTGCAGGCGTTGGAGCAGGCGTTGTCGTTGACGTCGTCGCCGTCGTCGCAGTCTTCGACGCCGGTGAGCACCTTGTTGTCGCCGCACTCGTTCAGGGCGCAAGCGAGAGTGCAGAGCTCGTCATCGCCGTTGGCGCCGTCGCCGTCGTCGCAGTCCTCGCCGAGCTGGATGATGGCGTCGCCGCAACGCGCGGATTGGCAGTCGTTGGTGCAGGCATCGGTATCCACCAGGTTGCCGTCGTCGCAGCCCTCGGACACGCCGAGCTGGGTGATGCCGTCGCCGCAGCGGGGCAGGGTGCAGGCGTTGCTGCAGTCGTCGTCGTCGTCGTCGTTGCCGTCGTCGCAGTCCTCGTCGCCGTTGTCGAGGTGAAGGCCGTCGCCGCACACATTGTCTTGGCAATCATCGGTGCAGGGGGCCTGGTCGTCGTTGTCGACGCCCTCGTCGCAGTCTTCGCCGAGCTGAACGAAGGCGTCGCCGCAGGTGGGCAGCTTGCAGACATTGGTGCAGGCGTCGACGTTGCTCTGGTTGCCGTCGTCGCAGTCCTCGCCCGGCTGAACGATCGCGTCGCCACAGGTCGGCAGCGCGCAGGCGTTGGTGCAGGCGTTGTCGTCGACGGTGTCGCCGTCGTCGCAGCCTTCGATGTCGATCTGCACATGGCCATCACCACAGCGCGCCGCCGCACAGCTGGCCGTGCAGGGGCCGCCATCGCGGTTGCCGAGCAGGACATCGATGCCGTCGTCGCAAGCCTCAAATTCCAGCTGCACCACTCCGTCGCCGCAGGCCCGGCAGTCGGTGCGACAACCAACGTCGTCGTCGCAGGCCTCACCAGCGTCGCCGTCGACGATGCCGTCTCCGCAGCGGGGCAGGGTGCAGTCCAAGCGACAGGGTGCGTCGGGTGCGTCGGCGTTTGCCTTGCCGGCGTCACAGGCCTCGTCACCTCCCAACACGCCGTCACCGCAGATCTCGCCGAATTGTTCGGCGCGAATGCAGGTGGGCGCAGCTGCGTCGACGGCGCAGACGAAGCCGTTGAGGCAGTCGGCATCCGAGGCGCAGAGCACCTGCACGTCATCGGGCAGGTCGGCGCGCTTGCAGCCGCTCACGACGACGACAGCGATCCAGCACAGATGTTTCCTCATTGGAGATCCTCTGCGCGGCCGTGTTGGCGATAACCAGCCCAGTCGACGAAGCCGACCAGCGCCCCCGATGCGGCCGCGAAAGCGGCGCCCACCACCCAGGTCGTCGCCGCCAGGGCAAAGAGGCTGTCGGCGCGATCGCGGGCTTTGATGAACTCGCCTCCGTCGATCACGCGCTTTTCGGCGAAGGCAGCCAAGTCTTGCTCGGAGACGGCCCACACGACGCTGGCTGTGCCCGAGACCGCCAACGC
>JAHFED010000002.1:0-33869 GCA_023248635.1 Myxococcales bacterium
CGTCACCAGCTCTTCGGCCGCGCGGCGGAAAAAGGCCTTGCTGCCATAGAGGGCGCGTTCTCGCCCCGGCACCAACGCCCGCGAGTTGATGTGGGCGGCGGCGTCGACGGCGCCCTTGCGGGCCTCGCGCTGCAGCGGTTCCTCGCTGCTGACGCTCGGGGCCAGATCCTCCACCAGTCCCAGCGCGCTGGCGTCGACGACGTCTTTGTCGGCTGGCTTTTTTCGCGGCGCGCGGCGGACCATCACGACCTCCTGGCGTGGATCGCAGCGTTCACCGCGAAGCCGATGGCGATGCCCTTGGTGATCATCGAGCTGCCTCCGTAGCTGACCAAGGGCAAGGTGACGCCGACGACGGGAAGCACGCCAATCACCATGCCGATGTTGATGAACGCATGCCAAAAGAGCATCGCCGCCGCACCCACCGCGAGCAAGGCGCTGAAGCGGTCCGTGGCCTTCGAGGCACAACGCATCATCAAGCCCACCAGCACCGCGAAGAGCACGATCAAGACGACGCCGCCGACGAAGCCCCACTCTTCGCCGAGCACCGAGAAGGCAAAGTCGGTGTGGTTTTCGGGCAAGAACGAGAGCTGGGTCTGCGTCCCTTCGCACCAGCCTTTGCCGGTCAGCCGCCCGCTGCCGACGGCGATGATCGATTGGGCCGCGTGATAGCCCGAGCCCTGGATGTCGGCTTCGGGGTTCATGAAGGTCTCGACGCGCTTGCGCTGGTAGTCGTGCAGGAGGTTGTTCCAGGCAAAGCCCGCGGTGGCGACGGCGCCGACGGCCGCGAGGATCAGATCCCGCCGACGCATCCCCGCAAAGAGGATCTGCGAGGCGGCGACGGCCAATACGATGGAAGCGGTGCCGAGGTCGGGCTCGATGAGCACCAGCACGAAGGGCACCAGCACGATGTCAGCGGGGGCGATGAGGGCCCGATGGTCGACGCCCCGGCGCAAGGTCACGACGAGGGCAATCAAGAACCAGCAGACGGCGACGACGATGACGGCGGGCACCAACCAATGGGGATCGTGCTCGGCCAGCTCCGTGGCGATCTCCTTGGGCGGGTTCGTCATCGCCTCGGCCTTTTCGATGACGTCGCCCAAAGAGGGGACCTCAAGTCCGTTCTTCTTGAACGCGACGCAGAGATCCTTGCGGTGGTCGTAGAGGTGGTAGCCCAGCACCGCCACCAGCCCCAAAGGACGGCTGGGATTGAGGGGCCGCGCGAGCGCGAGCAGCGTGTAGCCACCCTGCATCTCAAATCCGGCGAAGTAGCGGGCAACCACCAGCATCATTGCGAGCTTGGCCACTTCAGATGGCTGCATGTTGAAAGCGCCGAGGTCGAGCCAGCGCTGCGCGCCCTTGATCGGCGTGCCGATGGCCAGCACCAGCAGCAACAACACACAGGTGACGATGTAGACGGGCCAGGCGGTGAGTTCCAGCGTCGTGGGCTTCGCCCGGGCGACCACGCCGGCCAAGGCGAAACCAGCACAGGCCCACAACATCTGCTTCAACCAGATATCAGGATCGACGAAATTCTGTGCTGCACTGTATAAATTTACAATACCAACCGAGGGAATCATCAACGCCACAGCGATGAGGCCCAGGGGCCAGGCCCGCACGGTCTCAGGACCACGTTGGGGAGCGTAGGTCACACTCACGGCGTGATCCCGCCCTCGACCGGGACGACGACGTCTTCGGGGCCGCTGGCGGCGTGGACCGTTTCTTCGGTGGGCTCTTCCTTCTTGGGGGGGGCCATCACGATGTGCTTCGGCGGCGGCAAGGCCGGGAGGTCGTGGTAGCGGCCGGTGCCACGCACTTTGGTGAACCAGGTGCGCAGCACTTCGGCGGTGACGGGACCCGAAGCGCTGCCGCCGAAGCCGCCGTGCTCGGTCATGGTGACGACGACGATCTCCGGCTTTTCTTCGGGAGCGAAGCCGACGAACCAGGCGTTGTCGCGCTGCTCGTAGGGCATGTCTTCGGCCTTGACGTGAGCGATGTTCTTGTCCAGGTGAACGACCTGCGCGGTGCCCGTCTTGCCCACGATGGTCACGCCGCTCTCGCGCAGCCATTTGGACATGTCCGCGAACTTGTCCTTCTTCCACATCAGCCCGCTCGCGGTGCCCCCGGGATCGGTGACGTGGGAGAGAGCTTCCTTCATCAGCGCGAGGTCGTGGGCGTTCAGGCCTGTGTCAGCGACTTGCACGGGCTCGTTTCTGCGCACCGTTGCCCCCGTTGCGTCGCGCACCTCCCGCACCAGCTGCGGTTTCATCACCTTGCCGCCGTTGGCGAGGGCGGCGTAGGCGACGGCCAGCTGCAGCGGGGTGACCGTGACTTCACCCTGGCCAATGGAATTGTTGACGACGTTGCCGGCGCTGTAGGCCCCATAGCGGCGCTCGTAATAGGCCTTGTCCGGCATGATGCCGGGGCTCTCACCCAACATGTCGATGCCCGTGCGCGAGCCGAAGCTGAAGATGCGCGCGGTCTCGGCGAGGCGGTCGGGTCCGAGGTCGAAGCCCAGCGAATAGAAGTAGCTGTCACACGAATACTGCAGAGCCCGCACCAAGGCGACGCTGCCGTGGCCGCCACGGTTGTAGCAGCGCCACGTCGAGCGACCGAGGCGGAAGAAGCCCGGACACGAACGCGTGCTGCCCTCGGTGATCAGCTTGTGTCGCAGTCCCGCCGATGCCGTAATCGCTTTGAAGGTCGAGCCCGGTGGGTAGTGATCTTGTATGGCTTTGTTCGTCCATGGTCGGGCCTTGTCGAGGTCAAGCGCGTGCTTGATATCCTTTGACCACGGACCGGTGACCAGATTTGGATCATATGCTGGAAAAGACGCCATCGCGAGCACATACCCAGTATCGACCTCCATCGCGATCACGCTGCCGGCCACCCCCTGAAACGCGTCTTCGGCGGCGGCCTGCATTTCGTCATCGAGCGAGAGGATGAGCGTGTTGCCGGCGATGGGCGCCGTGTTTCGACTCTCGCCGAGCAGCTGCTGCGCCAACAGCGGCCCCTTGGTGCGGCCTTTGGCGTCGACGACGACGCGGTCGACGCCGTCTTTGCCCCTCAGCACGCCCTCGTAGCTGCTCTCGAGCCCCTTGCGCCCGAGCACATCGCCCAAGACATAGCGGGGAGCGTCGTCCTGCAGCGTTCCGGCCAGGGCGGCTTCGTCGTGTTTCTTCAGCTCCTCCGGCGAAATCTCGTTCAGGTAACCAAGCACATGCGCTGCGCGACTGAGGTTGCGGTAGCGCCTCTTCTGGGTGTCGACGACGTCGATGCCGGGCAGCTCGCCCAGAGAGGCAGTGGCCTCGATGCGGGCGTAGACGACGTAGCCGACGTCTTCGAGCAACACGCTGGGCCGGTATTTGCCAAGGCCGGCGGCCTTTTGCATCGCGGCGTCGACCCGCGCCTTCATCTCGACGGGCGTGAGGCCAGTCAGCTCGCGCAACCGGCGAAAGACGCTGGCCCGCGAGGGGAATTCGCGAGCGGTCGCCAGGACGCGGCACCGGTCGTCGGCCAGGGGCTCGAGATCGATGCCCCGCACGTCGTAGCGATCTCGTCGCTCGGCGATGTCCGCGCAGGCCGCGGCGTCGACGTCGTCGGCCACCACGATTTCGTCGGCGGTCTCGACGGCGGCGAGGATTTCTTTGTCGCGCTCGCCGAGGTCGGCCTTGGAGAGCTTGAGGGGAAAGAGCAGCTGTCCCAGCGTGCGCGTGCTGTCGGGCAAGAACGCGACGGTGACGGTGACGTCGTGAGAGGGGCGGTTGTCGACGAGCACGCGACCCGCCTGATCGACGATGAGCCCGCGGGCGTGGGCGATGCGCCGCTCCTGCACGAAGTTGTCCTGCGATTTCTGCTGGTACTCCTCGCCTTTGACGACCTGCAGCACGTAGAGCCGCACGATCAAGGCGACGAAGAAGACGCCCAGCAGCACGGTGAACACGTTCACGCGCTTCTCGGAAAACGCAGGCTCGAGCGAAGACTTCATCATCGGGCTGACAAGCGCTCACCCAAGGTAGCTCCCTTGTCCTCGAGCCGCAGGATCACCAACACCCGCCGCAACACCGGAAACAAGATCAACGACAAGAGCGCGTCCAAGATTCCCACGACGACGACGATGACGAGGTCTACGGCCCGTCGTTGGGCAAAGAGCGCCAGCAGCGCCTGGGCGAGCAGGGCGTGAAAAGCGGCAAAGGCGGCGACGAAGGCGAAGGCTGCTCCGCCGCGCGCCAGGGGCACCAAGGACACCCCAAGCCGAGACGTCAGCAGGGTGACCAACAGGGCCAGCGACGACGCACCAATGGGGGAGCCAGAGAGTGCATCGACGACGAGCCCCACCAAGGCGGCGGTGACGGCGGCTTCGATGGGCGGAGTGGTGAGCGCGGCGTAGGCACAAACGACGGCGCCCGGCGTGACCGGCAGCGCCGGCCAGCCAAAGAGCACGGGCAGGCTGCCACAGATCGCCGTGACGACGAGAGTCACGACCATGGCAACGAGCGTGCGGCTCAAGGCAGGCTCTCGGCAGGCAGGGGTCCCCCATCGGCGACCGCGGCCTCGTCCAGCGAAGCGCCAGCGTCGGGCAGCGCGGTCGCGCCGGCGTCGGGGATCGGCGCGGGGGGGCCCGCGTCCAGCAGGCCGGCATCGGGCGCGGCGGCGGTCCCGGCATCGAGGGGAGGGGCCGTGACGTCGTCGCTCCGCCCGTGGGTCCCAGCCAACCCAGGAGCAGCGACGGGCGCCGGTGCGCGTTTGGTCCGCGCGGTGTGCACGCTCGGACCACGCAGCTCCTCGTCGTCACCTTCTTCGCCCAGGGCCGGCACATGCGATGCCTCGCGACCCACGAGCACCGCCACGTGCTCGAGCCGAGAAAAGACCGAGGCGGGTCGCACCAGCGCTTCGAGGGTGAGATCATCTTTGTCTCTGACGTCGACGACGGTGCCCACCAGCAGGCCGGCGGGAAAGCGCGCGCCGATGCCCGAGGTCACGATGGCGTCGCCGGGCGACACGTCGCGCAATCGATCGAAGTCTTCGACGACGGCGGCGTATTTATCGGCGTCGCCGCGGCCCCTCACGATGCCGCGCGCGCGGCTCTTCTGCACGACCACGTCGATGGCCGAAGAGGGATCGGAGAGCAGGAGCACGTCGCTGGTGGCGCGCCCGGCGATGAGGACGACGCCGACGACGCCGTCTTCGCTGATCACGCCGTCGCCGCGCGTGACGCCGTCGGAGCTGCCCCGATCGATGGACATGAGCCGGGTCAGCGGCTGCCCCGTGCGAGCGATGACCCGGGCACCGATGGGCCTGACGCCGTCGATGTCGGCGGCGGCGTTGGCCAACCCGCGCAGCCTTTCGTTTTCGATGGAGAGCTCAGCGATCCGCACCGCCTGGGCCTCGCTCGACAGCCATTCACGCCGCAGCCCTGCGAGCTCCTCGTAGCTGCCCACCGAGGTCACATAGTGCTCGATGCCGTCGCCGATCCCGCCGGTGACAAAGAGCAGGGAGCGCTCGATCATCCCCGCGACGTCGACGAAGACGCCGACGATGGGACCCCGCCCTCCGCCGCGTTTGGTCTGGGCGTAAAGCAAGATCAGTGGCAGCACCAGCAAGACGCCGACGACGACGAAACCCTTGTGCTTGCGCAGGAGCTCCAACATCAGTGCTTCGCGGTCACGAGTTGCCCAGTGCGACCTGTTGCAGGAGGTCTAGCTTGTCGAGGGCGGTGCCCGCGCCGATGACCGTGCCCGAGATGGGCTCCTCGGAATGAAACACCGGCAATCCCGTTTCTTTGCGCAAAAGCACGTCGAGGTTCTTCAACAGCGAGCCGCCGCCCGAGAGGATGATGCCGCGGTCGACGATGTCGGAAGCGAGCTCGGGCGGCGTGCGCTCGAGCCCGATGCGGACGGCGTCGGTGATGGCGTTGATGGGCTCGCTCATGGCCTCGCGGATCTCGTCGGAGTTGCACTCGATGGTCTTTGGCGTCCCCGAAATTAGGTCGCGGCCCTTGACCTCCATCGTCAGGATTTCGTCGTCGGGGTAGGCGCTGCCGACGCGGATCTTGATTTGCTCGGCGGTGCGCTCGCCCACCAGCAGCGAGTAGCGCTTCTTCACATGGTTGATGATGGCGAGGTCCATCTTGTCGCCGCCGGTGCGCACCGAGCGCGAGTACACGATGCCGCCGAGCGAGATGACCGCGACCTCGCAAGTGCCGCCGCCGACGTCGACGATCATGTTGCCCGAGGGCTCGGTGATGGGCATTCCCGCGCCGATCGCCGCCGCCATCGGCTCTTCGATCAAGTGAATCTCGCTGGCGCCGGCGGATTGGGCCGATTCGCGCACCGCGCGTTTCTCCACCTCGGTCACGCCGACCGGAACCGCGATGATGGCTCGCAGCTTTCCGAGAAAATTCTTGCCGTGCACCTTCTGGATGAAGTGCCGCAGCATCTCGGAGGTGGCGTCGAAGTCGGCGATGACGCCGTCCTTCATGGGCCGAATCGCGGTGATCGAGTCGGGGGTGCGGCCGATCATGTCCTTGGCCTCGCGACCGACAGCGACGACTTCGGTCTTGCCCCCGGGCCCGCGCAGCACAGCGACGACGCTGGGCTCGTTCACCACGATGCCGCGGCCCCGAACGAACAAGCGCGTGTTGCTCGTGCCGAGGTCGATGGCGAGGTCTTTGGAAAAGAGGCCGAAAAAACCTGAGAACATGTCTGCGGCCAACCTAGGCCAGCGATGGATCGTCTGTCGACGCCTTTGAGCCCCAGAGCAGGAAGCGCGTGAGCCGTGCGAGTGGCTCCTCCCAGCAGGAAGGCGCGACGAAGGAAACAAGTGCAAGCGATGGCGCTGCTGGTCTGGCGGGCGGGGGAGCCCCAAACACGACGCACGCCCAAACCCGAGATCCACCACCACACGAGACACCCCCGCCCTCCCGGGCAGGGGCATGCGTGACGACGACAAGGGGCGCCGTTTCTGCCCCAATCAGGGACAGGCGGGCTGCGTCACCGCCGCCCCCGACGGGGGGTCGGGTACCTTCCCAGAATGCGCAGCTCTCATGCCGTTTTTGCCTTTGTTGGTGCTTTGGTCTCCCTGCTCGCCGCTTGTGAGGTGGTCACCCCCAACAACCCCTTCGACCCCGGTACGCCGGCCGATCAGCAGGCGACGTCGACGCTGCGGGGCACCATCGTCCTCGACGATCCCACCGCCAGCGCGGGAGCGTTGGCGACGGAGCTCGAGGGCGTCGCCCTCAAGGTGAAGGACGAGGCCGGGGACATCGTCGTCGGGGCCGACGGCAACCCGCTGCTGCTCCCCCTCACCATCGACGGCGCCACCGCCACCTTCGGGGTCGAGCTGCCCCCAGGCGTCGTGCGCCTCGACATCACGGGCGTGGGTGCCCGGTTCACGGTCCAGCCCACGCTCGCGCCGATCACGCTGCGCGCGGGCGTCGTCGTCGACGTCGGCCGCTTGGTCTTTGTGTTTCAGCCCAGCGATGGCAACCAAGGCCCCGGCAGCATCGGCGGGCTGGTGCGCCTCGAGGGGGGCTCGGGCGGTGAGCGCACGGTCCAACTGTTCCGACTCGACGACGACGAAGAGCAGGTCTTGGCGGCGACGGCGTCGACGGACTCGGTGGGAGCCTTCTCCTTCGAGGGTCTGTCGATCGGCGTTTACGCCCTGGCGGCCAACCTCTCGGACTTCACGCCCGACTACCGCACCGACGTCACCGTCGCCGATGCAGAGGGCCAACGGGCCCGCACGTTCGTCGACGGCGACGCCTTGACCTTGCACCCGGTGACCGCCGTGCTCTTGCCCCAGGAGCTCGATCCCGTCGACGGCACCTACTACACCAGCGGTGACTCGACGCTGGTCGCCATTCTCGCGGTGGGGGCCGTCACCGGCATGCGCCTGGCCACGCTCCCCTGCGACCAGGCGGCACCTGCCTGCACCGACGTGGAGTTTGCCGACACCGATCCTTTCGTCGTCAACGAAGCCACGGCCGAGCCCCAGCTGCCCGACGTCGAAGGGCGCGTGGGCATCTTCGCCCAGTTCGAGTCCCGGGGGGCCTTCGTCTTCACTTCCCCGGTGTTCAGCACGACCATCATTCGCGACACGACCGCGCCCGAAGTGCGCTCGCTGGCGCGGCTGGGGGAAGGCCCGGCCACCGAGATCTTCGCCAGCGGCGACACCGTCAACGTCGTCGTCGACGCCGACGACACCGGCGGGGTGGCCGCCATCGGCGAAGTCCTGCAACCCACCGATGATCCAGAGCCCGACGCCGCCGAAGTCACACTGGGGCTCATCACCACCCCTCCGGGGCCCGCCAGCCTGACCCGCGTCGTAGCCCTGCCCGCGGCCGACGGCAGCTACGACGTCTGGTTCGTGGTTCGGGATCGCGCGGGCAATCTCTCGGCACCGTCGAAGCTGGTGGTGCGCAAGGACAACAGCGTGCCGACGGCCACCCTCGAGCTCGACGAGGGAGCGGACTTCAACACCACCGGCACCGTCAGCGCGGCGGTCACCTTCACCAGCGCCCTGTCCGCGCCCACAGCCATGCGCTTTGGCACCGTTGGCAATTTCTCGGGTCCGACCGAGGCCTTCGCGTCGACCAAGGCCGGCCTCGCCCTGCTTGCGCCCACCGTCGAGGGGAGCAAGGAGGTCTGTGTCGAGGTCACCGACGAGCTCGGCCGGGTGACGGCTGAGGCTTGCGACACCATCGTCCTCGAGCTCACCCCGCCGCTGGGCACCCTCACGACGGCGGCGTTCCAGACCGTCAACCCTTTCACGGTGACGCTGAGCAGCATCGATCTCAACATCGCCAGCGCCGCCGTCGGCGAGGGGCTTGATTGCGGGACCGCGACCTTCACGGCACTGCTGCTCAACACCAACAGCCTTCGATCGATCACCCTGGCCGACGAGAACGAGGGGCAGCACACCCTCGCTGCCTGCTTCAAAGACAACGCCGGTCAGGTGTCCCGGGTCGAGCGGACCATCGGCTTTGATCCCAGTGATCCGGCGCTGGCCAGCGGCTCTGCCCCCGTCGGCGGCACCGCGACCACCAGTCTCCGCCCCGCCTTCGCCTGGGCCGCGGTGCAGGGGGCCGCGAGTTACACCCTCATCGTGCGCCAAGTCGTCGACGGCGTCACGGTGTTGAACCAGCCCAGCATCACCGGCCTGTCGTTTGCGCCGACCAGCGATCTGCCCGAGGGCGTGCTGGAGTGGATCGTCGTCGCCACCAAGAGTTCGGAGCGGTCGTCGGCGCAGGACTTCACCGCCGCGCCCCGCGTGACCATCGACGCCACCGCCCCCGCCGCCGCCAGCGCCCTCGTCGTCGCCGTCGACGCCGGCCACGCTCTGGTCAATGCCCGCGCCCCTTTCCCCTGCAGCGACCTCAACCCCTGCGTGACGGTGAACGACCCCACGCCGCGGCTGAGCTTCAGCGTCGGCGCCGACGCCCAGGATGCCGCCCTCACCCACACCATCGAGATCGCCGAGAGCACCGACATCACCTTCGCTGCCCCGGTGTTCACCACCAACCACGGCGACGGCAACGCCTTCGACGTGAACCCGCCGCTCGCCGATGGCACCTACTCCGTCCACGTCATCAGCACCGACGACGCCGGCAACACCGCCACCTCGACCAGCGTGGACTTCACCGTCGATCGCACCGGACCTGACGCGCCCGCGTTTTTGCCCATCAACGATCCCCTCTCCTCGGCCCTCCCCGGCAACATCAACCTGGGCTGGACCGCCGAGGGACCGTCGGGTGCCGTCAAATACCGGCTGCAGCTGACCACCGAGGCCCTCACCTTCGCCGCGCCGCTGCTCAACGAGGTTCTCGACGGCGTCGTAAACACCAACCGCAACATCAAAGACTTCCTGCAGACCGGTGGCCACGTCGTGCACCAGGCGCGCGTCGCCGCCATCGACGCCCTGGGCAACCAATCCCCCTTCTCCGTCGTCGCCTTCGCCAACGACACCACCGCGCCCTGCAGCGACCCGGCTTCGAGCCTGACCATCCTCGGCGTCGACGAGGCCACCAATGCCTTCAGCGACAGCTCCGCCGTCGTCGTTGAAATGCGTTGTGGATCCGATCGCAGCGATCCCTTCGACGGACCTTTCCGCATGCAGCTGGGCTGCGACGGCATCGCCACCGGCAAGCCCTTCGTCGGCTTCGGCGGCTTCGCCAGCTGCGTGCTCCCAGGGCCCGACGGCGAAAAAACCGTCGCCGCCATTGTGCTGGATGAGGCCGGCAACTCATCGACCGTCTTTTCCGACACCATCATCGTCGACCGCCGCGACCCGACCACGCCTGTGCTCTCCATCGATGACGTCATCACCAATGTTGGTTTTCCGGACCTCTTCACCTTCGAGATCGAGGATGGATCCACCGATCCGAACTTCGTGCGCCACGAAGTCATCGACGGCGTCGAAATCACCAGCTTTGACCTGCTGCAAGCGAGCAGCGCGGTGGTGGGCACGACGGTCAGCCTGAGTTTGATCGAAGAGCGCGTGTACAACGTGCGCGTCCGCGGCGTCGACGCCGCCGGCAACACCAGCGCGGAGGCCATCGCCCGTGTCACCCTCGATGTGACGCCGCCATCGAAGCCCGACATCGCCGGCAACGAAACCGCAGTCGTCGTCAACACCAACGCTTTCACCTTCTTCCTCGCCGAGCCCTCCTTCGACGCGCACTTCGACACCTACGAGATCTCGACCACCGGCGCCGTCGACGACTTCGACCCCATCGCCGGCGATGGCACCTTCACCGTCAGCTTGACGCAGGACGCGACGTCGACCTTCTTCGTTCGCGGCATCGACGCCGCTGGCAACGCCGGCATCCCCGACTCCATCACCGTCGTCGAGGACTCGCGCAACCCGCGGCCCGTGCTGCTGGGGGCCTTGCCCCCCTTCACCAACGGCGGCACTCCTCGGCCCTTTCCGAATTCCTGCACCGACGACGTCGATTGCAACACCGGCACCCGGGGCACGACGGGTCCTTGCGTGGTCCCACCCGGAGAGGTGATCGGTGCCTGCTTCGCGTCGACCTTCCAGTCGCGCGGCTCCTATGTCGACTTGCACTTCGACCGCGCTGACAACCTCGTCGGTGTCGACGACAACTTCGATCACTGGGAGATCCGCGCGACGGCCGACGCCTTTTTGAACTTCGTGCCCCTGTGTGCGGTCGCCACGCCGCTGTGTCCCACCACGGTGCGCAACGATTTCGGCGTCGAGCTCTTGGGTGCTGATCATCTGATCCAGCTCAACAACCCGAACCCCGCTCTGCCCGCGACCATCGTCGGCTTCCGCATCCCCCTCGTCCGCGGCGTCGAGAACGAGTTCACGCTCCGCAGTGTCGACAAGGCGGGCAACGTCTCGGTGGAGACCACGGCCAGCACCACCGAGATCTCGGTGCGGCGGGCCACCAACGACGACGACGTCGAGGTCGCCCCCTCCCTCTTTGGCGATCGACTGGCCTGGGTCGATGGCGCGACGGGCCTGGTGAGGATGCGTGAACCCGGGCCCGACAACCTCTGGGGCAGCGACGACGACAACGTCAGGAACTTCGTGAACGCGGCCGGCGCGCCAAACAACGTCAACGCTCCGATGCCCCAAGTCCTCGCGCAGGGCCCAGGCCTTCTATGCATTGGCGGCGCCAACGGCGACGGCAGTCGACTGGTCCAATGCACCACCACCGGCGCCGACCAGACCTTCGAGGCCCCCAACCCCGGCGGCAACGCGAACGAGATCAAAAACGACGGCGGCGTCGGCACTGCGACCGACTCGTTCGAGCCCAGCATTTGGGGCACGCGCATCGCCTGGCGCAGCGGCCAGGGGGTCGCGGGCGACCGTGACGGTGACGGCGCACCCGACAACGACCCCGATGCCGGCGGCCCGCTTGTGGCGGACGCCGCTCCGATCGATCCCTGCGTGCCCAGCGCCGCCGCCTTGGCCTGCAGGGACACCGACATTCGCGTCCGAGAGGCTGGCCCGGATGGGATCTTCTTCGACGACCCGGTCGCACCCAATGACCGCATCGCCGTCGTCGATGACGACCCCGACGCGTCTCAGGGAGGGTTCTTCCACCAGCGCTTCCCCCAGCTCTCGGGGGAGAACCTGCTCTTCTTCCAATGCCAACAACCCAACTGCGATGGGGCCAACGACCCGCGCGTTGTCGTCGTCAATGCCGGTCCCGATCATTTGCTCGGGCAGCAAATTGGTCCTCTGGGCCCCGACGGCGGCAACACCGATGACACCGTCACCGTGCTGACGCAGATCATTCGCACGGGGCCGAACGCCATCGACCCGAGCGTGCGGCCGCAGCTGTACACCCCGGGTACCCCAGGGCGCGCCGCTTGCCGCAACGTCCTGGCCTACGCCGGCCAAGGCGTCTTCGTGATCGCCGCTGGTCCAGATGGGATCTTCAACGTCGACGACCCGCCGGTGCAGGTGATGAACTTCAAAGCCACGGGCGGCGGGGTGCGGGGCTTCGCCCTCTCAGACGACGTCGTCATCGCCACCGATCTCAACGTCGGTCAGGAGATCGCGACGGGCGGGCGCGACGGCTGCCTCACCCGCACCGCCGACAACCTGGTGTTCGACTCCGGGCTCGAGGCGCGCGGCAATCAACCCGCCGTGCACGATCACCGCATCGTCACCAACACACCGGCGCCCACGCCCGACCTGATTCTGCTCGAGCTGGGCGCCGAGCGGGTGCTCTGGGCGCGCCCGGAGCGTGCCGGGAGCTCGCCCAACGCCGACGCCGACGTCGACGGCGTCGCCTTCGGGGGCGGCGGCTTCTTCGACCTCGGGGCCCACAGGATGCAAACGCCCTTTGCCGGGGACCAGGACGTCGAAGCCAGCCGTGGTGCGCTGCTGCACGCCGACGCCACCGGGACCTTTCCCGGCGATCCGGGCTTCGGGGTCTTGGCGGCCGTCGAGCGCGGCATCGACGGCGTCTACGGCGTCGATGATCGGACCGTCGACATCAGCGGCGGGCACCTGCTGCGCCTCGATCAAGACTTTGGCAAATTCAGCTTCAGCCTCGATGGACGCATCGCTGTGTGGCCCGGCCAAAGCGGTGCAGGCCTCGTCGCCCCGGTGCTCCATTTCGCCGGCGCAGATGGAGCGTTCGGGAGCGGCGAGGGCGAGGGCGAGGGCGAGGGCGAGGGCGAGGCCGAGGACTTCGGTGCCGACGATTGCGAGGTCGAGCTCGCACCCGCCCTCACCGTCCACGGCTTTTGTGCCGTTTCCAGCAACATCCGTTGCAGAGTCAACAGCGAATGTCCCGACGGAGAGGCCTGCAACGTGGTGGGCCCCGTCAGCGGCTACCAATCCCTCCGCTCGTCGCTGAAGCGCCAGGTGTTCAGTGATTGCTTCGATGCTGCCTGCAACTCCGGGCAACTCTTTGTTCGCGAGGCCCATGGCGACGTCTGCAATGTCGGCACAGACACGGTCGATCCCGTTGGCCTCGGGATCGCGACCGCCCCCGACATTGACGGCCCGCGCGTCAGCTACCTGCTCAATGGCGTGCGTGTCATCGAGCCTGGTGGGGACGGGACCTTCGCGGCGCCCAACATCGATCGGCTCTTTTCGCGATCCACCACCCCAGTGGTTCAGCCACCGCGCATCTCGGGCGACCGCATCGTGTGGATCGACACCCGCACCGAGACCGCCCGCGTCGTCATCGGCGACCTGGCCGATGGCAGCGAGCGCGTCCTTTCCCGCAGCCCCAACACCAACAACAAGGTCTCGATCGAGGGCGATCTCGTGGTCTGGGGCACCGAGGTCCCGGGCGAGACCTCGGACAACGACTTCGTCGCCGCCTACATCGGGCTGCAACCCGACTTGCCCGCCGACGCCGTGAACACGGTGCCCACGCGCCTGCGCTGCCCCGACGACGACGCCTTCGAGGGCATCGTGGAAGTCGCGACAGGCATGAACAGCGGCGCATCGGTCAACGCCATCATCTGTGCCGGGAACGACGATCGCTTTGCGATCAACGTCCCCAGCGGGTGCACCCTGCGCGCGAGGGCCCACTTCATCCATGCCGAAGGCAATCTCGACCTCGAGATCGACAACGGCGGCCCCAGCAACGGCGTCACAAACGACGAATTCGCCAGCTTCGTCGCCGGGGTGGGGTCAGGCGGCATCCACACGGTTCGCGTGTTCGGCGTTGGTGGAGCGGAGAACGCCTACGACTTCGGCGTCACCGTCACCTGCCCCCCCTGAGCTACTTGATGCCGACGATCTTGCGGCGGCCGTCGACGCCGGTGACGACGTCGATGTGCCAGGCCTGGGGCTCTTTGGGCAGGCCCGGCATGGTCACGATGCTGCCGCACAGGGCGACGACGAAGCCGGCTCCGGCTGACAAGCGCAGGCCCGTCACCTTGAGGGTGAAGGGCGGCGGTCGTCCCTGCACCTTGGCGTTGTCCGAGATGCTGAGGTGGGTCTTGGCCAAGCACACCGGCAGCGCCGCGCCACCGAGCTTGTCGACCAGGGCGAGATCGATTTTCGCTTTGTCGCTGAGCTCGACGTCGGTGGCACCCAAGACGACCTGGGCGACGGCGCGCAGCTTGTGCTCGATGCTCTGCTCCAAGAGGTAGGGAGGCCGGTGCTCCGGGCTGTCGAGGGGATCGGCGGCGAGCTTCTGCATCACGGCGTCGGCCAGCTCGAGGGCCCCCGCGCCGCCCTCGCCAAAGTAGCGGCCTTCGACGACGACGACGCCGAGGGCGGCCAGTCGATCTTTGACGGCGCTGATTTCGCCGGGATCGTCATCGGGAAAGCGGTTCAGCGCGAACACCGGCGCGGGCAGGCCGAGGCGGTGCATGCTCTCGACGTGGGCGGCGACGTTGTCGAGACCGCGTTTCACTGCTGGCACGTCGACGACGGCGTAGTCCTTGTTGCCCCCGTGAAAGCGCAGCGCGCGCACGGTGCCAACCAGAACCACCGCCGCCGGCAAGAAGCCCCCCGCCCGACACTTGAGGTCGAGGAACTTGAAGCCACCCAGGTCGAAGGCGAAACCGGCCTCGGTGACGACGACGTCGGCGAGCCTGCGGGCCATGCGGGTCTGAATCAACGACGAGGTGCCCTGGGCGACATTGGCGAAAGGGCCACCATGGATGAAGACCGGGTTGCCCTCGAGGGTCTGCACCAGGTTGGGTCGTGCGGCGTCGAGGAGGATCGCGGCCATGGCCCCGGCGGCTTTGACGTCCTTGGCCGTGACTGGTGCGCCGTCGTCACCGGCGCCGACGACGATGCGATCGAGGCGGGCCCGCAGGTCGTCGTAGTCGCGGCTCAGGCACAAAATCGCCATGACCTCGGACGCGGCGGTGATGTCGAAGCGGGAGTGGTAGGGCGCGCCGTTGCTGGCGCCCACCTCGACGCTGCGCAGCCCGCGGTCGTTCATGTCGAGAGCGCGACCCCAGGTGATCGTGCGCAGCTTGGGAGCATGAGCGCAGACGGCGTGGTTCTCGGCGACGGCGCTCAAGAGGTTGTGGGCGGAGGTGACCGCGTGCAGGTCCCCCGTGAAATGCAGATTGATGGCGTCTTCGGGGGTGACGCGGGCCCGACCACCGCCCACCGCGCCCCCCTTGAGGCCAAAGAGAGGACCGAGGCTGGGCTCGCGCAGGGCACCCACCGCTCTCACACCGCGCACAGCGAGGCCGTCGACGAGGCCAATGGTCGTCGTCGTTTTGCCTTCTCCCGCCGGGGTCGGGGTCATGGCGGTGACCAGCACCACCCGCCCGCTCTCGGCGCCGCTCACCAAATCGGCGTCAATCTTCACGATGCCGCGCCCGCGGGGCTCCACGGCGAGGGCGGGAATTCCCAGGTCGGCGGCAAGGACGGCGACGTCTTTCATGGGCTTTGCCTTACCACCTTCCCAGGAAGCGGGCGCCTGCTACGGTGCGCCGCGTTGCAGGGCTCGTGAGCCCCGCTGCGGGTCGTCGACGACGTCGTTTGCTGCGGTGGCCGCCCGCCAAGGTGGTTGAAGGTCCGGGCTGGACCTGCACAGTTCTCGGGGTTTGTGGAGGTGGTTGCGATGCGCGTTCTCGTCTTGCTCGCTGCGGTGTTGTTCTCTCTCTCGGCACCCGCCGCCCACGCCGAAGACAGGATTGGCGTCGTCGATCTGCAGCGCGCCCTCAACGAGGTCGAAGAAGGCGCGGCGGCCAAGAAGGCGCTGAAGACCGAGTTCGACAACAAGCAAAAAACCCTCGACAACAAACAGAACGAGCTGAAGAAGCTCAAAGACGAGCTCGACGCCCAGTCGACGATGATGACGCCGGAAAAGAAGGCCGAGCGCGTTGCCGACCTGCAGAAAAAGCTCCTCGAAGTGCAGCAGCTCTACATGTCGCTGCAGCAGGATCTCTCCAAGCGCGAGGGCGAGGCGACGGCGGCGATCTTCCAAAAGATGGGCGTCATCTTGGGGCAAATGGGCGCCGAACAGGGCTTCTCCGCCATCGTCGAAAAGACCGCTGTGCCCTTCTTCAAGCCCTCGCTTGACGTCACCAACGAGCTCATCCGCCGCTACAACGACAGCTACGGCAAGAAGAAGAAACCCTGAAGCTGGCCGAGCTCACCCGCGCGCTGAACCAGGCCGGAGCGAGCGCACGCCTGCTGGGCGACGGCGACGTCGACGTCGTCCGCGTTCGCGCCATCGACGAAGCCGCAGGCACCGATCTCACCTTCGCCGCCCACGCCCACGAGCGCCGCGCTGCCTTCTCGTGTGCGGCCGCCGCCATCATCGTCGACGAGGAGTTCGCCGCGGAGCACGCGCACGAGCTCTCCTGTGCCCTGCTGGCCGCCGCTGAGCCCGCGCGCTTTCTGCTCGAGGCCATCGCCCTGCTGCACCCGGCACCGCCTGCAGCCATGGGCATCGCCGCCAGCGCCGTTGTCGACGTCAACGCCGCCCTCGGGGCCGACGTGTTCATCGGCAACAACGCCGTGGTGGGACGGGCGCAGCTGGGCGATCGCGTGCGGGTGGGTGCCCTCTGCTTCGTCGGGGACGGCGTCGTGATCGGTGCGGACTCCGTGCTGCACCCTGGCTGCGTGCTGCTGGCAGGGGTCACCCTGGGCGCCCGCGTGGTGGTGGGCCCGGGCTCGGTGCTCGGCGACGACGGCTTCGTCTACGCGCCCGCCGGACCCCAGAATCTCCCCGTGCGGCACGCGGGCTCGGTGGTCGTGGGTGACGATGTCGAATTGGGCGCCAACGTCTGCGTCGATCGGGGCCTGCTCAAAGACACGCGCATCGGCGCCCGCACCAAGATCGACAACCTGGTGCAGGTGGCCCACGACGTCGTCATCGGCGCCGACGTCGTCGTCGCCGCGCAGGTCGGCATCGCGGGCTTTGCCACCATCGGCGATCAAGCAGCCCTCGCGGGCCAGTCGGGCGTGAACCCCCATGTGCGCGTGGCGGCGCGCGTGCGGGTGGGCGGACAAGCCGGAGTGGTCAACGACGTCGTCGACGAAGGCGCCGTCGTCTCGGGCACGCCCGCCTTTCCCCACCACGCCTGGCTCAAAGCGATGGCGCGGTTGAAGACCCTCGATGCCCTCGAGAAGCGCGTGCGGATGCTCGAGCAACAACAGGAGAAGAAGACGTGACCGATCCGGCCCCGATCAAAGAGACTTCGACGGATGCGCCCATCAACAGCAAAGTGCTCTTGAAATGGGGCGACATCACCAGGATCTTGCCGCATCGCTATCCGATGCTGCTCGTCGACCGCGTCGTGGAGGTCGAGCCTGGCAAGCGAGTGAAGGCTTATAAGAATGTGACGGCCAATGAGCCCTTCTTCAGTGGTCATTTTCCTGACATGCCGGTGATGCCCGGTGTACTTCAAATCGAGGCCCTGGCGCAGACGTCGGCCTTTTTGACGTCGTCGCTGGCAGGCTTCGACCCCGAAAAAAGCGTCGCCTTCTTGATGTCCATCGACGACGTGAAGTTTCGCCGGCTGGTGGAGCCCGGCGATCGCCTCGACCTCGACATCGAGCTCCTCCAAAGCCGCCGCGGCATCGTCAAGGTGCAAGGCAAGAGCTCCGTCGACGGAGAACGTGCCTGCGAAGCTGTCATCACCGTCGCCATCCGCGATCGGCCGGCGCCCTGACCCTCGGCGCAACGCGCACGCCTTTGTTGAGCTCCCCGTCCGCGCTCCTTTAGCAGGCTGCTGAAAAACGAAGTTTTGAGGCAGACGCGTCCTTGGGAGGGAGGCTCGTCGAGGCTTCGCCTCGACGAGGGAGGGTCTGGGACAGACCCTCCGGAAGTACCGCAGGGTGCGAAAAACGGAGTTTTTCCGCACCCTGTTAGGCTGGCGGCTCAGGGAGGTCCTCATGCGCCCGCTCGCTCTTGCCCTCGTCGCGCTTTTCGCCACCGCTGGGGCCGCTGAAACAACGCCGGCGGCGCCGGCGGCGGCGCCGGCTCCTGCCGCGAGCGCTGAAGCACCCGCGCCCTCGCCTCCCCCGAAGCAGCCCCGGAAGAAGGGCAAGCAAAAGGCCGCCCGGGCCGGGGTGCAGGCCAAGCAGAGCAACACGACAAAAACGGCGTCCCTGAAAGACCAACTGGCGGCCGAGAAGCAAAAGTAGGCGCCGCTGCTCACCACCAGCGTCGACGGCGGTCGTCACGGCGACCGGGCACCTTGCTGGCGGCGGCGCGACGCGCCAGACCCGGGGCGTGATTCCCGAGGAGATCATCGCCGAGATCAAGAGGCGCGCCGACATCGGCGCCGTGATTGGGCGCGCCGTGAAACTGAAGAAGAGCGGGCGCAACCTCACGGGCCTCTGCCCCTTTCACAGCGAAAAAACCCCGAGCTTCAACGTCCGTCCCGACGAAGGATTTTTCTACTGCTTTGGCTGCAAGGCCGCCGGCGACGTCGTCGAATTCGTGGTGCGCTCCTCGGGCCGCGGCTTTCTCGATGTGCTCACCGAGCTGGCCGCAGAGACCGGGGTGGTGCTTCCGCACGTCGAGCTCTCCGCCGAAGAGACGGCCGCCCAGAAGGAAAAGAAAAGGCTGCTGCACATCTGCGAGCTCGCCCAGGTCTTCTTTCGCACCCGCCTCAGCGTCGCCTCCGCCAACGACGAGGGACGCGCCGCGCGCGCCTATCTCAAAGACGTACGCACGCTCGACGAACGCGCCGTCGACGACTTCGGCCTCGGCTTTGGTGGCAGCGGCGATCGGGCCTTGCGCGATTTCTTGGTGTCGCAGGGGCTCTCCATCGACGACGGCGTGGCTGCCGGCGTGCTCGCCCGCGGCGAACGCGGTGACTACGATTTTTTCCGCCAGCGCATCACCATCCCCATCCGCAACCACCGCGGTGAGATCATCAGCTTTGGCGGTCGTATCTTTGGAGACGCCGCCGAAGGACGACCCAAATACCTCAACGGCCCTCAGAGCCCGGTCTACGACAAGGCCAATACACTCTATGGTCTTTACGAGGCACAAGCCGCCCTGAAACAGGGCAAGCCCGCGGTGCTCGTCGAGGGCTACTTCGACGTCATCGCCGTGCACCGGGCAGGATTGCCCACCGCCGTCGCCCCCTGCGGCACCAGCCTCACGCCCCGTCACGTCGACGAGATCAAGAAGCGCGTCGAGCGCTCGCGCGTCATCCTTTGCCTCGACGCCGACAAGGCCGGTAAAGAGGCGGCCGACAAAGCAGTCAAGATGCTGCTGAGCGCCGGCGTCGAAGTTGGGCTGGTGTTGCTGCCCGACAAAGATCCCGACCAAATGGTGAATGCCGGCAATGCCGAGCTGCTCAACCGCATGATTCTCGACGCGCCGGGCGCCCTCGATGCCCTCGTCAAAGACGCGCAGCAGTCGAACACCAAGCCGCAGCACCTCAAGAAGATCGCCATCGATCGCGTCGCCGGCTTCGTCGCTGTCGCCGTCAACCCCATCATTCGCGACATCGCTATCACGCAGATGGAAACTGCATTCAGTATGGCTCCGAACAAGTTTCGGGAATATATTGAAGATGGACGTTACCGCGACGTTTCACCGTCTGCCCCCAAGCCCGAGCGATCGGCGGCCGCAAGTTCTTTGCCTTCAGGCCGGGCCGCGGCGCCAATCCAGCGCAGCCCCGCGACGACGACGACGACGAATTGGGCTGCTTCGGCGCGTCCGCGTTCTCCGGCGCCGCGGCGCCCGGCCTTCAACGACATCGAAGTGCAGCTCGCAAAGATCGTGCTCTGTCATCCCGAGCTTGCCCCGCGGGTGGCGCTGTTGTTGCCCCATGTGCAGAGCGTGGAGCTCAAACGTTTCGTCGGCGCCGTCGTCGATGGCTTGGTGCGCTTTCACGACGTGGCACCGCGCGAGGTCTTGCCCCGCGTCGCCGTCTCGCCGCGTGGACACCTGATCGCTATCGCCGATCGCGTGCGCCTCGATGGACCTGATCGCACCCTGGGTCTGACCACGGCGCTCTCGATGGTCGAAGCCATCTCTGCCGACTTCCTCGAACGCCACAGCCTCGAGGCCCGCCTGGGCGCCCTGCAGCCCGCCCTCGCCCGCGCCGACGAAGCGCAGGACCACACCGAGCGCAAGCGCTTGCTCAACGAGCAGAAGGCCATCGTCGCCGCGCTGCAGGCCCTCGACGCCCCCGGGATCGCCAAGCCCCTGCGCGCCTCGGTGGCCCGCGTCGTCGACGCCCTGCCCGCGCCGCCGACGCCGCCGCCGTCGGTGTTCACGCACGTCGCCGCTGCCCCGCCGGCCCCGCCCGCAATGGAGTCCGCGATGGCCGTGCGTGTGCCGGCGGATTCCATCCTTCCCGAAGAGCCGCCCTGGGCCGGCGACGCCGAAGATGATCCCTGGGCCGTGTGATCCCCGATCTCGCTGAACTTCGACCGCGGAGCGGTCTCGTTCAGCTCCGCCGGGGATGCGCTGCTGGAGGTCTGATGCAGACCTCCAGCAGCGCCGGCGGAGCCGGACGCGGGGCCCCCCACCAACTCCGCGTTCCGCGGGCGCGCTTCGCGCGCGTCTTCCAGCTCGGATCAAGCGGACGCGGGGTGAGGCGCGCAGTGGAGCATCGGTCGATCTACGGAGGGCCCGCGAGCGAGAAAGTGCGCGCGTCGTCGACGATAAGAATGTTGCGTGCGCCAATGCACGGCGACGACGACGCCGGCGGGGGATCCCCGGTTGGGTCCAGCGAGCGCGGTGCTAGGAAGCGAGCATGCACACGCCCGCTCGCTCGACCTTTCGCGTGTTCCTTCCCTCGGCGTTGCTGGCGCTGACCGCCGTCGCTGCCGTCTCGTCACCTTCGTGCAACTGCGATGACGAGTTGCTCTCGACACCCGGTTCGCTGCGGGGCGTGGTGTGCAGCACCGCGACGGGTGCTCCGCTGGCCAACATCAAAGTGACCATCGTCGACGGCCGCGGCAAGAGCCACGAAACGACCACCGACGCCACCGGCGTCTACCGCGGCGAACGCCTCGGCGCCGGCGCCGGCACCGTCACCGTCGACGAAGGCAATCTGGTGGCCCGCATCTACGACGTCGAAATCGATCCCCTAGAGGAGGCCGAGATCATCGACTCCACCTGCCACGATGCCGAGCCGCCGCCGCCGCCGCCCGGGGGCTCGGTCTCGGGCTGCATCTGTGACGAAGCTGTGGGCTCCTGGGTCGCCGGCGCCAACGTCTTCGTGCTCACAGCCACCGGGGGCGTCGTCGTGACCGCCACCGACGAGGTGGGCTGCTTCCTTCTCGAAGGGGTGCCGCCGGGCGCCCAGGTGCTCAAGGTCGAAAAGGGAGCGTTCTTCGAAGAGCACGAGGTCGACGTCGTCGTCGGCCAGGACCGCGCGCTGCCGGTGGAGGACGTGTGCGAACCAACGCCGCTCCCACCGCCCGGCGACGTCGGCAGCGTCGAGGGCCGTGTGTGTGCCCCCGACGGTGTCACTTGGCTCTCGGCCGCCGATGCCTTCGTGGTGCGCAGCGATGGCACCCGCGTGGCCACATCCACCGACGTCGACGGCCACTACCACATCGACGGCGTCCCGGTCGGCGACCAGGTGGTCGAGATCATCAAGGGGAGCTTCACGGCATCGATCCCTGTCACCATCACCAGCGGGGTCACCACCGTCATCCCCGACGATGAATGCCAGCTCGCCGCCGAGAACCTGCACATCGCCGTCGTCACCGGCGACTACGACCGCGTGCAAGAGGTCCTCGACGATCTGGGCATCGAGAGCGGCGACGTCGACACCTACCCGAGCTCTGTGTTCGACAGCGCCTGGACCGAGGACCTCCTCGCCGATCGCACGCGCCTCTTCGGCTACGACATCGTGTTCCTGAATTGCGGTCTCGGCGACCTCCCCTTCACGGCGCACTTCTTCAACGTGATTCCCGAGCAGTCCCTGCAGAACCTGCGCGACTTCGTGTCCCAAGGTGGCAGCGTCTACGCGTCGGACTGGGCCTACTACGTCGTCGAGAAGGCCTGGCCCGACTTCATCGCCTTCCGCGGCGACGACGCCGTGGGCGGCAGCGCCAAGGTCGGTTTCGCGCCGCAGACCGTCACCGCCCTCGTCGTCGACGCGCCCATGTCCTTCGCCCTCGGGCAAAACTCGATGGAGCTGCACTATCCCTTGTCAGCCTGGGTCGTCATCGACGACGCGTCGCCGTCGACGACGGTCTATATCCGAGGCGACGCCGAGCTCGACAGCGGCACGGTGCTCACCAACGTGCCGCACACCGTGGCCTTTCGGCCGGGCAGCGGGCGCGTGTTGTTCACCTCCTTTCACCAAGAGCCGGGCATCAACCCCGACATGCAGCGCGTGTTGCAGCTGTTGATCTTCGAGCTCTGATCCCGCGGATGAGCGCGCGCTACCGTCGGGCGCTCGAGCGCTTGTTGTCGTCGCCGACGCTGCCGAAGCTCGGGCTGACCCGCATGCGCGCCTTGGCCGCGGCACTGGGCGATCCGCAGCAGCACTTTGGTGTGCTGCACATCGCCGGCACCAAGGGCAAGGGCAGCACGGCGGCGATGTCGGCGGCGATGTTGAGAGCCGCCGGCCACCGGGTGGGCTTGACGACGAGCCCCCACCTCCTCAGCGCTCGTGAGCGCATCGTGATCGACGACGTCCTCATCGACGAAGCCACCTTCTGTGCTCTGGAGGAGCGCGTGCACCAGGCGGCGCTCTCTCTCGATGCCACGCTCGAGGTGCCCTCCTTCTTCGAGCGGCTCATCGCGATGGCCTTGTGTGCCTTCGCCAACGCCGAAGTCGACGTCGCCGTCGTCGAGACGGGCTTGGGGGGGCGCCTCGATGCCACCAACATCCTGAACCCGGTGGCGACGGCCATCACCCGCCTCGGCATCGATCACCGCGAGTTCCTCGGCGACACCCTGGCTGCCATCGCCACGGAGAAGGCCGGCATCTTCAAGCGCGGTGCTCCAGCCCTCACCATCGCCCAAGCAGACGAAGCCATGCAGGCCTTGCAGCGGGTCGGCGCCGCCGTCGGCGTCGCCGTCGACGTCGTCGCTCTCGATCCCAGCTTGCGTCCGGCCCTCTTTGGAGCGCACCAGATCGAAAACGCCAGCCTGGCGGTGGCCCTGGTGCGGGCCGGCGGCTTCGACGTCGACGACGATGCGGTGGCTGCTGGCCTGGCCGCGGTGCGGTGGCCGGGGCGCTATGAGCTCGTGTCGGTACAGCCCCTCGTCGTTCTCGACGGCGCGCACAACCCCGAGAGCGCCCGCGTCCTTGTGCAGGCGCTCGACGCCGATCCCCGCCTGCGCGGGCTCCCGCGACACCTGGTGGTCGGCATGAGCCGCGGGCACGACGTCGGCGCCTTTGTCGACATCCTCGCGCCGGGTGCTCGATCGATCATCGCGGCCCGCGCCCAGCAACCCCGCGCCCTGCCCGCCGCAGACATTGCCCGCGCAGCCTCGCGTTCCCTGGTCGTGGACGTCATCGACGACGTCGGCCACGCCGTCATGGTGGCCACGAGGCGGGGGGGCGCCGTCGTCGTCACCGGCTCCCTCTTTGTCGTCGGCGAAGCCCGCTCCCTCTTTTTCGCCATGCCACGCGATGGAGCCCGGCCCGCGTATTGATGCTCCAAAGGTGACCGTGCTCAGGTGAAGAGGGTCGAGATGGACTCTCCGGTGTGCACCCTCTTGATGGCTTCGCCGACCAGCGGGGCCACCGAGAGGGAACGGATGCGCGACGACGACGCCTCGGGTTTGGGGGCGATGGTGTCGGTGACGACGAGCTCCTTCAGCGGCGAGCCCGAGATGCGCTCGAGAGCGGGCCCCGAGAGCACGGCATGGGTCGCGTAGGCCCAGACGTCGCGGGCGCCCGACGACACCACCGCGCGGGCGGCCTGGGCGAGCGTTCCTGCGGTGTCGACCATGTCGTCGATGATGATCGCCCGCTTGCCGTCGACGTCGCCGATGATGTTCATGACCTCGGCGACGTTGGGTCCGGTGCGGCGCTTGTCGATGATGGCGAGGGAACACTGCAAGCGCTTGGCGTAGGCCCGGGCCCGCTCGACGCCACCCGCGTCGGGAGCAACGATGACGACGTCGCTGGAGTCCGGGGATCCGCCGAAGCCGAAGCGCTCTTTGAGATCGAGCATCATCACCGGCATCGCATAGAGGTGATCGAAGGGGACGTCGAAGAAGCCCTGGATTTGGCCGGCGTGCAGGTCCATCGAGATGACCCGTGTGGCCCCGGCTTTCGAGAGCAGATCGGCGACGAGCTTCGCGGTGATCGGGGCGCGCGGAGCGACCTTCCGGTCCTGTCGGCCGTAGCCGTAGTAGGGGATGACGGCGGTGATCTCCTCGGCGCTGGCCCGCTTCAGGGCATCGATCATCACCAACATCTCCATGAGGTGCTCGTTCACCGGCGACGACGTCGACTGCAGCACGAAGGTGTGCTGTCCCCGCACGCTCTCATCGATCTCGACCAGCACTTCGCCGTCCGAGAAGCGGGTCACGCGCGAACGGCCCAGTGGCGTCTCGAGATAGCGACTCACCGCCTCGGCCAGGGCGCGGTTCGAGTTGCCGGTGAAGATCTTGATCTCGTCGCTGTGCATGTCTGGCTCCGTCGTCGTCGATCTCAGGCACCGGGCGGCACTCTGCGCGTCCCTTGCCGAAGCTGTCAAAGAAGGCACCTCCAGGCCCCAAACTTCGTCGCGCCGCCGACCCCCGTTGTCGACGAGACCGACGTCGGCAGACTGAGGCGATGCTCTCGGCGCATCCCGCGGGTCCTTTCTCTCACCGGGTCGCCGGCCTGCCGCGGCTGGGGATTGGCGTGTCCACCGAATACGGGGCTGCGCGCAGCCCGGGCTCGCTCGACGTGTTCGCCTTGGCCCACGCGCACCCGCGCTTCGCCGCCTTCCTCGAGGTCGGCATCGAAGTGGGCAAGGGACTCGACGACGACGCCCGGCGCTGGGTCGCACAAGGCCGACCGGCCACCTACCACTTCCTCGACGTGAACCTCGACGACGCCGCCGACGAACTCGACGACGACTGGCTGGCCTCTGTGCGGGACACGGTGCAGGTGCTGCAGCCCGCGTGGCTGTGCGGCGACGCCGGCCTTTGGCATTTCGGCCGCCGCGATCGCGGGCACATGCTCTTGCTACCGCCCATCCTCGTCGACGACGCTGCCACGGACTTCGCCTCCGGGGTGCGTCGCCTGGCCGCAGCCACGGGGTGCGAAGTGTTGCCCGAGAACCCGCCCGGCACGGTCTTCGTCGGCGACCTGCACGTGCTCGAGTTCTTCACGCGCGTCTGCGAGCGGGCCGACTGCGGCATGCTGCTCGACGTCGCCCACCTCGCCATGTTCCAACACGTGACCGGCCGCGGGCTCTTTGACGACATCGCCTTCCCTTGGGAGCGCGTGGTCGAGGTGCACGTGGCCGGCACCAGCGAGCGCCTGGTCGATGGCTTCTCCGTCGTCGACGACAGCCACACTGCCCAGGTCAGCGCCGCCACCTGGAGCCTCTTTGAGCACGTGGTCGCGCGGGCTCGCAATCTCAAGGCCGTGGTCTTTGAGTGCGAGCGCAACCGCAACGACGACGTCATCGAGGCCTTCGAGCGCATCGCGCGCATCTGGTCACCATGAGCATCGATGCCCGCAAGCTGCGCACCGCGGCACTGCTGCTGCACTTCGACGTCTCTTGGGTCAGCCGCATCCTCGATGGCGACGCGCTCCAGCTCAACCCCGAGGAGCGGGCGCTCTTTGCCAGCATCGACCGCCGCGCCTTTCGCGCCGACCCCGAGCGCAAAGCCCGCGCCGCAGCCGCCGTCGTCGACGAATTGCCCGTGGCCACGGCCGTCGCTGGTCTCCCGCAGCTCTTCTCCTTCTTCAGCAGCCCCGCCTTCATCGACGTCATCGAGCAGCGCACCTCGCTGGTGGAGGGCGTCGCGCTCTTTCTGGGTCCTCCTGCCGCTGTCGAGGGGTGCATCGCCCGGGCACGTCGTCGTCGACGGCATGGCGGCCCCTTCACGCTGGCTCCCGGCATCGATGGCGCAGGCGCCTTGGCTCGGGGGACCATCGAGCGCTGGACCAAGCTGCGCACCTCCCTCGGACCGCAACCCGCGGAGGCCGTGATGCGCGGGGCTCGCTTGCGCTGGGAGCCAATGGACCCCGGCGAGCAGGAGGGCGTCGTCGTCGACGGCGGGCTGGGCGATCCACGGGTGGCGAGCTGCACCCACGACCTCGGTCTCCTGCTGGCCGCCGCCCGCCACCAGGGTCATGACGCTTTGGTCGCTCTGGCCCGTGGCCGCGGTTGCGACGAAGACGAAGCCGCGGCGCTCTTGGGGGACCTGCAGCGGGAGGGCCTTTTGGTCGACGTCGTGTAGGTGTTTGAGCGAGCACGGCCCACCGTGGCCTGGCGCGCTCAAGCTCGTACAATCCAGCCCATGGATGACGATGCAGCAGGTCCGCTGATCGGTTGGTCAATCGGCTCGGGGATGAGCAGCGGCAGCGGGCGTCCCATCGAGGATCTGGTCGAATACCCCTGCGTGTTTCGCTTCAAGGCCATCGCCAAGGCCACCTCGGATCTCGTCGACGTCCTGCTCGCCCGCGTCGCCGTCGTCGTCGGCCGCCCCGTCGAACCCGAGGCCTGGAGCGCCCGCGATTCTTCCGGCGGCCGCTTCGTGTGCCTGACGTTGGACCTTTACGTGACCTCGGGACAGCAGGTCTACGACGTCTACGAAGCCCTGCGCGGCGACGAGCGGGTCACCCACCTGCTCTGAGCGCGCGGTTGACGTCGTGGCGCGTGATGCCGGCCGGGAGCCCGCCGTAGACGTCGGCAGCTTGCTTGGATCCGCGCAGCCAGAGCGTGCGATCGACCATGCGGCGAAATCCATCGAGCAGATGCGCTTCGACGTCGACGTCGTCTTCGACGATGGCCAGGGCGCGGGCGGCAGCCTCGAGGGTCGAGAGCGATCCAGTGAAATGGCCCTGGCGCAGCTGGTAGGTCGAGGGCCGCAGATCGACTGGCAGGCGCGCGAAGGGCACGTGGCTGGTGAGGAAGCGCTTGCGCAGGCGGTTGGCCTGGTGCCAGGTGCCGTCGAGCAGGATCAAGGTCCACGGCCTGTTATCGACATCGATCGCGTCTTGGGGGCCAGACGTCGAAACCGCGCCCTGAGGCCGGTCGGCCCCTTGTCTGCCCCCAAGCCGGGCGGCCGATGGGCGGCCCGAGCTGAGGTCGCAAAACTCCGAGAGCAAGGGCGCGCCCTGCAAGGGAAAGATCACCAGCGGCCGCGTCGACGACGGCCACGGCGACGGCGGCAGCGTCTTGTGCTCGCTGCCGTAGGGCACGAGGGCCGCGTTGCTGAGCAACAGGGGCAGCAGCCGACCCGAGTTCGTCGACTTTTTCAACTCCATCTCGGGGACGATGATGCGGAGATGGCTGCGCGTCGGCCGCGCCGTGAAGGCCGCGCAGAGGCAAAGCACGGGCTTCATGAAGCAACGCGGGCAGCGCGGGTCGAGAGACAGGTGGCGCATCGCTCGATCGATCCTTCCACGGCCTTCGTCGTTGGTGGTCGCCCTTTTTTCCGTTGGAAACTTGCCGCTCCCCCGCGCGCGGGGCACGGTCGGGTCGACGTCGCTGGAGGAAACATGCGCCCCTTGATCGTGTCTGTCTCTGCACTGCTCATCCTGGCGGCGGCTGGATGCCCCGGCCTTGCCACGGCTGAGGAAGGGGAGGGGGAAGGCGAAGAAGGGGAGGGCGAAGAAGGCGAAGGCGAGGGGGAAGGCGAAGGCGAAGGCGAAGGCGAAGGTGAAGGGGAAGGTGAAGGTGAAGAAGGTGAAGGCGAAGGGGAGTGCTTCCTGCCCGACTCCGTCGTCGACGTCGTCACCATTCCGGCATCGTGCTCGCCCTTGATCATTCCGCGCACGGTGGTGGTGCAGTCCAGCGGTTTCTTGACCTTCGAGGCCGGCCTCAGCGCGCGCTTTGCCGACGGCGTTGGCCTCAACGTCTTTGGCTCCTTCGTGGCCGACGGCGACGACGACGCTCCCATCGTCTTGGAGTCGGGAGACAGCGCGGTGGCCGGCGCCTGGGACGGCGTGCGCGCAGAGACCGGGCTCGATCTCATGAATCTCGATCACGTTACCCTGCGCCATGGCGGCGGCGGGCTGGTCGGCGCCGGCGGGTGCTTGTTCGTCGACAACGCTCCCAACGCCCTCAGCGTCACCAACTCGCGCTTCGAGTCCTGCGCCGAGAGCGGCGTGATTGGCATCGCCGGCGTCCCTTACGTGGCCTTCGCCGACAACACCTTCGTCTCCTGCCCCGTCGGCCTGCGCATCCCGGCCAACTCCATCGGCAGCGTCGGGCCCGCCCAGACCTTCATCGACACCCCTGCGCTGCTGGTCTTTTCCGGCTTCGTCGTCGCCACCCAAACCTGGCAAGCCCAGACCCTGCCCTGGGACTTCGACGTCAACCTCGTCGTCGATGGCGGCGGCCGCCCTGTGCTCACGCTGTCACCGGGCGTGGTGCTGCGCTTCGCCGAGTTCGCCAACGTCACCGTGGGCACCAAATTCGGTGGCGGCCTGGTCTCGACGTCGGCAACCCTGGAGGCCTTGGATCCCTCGGGGCCCGCGGGCTCGTGGACGGGGATGCGTTTCTTCAACCAAAGCCTCCCCTCGAACCTGACCGACACCACCGTGCGACAGGCCACCACCGGCATCGACCTCGACACCACGGGGACCAACGTCACCGTCACCAACAGCACCTTCGAAGACAACGGCACCGACATCGCCGTCGACTGCGCTTCGACGCCCACCCTGAGCGGCAACACCGCCGCTGTTGAGCAAGAAAGCCCCTGCAACTGAGGCCCGTGTTTTCGACGCGACGCCTTGGAGCTAAGAGCCGGCATGCGCCTTCGCCTCGGGGACCTCGACGTCGACTTGCGTGCCCTGCGCGATCTGAGCATTCCCGTGCGCTTCGACGACGACGACGGCCGGGCTTTTCACCTTCCCCCCGCGACCAGCGCCCCGGTGCAAGCAGGATCCTTCGTCGGTGACGTGCGCCGCGGCGGATCTTGCAACTGCGAAACCCACACGTTGACGCCCCACGCCGACGGCACCCACACCGAGGGCCCTGGCCACCTGCTCGGACCCCGCAGCGCCGTCGTCGTCCCCGATCCGGTCTGTGCGGCCCTCTTGATTCGCGTGGAGCCGCGGCTCCTGGGTGACTCCGTCGACGACGTCGCCGGCAACCACCGCCACGACGATCTGGTCATCGATCGACAGCTGATCGAAGACGCCGTCGACGCTCTCGCGCTTGCGGCCTTTGCTCCGCTCGGCTTGGTGATTGCGAGTGCTGCCGGCGACCTGCGACGACGACAACGGCACTCGGGCCGCAACCCGCCCTATCTCACGCCCGATGCCGCCACGTGGGTGCGCGAACGCGGCTTCGTGCACTTGTTGGTCGATCTGCCTTCGGTGGATCGCCAAGACGACGGCGGCTTGTTGGCCGCGCACCGCGCCTTCTTCGATCTGCCCCCGGGCCCCCTCACCGACTTCGCGGCCGCCGCCTCCCCCCGCACGGTCACAGAGCTCATCGCCGTCGACGACGACATCGCGGCCGGTGCCTATGCTCTCTTCCTGCAGGTGGCCCCTTTCGTCGCCGACGCCGCCCCCTCTCGTGCGCTCATCGCTCCCTTCGAAGGCCTTGCATGATCGATCCCACCAAAGAGGCCCGCCGCCGCGACGACGTCGATCCCCTCGCGCCCTTTCGACAGGAATTCTGCTTCCCCCAAAGCGCCCGCGGCGACGTCGTCTACCTGACCGGCAACTCCCTGGGCCTGATGCCCGCGCGCGTGCGAGAGACCGTCTCTGCCGAGCTCGAGGCCTGGGCGCGGCTCGGCGTCGAGGGCCACTTCGCCGCGCCGGGGGCTTCGTTTGCGGCGCCGACGACGCCGGGATCGTTGCGAGGCCCGGCGGAGCCCTGGTTCAGCTACCACGCGCTCGTCGCCGAGCGGGGAGCAGCATTGGTGGGCGCGCGCGCCAGCGAAGTCGTGGCCATGGGATCGCTGACCGCGAACCTTCATCTTTTGCTGGTCAGTTTTTACCGACCGACGAAGGAGAGATACAAAATCATTATTGAGGGCGGCGCGTTTCCCTCCGATCGCTTTCTCGTGCAGTCGCAGGCGCGCTTTCACGGCTTCGATCCCGCCGACGCCGTCGTCGAAGTCATGCCCCGTGCCGGGGAGGACGCCCTGCGCTCCGAAGACATCGAAGCCTTGCTCGATCGGGAAAAAGACTCCTGCGCGCTGATGCTACTTTCGGGCATCAACTATTATACAGGTCAACTCTTCGACATTCACCGTCTGACCCGCAGCGCCCGCGCCCGGGGCATCACGGTGGGCTGGGATCTGGCCCACGCCGTCGGCAACGTGCCCCTGGCCCTCCACGATGACGACGTCGATTTCGCAGCCTGGTGCACCTACAAATATTTGAACAGCGGACCCGGTGCGGTGGCGATGAGCTTCGTGCACCAGCGCCACGCCCGATCCTTCGACCTGCCCCGTTTTTGCGGCTGGTGGAGCGCCGAACCTCAAACCCGCTTCGCGCGATCGCAGCAAGCCCCTCTGCAGCTGCAGGAGGGGGCCGAGGGCTGGCAAATCTCGAACGCGCCAATCCTGTCGATGGCCGCCCTGCATGCCTCTCTCGACGTCTTCGCGCGGGCCGGCATGGCGCGCCTGCGCGAGAAGTCGCTGGCGCTGACCGGCTTCCTCGAACAACTCGTCGACGACGTCGATGGTGTCAGGATCATCACCCCCCGCGATCCAAACGCGCGCGGGGCCCAGCTCAGCCTCCGGGTGCCGGCCGATCGCCTCGACGCCCAAAAGCTGCAGCGTCTGCTGCACGAGCAAGGGGTCTGCGTCGACTTTCGCCCCCCCGATGTCATTCGTGCAGCCCCGGCCCCGCTCTACTGCCGCTTCGCCGACGTCGTCGCCTTCGTCGACGTGCTGCGCGCCTGCGTGAGCGCCAAGGGAGCGTCATGAGCCGCATCGTCATCGTCGGCGCGGGGCCCGTGGGTTCCCTGCTCGGCCTGCTGCTCAAGGCCCGCGGTGACGATGTCGTTGTCTACGAGCGCCGCGGCGATCCCCGGGCCCAGGGCTACGTCGGCGGCCGCTCCATCAACCTCGCCTTGTCCGATCGGGGCATGCTCGGGTTGCAGCAGGCCGGCGTGGTCGACGACGTCGAGAAGGTCGCGGTGGCCATGCCGGGGCGGCAGGTGCACGGCGTCGACGGCAGCTCGAGCTTCCTGCCCTACGGTTTGAACGGCGAACACATCCGCTCGGTCTCGCGCGGCGGCCTCAACATCAAGCTCCTCGACCTCCTCGACGGCGCCGGCGTCCCCGTTCATTTCGAGCACCCCTGCGTAGACGTCGACCTCGCAGCGGGTCGCGTGCGCTGCGGAGCGGTGGAGGCAAAGGGCGACGTCGTCATCGGCGCCGACGGCGCGTTTTCGGCAGTGCGGGCCGCCTTCTTGAAGACCGATCGCTTTGACTACAGCCAGAGCTTCTTGCCCCATGGATACAAAGAGCTCGCGATTCCCGCCGGACCTGGTGGATCTTTCTTGCTCGAAAGACACGCGCTGCACATCTGGCCGCGTTCATCCTTCATGCTCATCGCCCTGCCGAACCAAGACGGCAGCTTCACCTGCACCCTCTTCTTCGCCCACGACGGAGACGACGCCTCTTTCGCCGCCCGGTCCACACCTACGGCGGCTCGATCCTTCTTTGCACGGGCCTTCCCCGATGCGTTGGCGCTCCTGCCCGACTTCGACGATCAATGGGCGCGAAATCCCGTGTCTTCATTGGCGACCATTCGTTGCCAGCCCTGGCACCGCGGGAAGACCCTGCTCATCGGCGACGCTGCCCACGCCATCGTCCCCTTCTTCGGCCAGGGCCTGAACGCCGGCTTCGAAGACTGCCGGGTCTTGGTGGAGATCCTGGCCGACGTCGACGGCGACTGGGCCCGGGCTCTCCCTCTCTTCGAGCAAGCGCGCAAGGAAAACGCCGATGCCATCGCGACCCTGGCCCTCGAGAACTTCATCGAGATGCGCGACAAGGTCGGTCGGCCCGACTTCTTGGTGCGCAAGAAAATCGAAGCCGCCCTGGCCCGGGCCGCACCCGACCTCGTCACCCCCAGCTACACGCTGGTGACCTTCCGGCCCCTGACGCCCTACGCCGCGGCGTTGCGCCAGATACGCGCCCAAGATGCGCTGCTCGATCGCCTCAGCGCCGACGTCGACGTCGTCGCCCCCGTCCTGCGAGACCCCGCCGACGCGGCCCTGCAAGCGCTGCTGCGGCGGAAGGCCACCGCCCATTTCTCGTGACGCCGCAGGGCATGTTCGGCAGCTATGGGACGCTGCGGTTCAGCAGCACCGAGACGGTATCGTCGAGTTCGTCGGTGACGGCGAGGTCGAGGCCGCCGTCGAGGTCGAGGTCGGCGATCACCACCGCGCTGGCGCGCCGTCCCACCTCGAAGCTCAAGGGAGGCGCCAGCCCGCCCGACCCATCTCCCAGGAGCACCAGCACCTCATCGGAGTCGCCTGCCGCCACCGCCACATCGAGGGAACCGTCCGAGTTGAGGTCGCCGAGCGCCAGGGCGCGCTGATCCAAGCCGCCCAAATGGGGGACGGGCGACCCGAAGCTCGATTCGCCGTCCGCGCCGAGGCCCAGCAGGACGGAAATGCTGCCGCTGGCATCGAGCTGCCGTTGGTCGGCGACGACGATGTCGAGGAGCTCATCCCCATCCAGGTCGCCGAGCGCGAAGGCCACCGCCGCCTCGGTGGCCGCGGGAAAAAACGTAGGCGGCGACTCGAGCTGCGGGCCGAGGAACACAAACACCCCAGCGTCGTTCCCCACCAAAAGATCGAGCTTCCGGTCCCCGTTCAAATCCGCCAGCGCCAGGGAGCTCGGTGCCGGGACCGAATCGCGAAAGTCGTAGGGGGTGAACGAACCGGCGCCGACGTGCAGCAACTCCACCCGGTTCGACGTCTGGTTGGCCACGACGAGGTCAAGGAGCTGGTCTCCATCAAGGTCGCCGAGGGCCAGCGCGACCGGGTCTTGGGCACCGACGGTGCCCCCCGAGCCCACCTGGGCCGGCACCCCACCGAAGGCACCAGCGCCATCGCCGAAGAGAGCGGCAACGGTGTCAGACCCCTTGTTCGCGACAACGATGTCCAGGCTTTGGCTCACGTCGTCGCCCACATCGGCGAGCACCACGGCAGCCGGCGTCTGCCCGCCCGTGGGAAAGGTCGCGGCAACAAATTGTCCCCCCGCGCTGTTGGCGAGCACGGTGACCGTGTTGGCGTCGTCGGGATCGTTCGGATCGCCGCCGTTGGCGGTGACGAGGTCCGGAAGCGTGTCACCGTTGACATCGCCGACGACAAGCGACCGGGGCCGGTCACCAACGGCAAAGGCCGTGCGGGCCGCGAAGAGTGATTCTCCTTCC